>CAMCAW010000007.1 GCA_945872855.1 Rickettsia typhi | reverse complement strand
GCCTAAACACCAAAAATTACCAAAACTGCGAACCAAAGCGCAGAAAAAATCAAAAAAATTCCAAAAAAATCGAGTAAAAAATTTCTAAAAGTTCTGAGTTAGATTTTTTTAGTTTAAATTTTTTGGGAAGTTAGATTTGCGACGGGTTCGTTGCCTAATTTATAGGTCGGCAAAATATAAGTCTTCAATTTTTCAATTATTTACAAATTTCCCCTTGGAAAAATTACTTCGAATGATTAGGTTAGTAGTAACTTTTCTTTAAAAAAAACAATGATGCAAACTATCAAAAATCCGAAAAATCCGAACTCGCGCAATTTTTTAATTTGGGCGGGAATCTTTGTTGCTATTATAGTGGTTTCAAACCTTGTTGGAGGGCCTGATGGCTTGGCTGGGCGTAAGTTTACTTTTAGTGAATTTATGCAAAAAGTTGATGCTGGTGAAGTGAAAAAGGTTGATATTAAGGGCGATGATTTGGTGGGAAATTTAAAAGATGATTCGCAATTTTATACTTATCTGCCGCAATATCCAAATTTAGTTGAAAAATTGCAGGAAAAAAATGTTGAGGTTAATGCGGTGCCTCTTGTGAGTAAGTCGGATCGGATTATTGCAGGGATTGTTGGCTGGTTGCCATTCATTTTAATGATTGCTTTGTGGGTATTTTTTGCGCGTGGTATGTCTGGCGGGGGTAAGGGTGGCGCGCTTGGATTTGGTAAATCGCGGGCGAAGCTTTTGCAGGAAAATAAAGGTAAAATAACTTTTGCAGATGTTGCGGGCATTGACGAGGCTAAACAGGAATTGATGGAAATTGTCGATTTTTTGAAGGCGCCGAAAAAATATGTTGATTTAGGGGCGAAGATTCCGCGTGGTTGTTTGCTTATTGGCTCTCCGGGGACTGGTAAAACCTTGTTGGCTCGTGCTATTGCTGGTGAGGCGGGGGTGCCATTTTTCTCAATTTCGGGTTCTGATTTTGTGGAGATGTTTGTGGGTGTAGGTGCTAGTAGGGTGCGCGATATGTTTGAGCAGGCGAAAAAACAGGCGCCATGCATTGTGTTTATTGATGAAATTGATGCGGTGGGAAGACATCGCGGCTCTGGTGTTGGCGGTGGAAATGATGAACGCGAGCAGACTTTAAACCAGTTGCTGGTTGAGATGGACGGCTTTTCTGAGAATGAAGGCGTAGTGATTATTGCTGCCACTAACAGGCCTGATGTTTTGGATCGCGCTTTGCTAAGGCCCGGTAGATTTGATCGTCAGGTTACGGTGCCAAACCCTGATATTGTTGGGCGCGAGCAGATTCTGAATGTTCATGTGAAAAAAGTTGCGATGGCGTCAGATATTGATTTGAAGGTGATTGCGCGTGGCACACCCGGTTTTGCGGGGGCAGATTTGGCTAATTTGATCAATGAGGGTGCGCTAATGGCGGCGCGGCGTGATCAGAAAATGGTGACGATGAGCAATCTTGAAGAGGCGAAGGATAAAATTATGATGGGGGCGGAGCGTCGTAGTATGGTGATGCAGCAATCGGAGAAGGAGTTGACGGCTTATCACGAGGCGGGGCACGCGATTACGGCGATTAATTGCCTTAATTCTGATCCGATTCACAAGGCGACTATCATTCCGCGCGGCCGCGCTCTAGGGTTAGTGATGCGCCTGCCAGAGACTGATCGCTTTTCGGTTACGCGCGCTAAATTGCATGATGACCTTGTGGTAGCAATGGGTGGAAGGGCTGCGGAGGAATTGATTTTTGGATATGATAAGGTAACTACGGGGGCGTCTTCCGATATTGCGCAAGCAACTGATATGGCGCGCAATATGGTGGTGCGTTGGGGCTTGAGTGATAAGGTTGGCACGGTGGATTATACCCCCGACGACAGCATGAAGGGTTATGTTTCTAGTAAGGAATTTTCGGAGGAGACGGCGCGGATTATCGATGAAGAGACCAAGAGAATTATTGAGGAGGCCTTGCAAAGGGCGAAGCAAATTCTGTTGGATAAGAAGCCTGATTTGGAGAAATTGGCGCAGTCTTTGTTGGAGTATGAAACTTTGTCGGGTGAGGAGATTAGAGATTTGCTGGCGGGTAAGGAGATTCGGAAGTCATCTGGTGTTTTTGATAATAAAAGTGCGGTTAGTTTTATTCCTAGTGTTAGTGGAGATGCAGTGGCATAAAATCACCTATAATTTTTTTTTATTTTTTTATGAGAAATTTTCTTGCACTTATTTTTCTTTCAATGCTTTCGGCCTGCGCTGTGTCTAATGCACCGGCGGGACATGGGTTTATTTATACTGATGCTACTGAGGTGATTTATTACGATCCTTATATTAAGCCGCAGCAGAAGGCTACGCTTTGCAGCACTAATATTTTAGGGCTTGTTTCTATTGGCGATAATAGTTTTACTGCGCTTAAATTAGATTCTGGTATTAGAAAAATTTCAACGATGGAGCGAACTTATAGTAGCGCGCTTTCACTTTTTGTTAAATCTTGCTTGGTTGTGAAAGGTGAGTAAATATTTTAAAATTTTATAAATGAAAAAACTTGTAATTAAAGGCGGTCAAAAACTGCTTGGAAGCGTTCAGATTGCTGGGGCGAAGAATGCTGCACTGCCTTTGATGGTAGCTTCGATTCTCACTGACGAAAAGCTCACTTTGGCGAATTTGCCGCATGTGGCGGATATTTCTACAATGGCGAATTTATTGGCTAGTTTGGGGATTAAAATTGAGCTTGATGGCGCGGATAAAGAGTTGGGGCATCAAGGCAGGGTGATGATTTTTGATGCGGCGAATATTACAAATCCGGTGGCGCCTTATGATTTGGTGTGCAAAATGCGCGCCTCAATTTTGATTATGGGGCCTTTGCTGGCACGCTTTGGCAAGGCTAAGGTTTCTCTGCCGGGAGGGTGTGCGATTGGCACGCGTCCGGTGGATTTGCATTTGAAGGCAATGGAAAAATTGGGGGCGAAAATCGAGCTGGTTGGCGGATATGTTGAGGCCTCGGTTGAAGGGCGTTTGAAGGGCGCGGTGATTGATTTTGAGAAAGTTTCGGTTGGCGCGACCGAGCACGTTTTAATGGCAGCCTCGTTGGCTCTAGGTGAAACGGTGATTAATAATGCGGCTTGCGAGCCAGAAATTATTGATCTAGCAAAATGTTTGAGCGCGATGGGCGCAAAAATTACTGGCGCAGGAACGCCGCAGATCAAGATTTTGGGGGTGGAGAAGTTGCATAAAGCGCGTCACCGCGTGGTTGCAGATCGTATTGAAGCGGGGACTTATGCGGTTGCGGCCGTTATTACCAACGGTTGCCTGCGTTTGCAAGGTGTTGAATCGTGGTTGCTAACTGGCTTCAAGGAAGAGCTGGAGCAGGCTGGCGCACAAATCACTGAAATTAGTGCGAGTGAAATTGAGGTGAAGAGAATTACGCCAAGCGTTAAGCCTGTAAGCTTTGCGACACATCCATTTCCCGGATTTCCTACTGATATGCAAGCGCAGCTAATGGCCTTGATGACAGTGGCCGACAGCTCTCTTGGTACTTCAACTATCGAAGAAAATATTTTTGAGAACCGTTTTATGCATGTGCTAGAATTGGTGCGAATGGGCGCCAATATTGAGTCACATGGCAATAGCGCAGTGGTAAAAGGTGTGCCAAAATTGATGGGCGCAGAAGTTATGGCAACCGATTTACGCGCTTCTGTATCGCTGGTTTTGGCTGGTTTGGTTGCAGAAGGAGACACGGTAATTAATCGTCTTTATCACCTAGAGCGAGGCTACGAGAGGCTTGCCGAGAAACTGATCGCTTGCGGTGCAGATATTCAAATTTTATATTAAGCGCCTCGCAATAATTAGTTTATTGTTTAAGAAGCGCTGCTATTCTTGGCTCTGTCGAGTTTTTTTAAGATTCAAATTTTCTAATTATCATAATGCTTTCTTACCTAATAAAAAAAATTTTCGGTTCTGTAAATGATCGTTTTGTTAAATCTTTGTTTGATGAGGTGGCGAAGATCAATCTGCTTGAGCCCAGCATTGCCGAGCTTTCAGATGAGGAATTGCGCGCAAAAACTTTTGAGTTTAAGCAGAGATTAGCAAATGGCGAAACGCTAGATCGCTTGCTGCACGAGGCTTTTGCAGTGGTGCGTGAAGCTTCAAAACGCGTGTTAAACATGCGTCATTTTGATGTGCAATTAATTGGCGGAATGGTGCTGCATCAAGGCCGCATCGCCGAAATGAAAACGGGTGAAGGAAAAACTCTAGTATCAACTTTGCCATGCTATTTGAACGCCTTAACAGGCAGAAATGTGCATGTGGTTACGGTGAACGATTACCTTGCGAAGCGGGACGCTGCTTGGATGGGGAGGGTTCACGAATTTCTTGGATTAACCGTGGGTTGCATCACAAACGAGCTGCAAGATTTTGAGCGTCAAGCGGCCTATAGATGTGATATTACTTATGCTACTAACAATGAACTTGGTTTTGATTTTCTGCGCGACAACATGAAATACGCGCTCTCAGACATGGTTCAGCGCGATAGATTTTTTGCAATTGTAGATGAGGTCGATTCAATTTTAATTGATGAAGCACGCACGCCGCTAATTATTTCTGGCCCAACCGATGATAATTCAAAACTCTACGAAGACGTTAATCGCTTGATTCCACAGCTTTCTGAAAAGGGCTATCAAATTGAAGAAAAAGAGCGCTCGGTGTTTTTAACCGATGCGGGCGTTGAAGAAATGGAAGCGCTATTGCGGCAAAAAAATATGATCGAAGAAAATACTTCGTTATACGATGTCAATCACGTTGCGGTGGTGCATCATATAAATCAAGCCTTGAAGGCACATAAAGTTTTTAGAAACGAAGTTGATTATGTGGTGAAAGATGGTTCGGTAATTATTATTGATGAATTCACGGGGCGCATGCAAGATGGACGCAGATTCTCCGAAGGATTGCATCAGGCCCTAGAGGCTAAAGAGGGCGTGAAGGTTCGCAACGAAAATCAAACATTGGCCTCGATCACTTTTCAGAATTATTTTCGCCTATATGATAAGCTTGCAGGCATGACGGGCACTGCTTCAACAGAGGCTGTGGAGTTTGAAGAAATTTATGGTTTGCGCGTGGCTGAAATCCCCACAAACCGCTCGGTGTCTAGGCTAGACGAAGATGACGAAATTTACAAAACCGAAAAAGCAAAATTGGAAGCGATTGTTAAGTCGATTAAAGCCGCTCACGATAAGCGTCAGCCAGTGTTGGTGGGCACTGTTAGTATCGAAAAATCGGAAGAATTATCGGCGTTATTGAAGGCGCATAAATTGCCGCATAGTGTTTTAAACGCGAAATATCACGCGCAAGAGGCAGAAATTATCGCGCAGGCTGGTGTTTCTGGTGCTATCACAATTGCAACAAACATGGCTGGAAGGGGCACAGATATTGTGTTGGGCGGCAATATTGAAATGATGATTCAAAAAGAATTGCGCAATTTAGGATTAAGCGATGAGTTGAATGAAAATGGAGTGATTCAACCAGAGGTTGAAAAAGTTCGCGCGCAAATTACCCATAAAACCGAGCAAGATAAAAAAATTGTGATTGAGGCGGGTGGGCTTTATGTTCTAGGCTCGGAGCGCCATGAAAGCCGTAGAATCGATAACCAATTGCGCGGCCGCTCTGGCAGACAAGGCGACCCCGGAACTTCAAAATTTTTCCTCTCATTGCAAGATGATTTGATGCGCATTTTTGGCTCAGAAAAACTGCAATCTGTGCTTTCAACTTTGGGGTTAAAAGATGAAGAGGCGATCTTCCACCCATGGATTACGCGCACTCTGGCCAAAGCGCAACAAAAAGTTGAGAATCGCAATTATGAAATTCGCAAAAATCTTTTGCGTTATGATGATATTGTGAATCAGCAAAGAAAAAATATTTTTGCTCTGCGCTCAGAGGTGATGGGGCTTGTCGACATTTCAGATAAAATTATCAAGATGAGTGTTGAGATAAATGAAGATATTGTGGCGCGCCACATTCCTAAAAATTCTTACTTTGAGCAATGGGATCTTGATACGATCGAGGCAGAGATGAAGCGGATCTACGGCATGTCGCTAGATTTAAAACATGAGGCGCAGAAGGAAAATATTACTGAAGTTGAGATTTTGCATTTTATTAATCAAAATTCTAACAATTTGTTTGCGAGCAAGAAATCTCTTTATGGTGCAGAGATTTTTCAGCAGATTGAGCGGCAAATTTTCCTACTCACGCTTGATTCGGAGTGGAAGGACCATCTTTTGTCTTTGGATAAATTGCGTCATGGAATTAACCTTCGAGCCTATGCGCAGAAGGATCCGCTGATTGAGTATAAAAAAGACGCCTTCAATTTGTTTGAGGATATGATGTTGCGTATGGAAGAGCAAATTGTTAGCAGAGTAGCGCGGGCGCAGTTTAGTGCAGAAGATGAAGATGGTGGCGGGGTGAATTTGATTGCGACGAAGCCGCGTCAGAGAATGTTTGAAACGCGCAGCGACCCAGCTTTTGCGACGCAAGAGGAGGCACCTTTGTCTTTGCGCTCGCCAGTGAAAATGGCGGTGAAGGCCGAGGAGCGCGATGCGAGATATCCTGAGAGTTGGGGAAATGTTGGGCGCAACGAGGCTTGTCCTTGTGGCAGCGGGAAGAAATTTAAGCATTGTCATGGGGCGGTTTAGAGTGGTGAGTTGGTGCTGTTGCGAGAAAGTGCTTGATTGGAATTGTAAATTGAGGTATAGTGGCGGGGATTGTGGTTTTTTTAAATATAATTTGAGGACTTATGAGTAAGGATAAAACGTCGATGGAAAATGGATTGCCTGCTGTCGCGACAATTCAGAGATCTCAGAGTTTTAGTGAGAAGAGCAATTCCCTTTCTGGCGACTTGCAGGACGATACAAATATAGATTATGGTAGTCATAGGTTTAGGTTTGATTCTGGTTCGACTGTGGTTTCGTCATCTGAAGATGATAGTGTTAGTTTGGCGCAATTGCTTCATAATATTAGGCGTGAAAATGCAACACTCAGAGCCCTTAACGCATCTCTTGTAGAAGAAATTGATGATCTTTTAGTAGACGGGCAACAAACAGATGGGAAAGGTGGAAAAAGATCTAATGGCGAAGCAAGTGCGTCAAGGAGGAATGAAAGGTTGGTTGCTGTAAGAGATAATGGATCAGTGAATCAATCATCAGCTACTTTTTCTGGGCATGAAGAAAGAAGTATTGTGATTGAGCAAGGGGCTTTGATATCTACTTTGACGACGGAATTAGCTGACTTAAAAAGGGCTCATGGGGGGTTAACTAGATTAAAAGAGGAATACGAACATTATGTGAAGGAGGCGAAGGAATTGCATGCAAAGCAGAGCGCCGCTGCAGGTTTAGATGAAAAAGTCACTGAGAATCCAGTTTATGCAGAATCTAAGGAAGAGCCCTTACAATTAAGACTGGGTAGTGGGAATCAAGATTTGCAACGTGAAAATATAGAATTGAGGGAATTAAATCAATCGCTTAAATTAGAGCTAGCGCAATTACAACAAGAATTGCGTCTTAATCAAGGATTGCAAGGAGAATTGAGAGCAGAATATGAAGCTCTTCAAAGGGCGCAGCGTAATTTTAAGGAAGAAAATAAAGATCTTCAAGAACAACTGGAATCGGTAATCTCGAATTCCGTTTCAATACATGAAGCGAAGATTATCTCTGAAAATAAGGAACTGAGTGAAGAAAATGAGCGTCTTGGCGAGATTGAAACCAAGCTGAAATTACAGCACGAAGCAGATCAGAAAACGATCGAGTCTTTATCGATTAGAGTGAAGGAGGCCGAAAGGCAGCTTGAAGTAGTTGTTCAGAATTGGCGGAGTGATGTCTTGGCAGAGGATACTAATGGACTTGGAGCAAGAACTAGAAGTGAATCTAGCTATTTTGGCGAAACTAAAAGAGACGCTGTGTCTCTACAGGCGAGTTTGGAGAGGCAGCGAACAATGGAAGCGTTTAGGCAGGTGGGGTTGAATAAGCAGGCGGAGTTGAAGCGGCAGCGATCTCTGCCTCAGCAAGGTGAAGTCAAGATACCAACTACAAGCGCTTCTGAGCCAGTTCCAGCTCAAGCTCAAGCTCAAGCTCCAGTTACAGCTCTTCGCGAGGAAGGGGGCCAATTTGGTCTGGCGCAAGAAAGTCCGCAATTAGATAATGAAGAAAGAGTGAAAGGGCTTGAGGCGCAATTTAGGCAACTACAGGAGGGGTTTGATGCTCAACTTGTCAAAGAGAGAGAGACAGTTTTAAAACATCAGGCTGAATTATCGCGAGCAGAGAGTATAAATCAGGATTTGCGGACTAGGCTTGCAGAAAACAAAAAGAAAGTTACTGATTTTCAAGTGCAGCTCGTCGAGGAGATGAAACAATCTGCTCAATATCTACAAGAAAAAAATAAACTCAATAAAGATAATTTCAGACTCCAGATTGCATTAGAAGATCAAGAAAATCTTCGTAAGGAAGATAATCTCAGACTCCAGAGTGCATTAGAAGATCAAGAAAATCTTCGTGAGAGGGTTGCGGAGCTGGAGAGTATTCAAGCTGAGCTTTTAGCGGAGGATACGGTGAGTAAACTATATGAATCTTTGAAGAGAGAGAAGGGCGATAATAAAACTTATTTTGCAGAGCAGGTTTTTTTTACTACTACTATTTCTAGAGATGGAGATTCTGTTATTGGCATTGGCATTGCTTATGATGTTGACCAAGGTCATCTGGTTTTATTTCGAGAGGGTGATGAAGAAAAATGGCAAGAATGTGAAGACGTGTCACAGATGACTCATGTATTGTTAGAGGCTCTTCATGAAAGTCAGCAACGGCAGTTTCAGGCTGAGATGGGCGTGCTTTCGGAGGAGCGTGCATATTCCACTGAGATGGAGGGGGTTGTGCCGCCAGAACCACGACCACCAGTAGTTGGCGTAACTTCTTCTGGCGCAAATGATGCTGCGAAGATTCGAGTGGAAAGATCTGCGATAATGCATACTATTAGCTCTGTAGCTGATGATGAGCTAGAGGCGGGGAATGCGGTGCTGGGGAGTCGGACCAATTCGTATCAATCGACTAATAGTTTCAGCGGTTCGTTGAGAGATGAACATGACAACATTCTGGCTAAAATGGGTGGTCGCATAAATGATTTAGAGGAAGAAAATGCGAAACTGCAGGCTGTTTTAAGGGCGAAAGAATATAGTCTGGGGTTGCTTTTAAACAATATTGCACAGGCGCGCGATAAAGCAGAAGGTGAGTTGGGGAGTCGGACCAGTTCGTATCAATCGGTTGATAGTTTCAGCAGTTCGTTGAGAGATGAAAGAGAGTTTAGTTCGCAGATAGAGACGGCGCATAGTGAGCGAGATCAGGCTCTGGAAGGTGAACAGAGGGCTCAAGTTGAAATTAATGAGCTCCAAGCAACTAATAAGATATTGCTACAAAAGGCTCAAGAGCTTGAGAAGCAGTTGCGATCATCAGTGGCAGCAGATAAGCAAGAGTTTTCTCAGCAGTTGGGGAAATCGGAAGAGGTACGCGATGAAGCAGAAGGTGGGCTGGGGAGTCGGACCGGTTCGTATCAATCGGTTGGGAATTTCGGAAGGTCGTTGAGAGATGACTATCTCGCAATTATAGATGAAAAGAATATTCAGATAGAGGATTTAGAGGAAGAAAATGCGAGACTGCAGGCTACTTCAGGGAGGATAGAAGATGAGCTGAAGTTGCTTTCAAAAACTATTAGAGAAGATAAAGAAGCGATAGAGCCCGCAACAAGAGAGATGGCGATTCAAGCATATCATTCTCTGAAGTTTGAGCATGAATCTGGTATTAGTAAGTATTTTGTTGAAACAGATGATGACTCGGATGAGGGCCTTGGGTTGAGTTTTACTGCTGAACTTAATGGTAATAAGATTAAAGTTTCTGTTGATGATGAAAGTTTGTCGGTTCAGCTTATAAGTCAGGAAGGTGAAGAGCGACTATTGGATGGTGGAGAGGCGCTTTTAGCATTAACAAACATTTTGAGGGAAAGTAAGGAGCACATAGATGAAGCTCAGAATGATGAGGCTGAATACGAGGATGATAGAAATGAAGGGGCTCCTGTAGACCTTGGGGCTCGTCCTATGCAGCTTGCGACAGAAAATAATAAGTTGAACGCTTTCAATGCAGAGCTCCCTACCAGGATGCGGGAACTTGAGGAAAATGAGATGGAGGTGGGTAGATTGAGAGCGCAGAATACTCAACTCATATTGGAGAGAGTTAGAGATTTGTCTAGTTCACAAGGTAGCAGTAGAAACCATTCATCTTCGGAGAGAGTTGATGGAGGCCTTTCTGATGCTGTCCTACTTCCTCGCGGGCGTGAGCAGCAAAAATCAGTAAGTGTTCCGAGTGATGGAGCGGGAACTTCATCAGCATTACCTTCTGAGGGCGCTCAGGGGCATAGGGTATTGCAAACTTTGGTTGGGCAACATCAGAATAAAGAACGGTTTAATGGAGAAAACGCGACTCTTAAGAGTTCGCTCGAAACATTAAGAGCCGATAAGGCAGGGCTTGAGGAGCGGTTGCAATCATCAGCGGCAGATAATTCCAAGTTAAGGCAGGAATTGGATAAGATGAGTGCTTTAAATACAGAGGCGAATACTGAAATACTTCAACTTGCGATAGAAAAAGATGCTGCTGAAAGGAAATTGAGTGATTTATTGACAGAGCTCACTTCATTGAAATTGGGGAATATTAGAGATAAGTCTAGGATATCAGATAGCAGCAACTCTTCTTCAGTTATTTCGAGCACTAGTACTGAGAGGCTACTTTCTAGAAGAGCTAAGACGCAGGCACTGGAAAGCAGCAAACATAAAGCATCTCAAGTTCCTCTTAGCACCCAATTTCAGCGGAGAACAGATTTCGAGGATGATTCATCTGAGTCAGATTATGAGTATGAAGAGGAGGGAGTCGGAAATGGTCTGGGGTTGCGGACCACTTTGTATCAATCATCGAATGAAGGCTTGTCGGAAGACGGCCAGGATGTTTCAATAGTCAATTTAGAAGAAGAAAATGCGGAACTAAGAGCTGATTTAAAGTTCGCAATAAGAGCGGTGGCGATTCAAGTATATGAACTTCTGAATCTTGACCGCCATGAATCTAGCTTTGATGATACTGAAGTAGTTGATGATGGCTACCAGACGGTGAGTTTTACTACTAAACTTAATGGTGATAAGATTAAAGTTTCTTTAGATAAAAAAGCTGTGCGTGCTGAATATGTTGTAAGTGAGGTCGGTAAAGAGCGAATTCTGCATGATCGAGATGTGCTTTCGGCATTAATAGGAGCTTTGAGTGAAAGTAAGTTGCACAAGGGAGAGGTGATTCAGGTAGGTTTTGCAGGATTGCAAGCGACCTCTGCAGCAGCACCTGCTTCTGACTCTCTAGTTGGTGGTGAGTTAGATGGGGCTGGAGTTTCATCATCTCGGTCTGAAGTTGTCACCCCTTCTTCTGGGCCTCTTTTGCGTCGTCGGTCTGGCGTTTTATCCCAAGGTGCTGAGTCAGCGGATGAGTCAGAATATTCTGATGATTTTGAGGAAGAGGAATTGGATGATAGAAGTAGAGCGTTAGCGCTCAAGCCTGCTAACGTGAGCACGGTAGATTCTGGTGGGATGGAGGAGGTTAATGTGTCATCGGGGTCGGGGCTAGGTGTCAATGGATCAGCTTCTGCGGGAGGGGAAAATAAAGTGGTTGCAGAGCATGTTGCGAAGCCTCTTGATATGAGTAGTGACCATGATGATGCGGATCTAAAGGGGGAGAACGAGGCGTTGCGGGCGCAGCTTGCGAAGCTGCAAAAGAACTTAGATGCCAAGAATGAAGCGATGAAAGCAATGGAGGCTTCATCGAAAAAGAGTATTTCAGAGCTTACTAAGACTTGGGAAGAAACGCACGAAGAGATTACTCGACTGCGCGCACTTGAGCTTGAAAGGAATAAGGCAGCTGACGTTCCTAATCCTAGGGGGGTTGTTGCACAGAGTGCGGATCTGCAGAATAGATTGCGGGAAGCAGAAAGAGTTGCGCAGGAAGCTCAGGAGGCAAGGCAAGCGGCGGCAAGTGAGGCTACTAAGTTGCGGGAGAGTAATGCGGCTTTAGTAGCTCAGTTAGCGGTGTCGCAAGAAGTGCTCGCTAGTGCAGAAGAGGAACATACTGCGGAAGTGGGGAATAAAAATGACGAGATAGTTACTATTAGAGCTGTTGTGACCAGTAAGGAAGCTGAACTTAAAGAGGCTAAACAGCAAATTGAGGCATTGTTAAATGAGAATCGAACTTCAGGCGCAGAAAACAAAAGACTTACTGAATATGCTGCTGCGCAAGCTGCACTCGCTACAAAGCAGACTGAGCGCATTTCGCAACTAGAGCAAGAGGCGCAAACTGTTCGGGAAGCGGCAGAGCAGGCGCGGCTGGCAGCGAAAAGAGAGCTTGATGCTGCGCGGATAGATGGTTCTTCTAAGGATGCTACCATTGCATTGCAAAACACCGAGATAGACACTCTTAAGAGTGAGGGGGCGACGGTTCGGGGGTCGCTAGATGAATTAAGGGCGAAATTCGTCGCTCAGGAAACGGAGCTTAGTACTGTTAGCGCTGAGAGAGATACTCTTGCCCAAAGAGTGCAGGAGGTTGAGGCGAGACTAACAGCTCAGGAAGAGCAGGCTAGGAGCAATGATGAGTGGTATCAGCAGGAAATTGATCGAACTCAGGCAGAGTTACTGAAGACTGAGACTGAAAGAGATGCGTTTGACACTGATAAGTTGGGATTGAAGGAAGAGCTTACAACTGTTCGGAATGAAAACGTGACTTTGGCTTCGCGGGAAGCTGAGGGTTTAGAAAGACTGAGACAATTGCAGGATCAATTTAACGCTCTGGAGCAAACAGTAGCCACGCTCACTAGTGAGAAAGATACTGCTGTGGATGCGTTAAGGAGTGAGAGAGGTCAGTTTCAGATTGATCTCGTGAGGATACAAAGTGAGCTGGATACAGTTCGAGCGGCGGTGGGGGTTGCGGAGGCCGCTAAGAGAGATGCAGAATCGGAGGCGGCAAGGCAGCAAGACCTTGTTGCTGCAAAGCAGAGTGAAAATGACGCTTTGCAAGCTGTTATTGATGAGAAGGTAGTCCAAAAGCGATTTGATGATGCTGCTAATGAGGATCTTCAGCAGCGGTTGCGCGATCAGCAAGGTGAGCTTGATGCTTTGAAGGGGGAGTTAGAGAGATCGAAAGCGGAAACAGCGGAAACCGCAGAGCAAGCGGGGAGAGAGATACGAGTCCTACGAGCTCAAGCAGAAAAGGCGGCTCAAGATGCAGCAGCTGCAGCTGCTGCAGCAGCTCAACAACTGGAAGCGGAACGGGCTCGGGCAGCAGAACAGGCTCGGGCTCGGGCAGCAGAACAGGCTCGGGCAGAAGCAGCAGAACAGGCTCGGGCAGAAGGACTGCGTCAAGTAAATCAACAACTCCAAGAAGAACTGGCTCGGGCTCGGGCAGAAGAACTGGCTCGACTAGAAGCGGAGAAATGGAGTAATGTGCGGAAGCGGTTGGGGGTCACGTATCATGCTTTGAAGGCAGCGCATGAGATGGGAATTGTTAATGAGGGTGGTGGTGCTCTTGTTGGCAATTCAACAGGTACACCTGGCCGCTTTTATAATATTTTTAAAGCAGAAGGAGAGCGATATGGTATTCGGAAAGAAGGAGGAGGGTTTAATATTTGTGTACTTCACCAAGATGATAATAAATTTTATCCAATAAATGATCTAGTCGCTCAAGAGGCCGCTCTGGCTGCTCTAGAAAAATATATCGAGGAGACTATACTTCCTGCTCAGCAGGCGGCGCTTAAGGCAAAAGATGCTGAGATTGCGCAATTACAAGCTACTAATCAGGACCTTAATTCGCAACTTACTGACTCACAAGCTGAAGTAGGCAGGCTAAATGCAGAAAACAAATGGCTGAAGCACAAGCATGGAGAAGAGCACGAATTATCTCCTGTGCTAGAGCGGGCGGCGCGGGCAATGTGTTGTTCGACAATTCAGACTCCTGATGATATTCGAGATATGGACTTGGTTAGGAGATATGAAGGCGCTATCGCTCGAGCCATTTTAAATCTACAAGGTTATTTAGAACATACATCTGCGGAAACTGCTGATGCGATATTAAGCCGAAAGATAATCAGTTTGGATATTAATGGAAATAACAAATTTAAACCAGCTGATCCGTTGAGTATTTGCGTGAGGAGTAGAGCGGCATCAGAAGGTACGGGTGGCCCAATGGTTGATTTTTCAAAATTAGAGCGGGTTGAAGAGGAACTAAATGATGAGGCTTTTAAAGCTAAAGTTACTGAACTTAAGGCTATTATAGGCAGAAATAAAGTGAAGATAGAGAAGGGTGGGTCATTAAGTATTAATGACCGCGAAGCTATTACTAAACTAGTTGTAACCGATATTCAGAAAGCTATTATTTCTTATAACAACAGTGTTGTTTCTGAGGCTGATGTTATAGCTCTTACGGCTTTTGGAGCGGCTCTGAAAGATCATGAAGCTGGTTCAGGGAATTCGAATGAGTTGCAGCAATGTATAAATGGTAATTTATTGAAGATGCAGAGTGTCTCAAAAAGCAACGAAGAATTCAAGGATATGCTTGATCTGGTTCTTCCTGTTATTAAGAGGAATAATGCTCTCGATCCACTACGACCCAACGGCGAAGTTACCACATTTGCGCAACTAGAAGATAACAAGAGCAAGAGACCATCGTCTATTGCTCGAGTTGCTTACGGTGAGCTTTTGATAGCACGAGAAGAGCAGCAGAAAAAAGGCTCTCAAGCTACCCACTAAACATCACTAGCTGTAACCTCGCGCTTTTCACCACTAGCGCGATCTTTCACCTCTACCATTCCATTGGCCGCGCCTTTCGGCCCTACAACCACTTGCGTTGGAACGCCAATCAAATCTGCCACCGAAAATTTCTGCCCCACGCTAGCTTTGCTATCATCATATAAAATCTCAACATTCTTGCTTTGAAATTTTGCATAAATTTCTTCGCAGAGCTTGTCGCAATTGGCTTCTCCCGGTTTTAAATTTATTAGAATAACCTGAAACGGCGCCACAGCTTTTGGCCAGATAATGCCATTTGCATCGTGGCTGGCTTCAATGATGGCGGCCACTAAGCGCGATACGCCAATTCCGTAAGATCCCATATTTGGGTAAATTTTCTCGCCTGCAGGGCCTGTAACCGCGGCTTCCATGGCTTTCGAATATTTCTCGCCAAAGTTAAAAATGTGACCAACCTCAATGCCGCGCCTAGAGGCAAGCTGATCTTCGGCGATCGGGCAATTTGCTGCATCATGCATTTCGTCGGCCATGGCATAAACCGATTGCATTTCTTGAATGTTAAAACTGGCGCTGGCAGAGAGTTCGTCGAACTTTTTATCGTAGTAAATTGCGCTTTCGCCAGTGTCTGCCAACACGTGAAATTCGTGCGAGAGATCGCCGCCAATGGCTCCAGTGTTGGCGCGCAGGGCTATTGGTTTTAGGCCAAGGCGCTGAAAAATCTTGAAATAAGTGGCATACATTAAATCATATGTTTGGCGCGCGCTAACGGCGTCTAAGTCGAACGAGTAGCTGTCTTTCATCAAGAATTCGCGGCCCCGCATTACGCCGAAGCGCGGGCGAATTTCATCGCGAAATTTCCAGTGAATTTGATAGAGATTTTTCGGCAAATCTTTGTATGACGTAACATTTTTGCGGAATAAATCTGTTACAACTTCTTCGTGGGTTGGGCCGTAGAGAATGTCGCGGTCGTGGCGGTCTTTGATGCGCAGCATTTCTTTGCCATAGTCATCGTAGCGGCCAGATTCGATCCACAGTTCTTTTGGTTGAATGGTTGGCATTAATATTTCTAAGGTGCCGGCCTTGTTGAGCTCGTCGCGTATGATGTTTTCGATATTGCGCAAAACCTTGAGGCCCAAGGGCAGCCAGCTATAAATGCCAGATGCGGTTTGGCGAATCATGCCCGCGCGAATCATTAGTTGATGCGAGGCGATGGCGGCGTCGGCTGGGTTTTCTTTTAGTGTTGGGAGGAAAAAATTGGAAAGTTTCATAATTTATTTATTCAAAATATTTTTCACAAAATGCATGCCGGCGCGAATGCCGTGAATATCGATTGTGTGATCGAGATGTTCAACCGCATGTGATTCAAACGGAATTTCATTTTCTTGCAACAATTTTTCTGCTTCCAAAAAATTGGTGAAAGGCAGCACAGAATCTAGCTTGCCATGCACAAGACAAATATCTGGCTTAGAGGCTGTAATCTCGCCGAGATGCTCCGGCAAAATTAATTTTCCTGAATAAGAAATAATTCCTGCAGGTTTTTTAGGCATCACCAACCCTTGATACATGCTCATCATCGCGCCTTGCGAGAAGCCGATTAAAAATAAACTATCGGGTTTTAGATTGAAGCGCTCAAGCTGTTCTGCGATAAATTTACCGAGAATTTCGTTGGCTTTTTTAACGCTTTCTGCAACTTTTTGGAGATCGCGATTTGCACCCCAATTAGCGAGAGAAAACCATTGATAAGCATTGGGAAAGCCGCCCTCCCAAGGCTCTATGGCGTTGGGCGAAATAAAATGAGCATCAGGCAAAACATGCCCAAATTCATGCGCAAGATCGAGTAAATTTTCGCCGCTAGAGCCATATCCGTGAAGGAAAATCACTAGATATTTTGGATTGGTAACGGCAGAATGTTCAAAGAATTTTAGGGTCGACATTTTTTATAAAATTTAATCAGTAATTATTTTTATTGAAAAAGATTATAAACAATGCCATATGGCCCGCTTTAGCAACGCGGGCCGTAGGGCCATATGGCATTGTTTATAATCTTTTTCAATAAAAATAATTACTCAACTCATAAATGCTCACAATAGAAAATCTTGAGTGCAAAAAAAACGAGCGAATAATTTTTTCAGCGCTTGGATTCACGCTGTTCTTGGGCTCGGCCCTAATTGTTAGTGGAAAAAACGGTTCAGGAAAAACTTCGTTGCTAAAAATCATAGCAGGCATTTCTAAAGAATCTAAGGGAAAAATTTTGTGGAGCGGCGAAAATATTGAAGATTTTCGCGATGATTTTAACGGCGATTTACAATTTATTGGGCATAAAAATTTTTTGAAGCAAGATGTGACGGTGTTAGAAAATCTTTTATTTTATGCGAAGTTGCATGATAGCGAGATCTTGATTCCTGCGGCTTTGCGGTTTTTTAAGTTGGAAGAAAAAATAGATGAGAAGGTGAAGAATCTTTCAGCGGGTTGGCAGAAGAGGGTGCAGTTGGCGCGTTTGTTGGCGTGCCCTGCAACGATTTGGGTTTTAGATGAGCCTTCGAATAATTTAGATGCGGAGGGGAAAAAATTGCTAAAGGGGTTGATTGAAACGCAGTTGGAGAATAGCGGGGTTGTTGTGATGGCGACGCATGATGAGGAGTTTTTTAAGTTGGGGGCGAGGGTTTGTTTGGAGGATTTTGGTTTATTAAAAATATCTGATGTTATAAATTCTTAAATCTCGGCATTCAAAAAAATATTTTATATGTTTACGGCAAAAACAATTTCGCAAATTAGACAAAAACTTGTTGAGGAAAAAAAACTTGGCAAGAAAATCATTTTTGTTCCAACCATGGGGGCGTTGCATCGCGGGCATTTTGCTTTGATGAAGAAGGCGCGCGAAGTTGGCGATGTGGTGGTGGTGAGTTTGTTTGTGAATCGCGCGCAATTTAATGATCTTGAAGATTATAAAAAATATCCGCGCGAGCTAGAGCGAGATCTGGCGCAGCTTGAGGCTTGTGGAGTTGATTATGTTTTTGCGCCAAACGAAGAAGAAATTTATTCTCACGAATTTGCTTTTAAAATTGCGGTAACAAAATTTGTTGATTGTTTATGTGGCGCTACGCGAACAGGGCACTTTGACGGCGTGGCTTTGGTGGTAACAAAATTGTTCAATATTATCGATCCTGATATTGCGATTTTTGGCGAAAAAGATTTTCAGCAAGCTTTGGTGATAAAAAAATTAGTGCGAGATTTAAATTTTCAAATCGAGATTTTAACTCATAAAATTGTGCGAGAAACAAATGGTTTGGCGCTTTCTTCTCGCAATGAAAGACTTAGCGAAGCCTTGCAAATAAAGGCTACAAACATTTTTAGAATTTTATCAGAAATAAAATCCGAGATAAATAATCTTCCATCAAATGCGGTGCCGCAAGATGAAATTGTGCAATATATTTTGCAAAAAAAATCTATCGAATTATTAGAAATGGGTTTTGAAGAAATCGATTATTTAGAAATTCGCGACGAAGAAAATTTGCAATTGACTTACGATACAAATTCGGGAAAAAATTTACGGATATTTATTGCAGTCTATTTGGGCGGAGTTAGATTAATTGACAATCTAAAAATTTCGTAATTTAACATATGATTTACATCATCATCAGCAATATCGGTTTGGCGCTTATGACGCTGATTATATATTTTCGATATTCGCATTTTAGAATTACTACGGCCTTCAAAATTCGTGATCTCGAAAAGCATTTAAGTCGCGAAATAACTGAAAAAGAAACGCTAAACACCGGCCTTACGGGCGAAATAAAAACCGAGATAGAGCAAGTAAAACAGTTGCTTCACGCCATCGATGAATTGCGCAAAGAAAAAGAAGAAGAAGCGCGTTTGCGTCTTGAGGCAGAAAAACAAATTGAGCTGGCATTGCAAAAAACGCAAGAAGTTCAAAAGCGCATGGGCGATTGGAAGCTTATCCAAGATGCTGCGATGGAAGACGCGAAGGAGATTATTCTTAAAGTTGGTAGCGATTTATTTACTAAATTGAGTCAAAGTCATAGAGAAGAAACCGTTGAAAGTCGCGCCGTTATTGATCAAACGGTGAAGAGTGTTTATGGTTATCTTGATAATATTTCTAAAAACGTTGAATCATTTAAGCAGAAAAGCGATTTAGTTAGTGCAAAACTTGATAAGGCCGTTTATTCAGTTACCGCTGCGGCAGCGGCTGGGTCATCTTCTTTAATTGTAGCAAAAGCGGCGCCCACTGCCGTTGCGGCCGATCCTCTCACTAAAAAAATTATTACTAGTGTAATTGAAAATATCAAAATTTCTGGGCACGAGGCCAATAAAAAATATATCGAGTCTGCTACGCTTGATGTTGAAAAAACTAAAATGCTGCTCTGTGATTTGGTGTTTTTAAAAGACGACGTTCTTTATATTCTTGATTTTAAATCAATTCGTTATTTTCAAGAATATGACAAAGCAAAAATAACCGATAAAGCCTCAGCGGCAGAGAGCCTGAAGCAGAAGTTAGATAAATATATCACCTATATTTCTAATCCAAAATACCAAGAAGTTATCAATAGGTTAGTCGCAAGTTTGAAGATAAAATTTACTAGCGCAAAAGTTGTTTTTGTAATTAACGGGCGAAGCGAAATGGCGGTTTTCAAAGAAATAAAATATTATGAACGTGCTCAAAAAGTGGGTTTAGAAATTTATGATGTTGATGCCGTAAATGATCTAGTTCTGTAAAGTTTTCCCTCCTATATAACCCATTATTTTATGCAAGAAACACTCCCAAAAATTGCCGCAAAAGCGCCATTTAGCATTGAAGTTGAGGCGGGCAAAAAATATTTCTGGTGCTCTTGTGGCTTTTCACAAAGCCAACCATTTTGCGACGGGGCTCACAAAGCCTACAAAAACGCCGATGGCACCAGCATAATGAAATCGGTTGCCTATGAAGCAACCGAAAGCAAAAAAGTTCGCTTCTGCGGCTGCAAACACAGCAAGAGCGGCGTAATTTGCGATGGCTCGCATAATTCGTTGTAATAATTTTTATTAGCGCAACCAAAATGTCCCAAAAAAAATCCTACAATAATTTATTAAGCCTAATTCCATTCTTTAAGCCTTATAAATTTGATGTGGTTGTTGCCTTACTGGCTCTTGCTGTTACAGCTTTGATGATTTTGTTTTTTGGTAAGGCAATTAAATATTTGATCGATTTTGGCTTTGTGCAGCAAAATGCATTTTTTCTGAATTTGTCATTGTTAATATTCGTGGCTGCAGTTTTGGTGATGGCGGTTGCGGGCTATTATCGCGCTAGTCTAACCAATAGCGTTGCAGAAAGGGTCATCGCCGATTTGCGCAAAAAATCTTACGATCACGTTATCAGAGTTTCGGCAGAATTTTTTGAAACTTCAAAAGCGGGCGATGTCATCTCACGCCTTACTCTCGACACATTTGTCCTTTATGACATAATCAGCAATGGCGCGCCATTTTTCTTGCGCAATTTTTTACTTTTTGTTGGCGGAATTGGTTTTTTATTTTTTACCAGCATCAAGCTCACGCTAATTTCGGTGATGATAATTCCTATTGCTATCGCACCAATTTTTGTGATGGGAAAGTGGATCAAAAGATTATCAACAAAGTCGCAATCAGCTCTAGCATTGGTTGGAGGGCATATTGAAGAAACGATCAACGGCGTTAAAACAATTCAATCTTATTCTTGCGAAGAAAAAGAAATCAAAAATTTCACCAATTTTGTCGATACATCTTTGCAGGTGGCTTTGGCAAAAATTAAAATTCGCTCGCTTTTAATAGCCACAGTAATTTCTTTAGCTTTTGGCGGCATCGCAGTGGTGCTGTGGTTTGGCGGGCATTATGTGTTGCAAAATAAAATGACTTCGGGCGAATTATCCTCGTTTGTTTTTTATTCGGTTATCGTTGCAAGTTCTTTAGCGTCGCTAAGTCAAGTGGCGGGCCAGATGCAGAGCGCTTCTGCGGCTTCAGGGCGAATTTTTGAATTGTTAAAAATAGATTCCCCTGTTAAAGAAGTTGCGAATCCATTGCGATTCACGCCCGAAAAACAAATTAAAATTGAGTGCAAAGATGTGCATTTTTCTTATCCTTCGCGCAAAGAAATGATCACGTTGCGCAACATTAATTGCGTTATAAAGCCAGCTGAAAAAATTGCGATTGTGGGTTCTAGTGGCAGCGGCAAAAGCACAATTCTACAGCTTCTGCTGCGTTTCTACGATGTTGATTCTGGCGCGATTTTAATCAACGATATCGATATAAGATTATTTTCATTTATCGATTTGCGGCAAAATTTTTCTTATATCTCGCAAGATAGTTTTATTTTTTCGGGCACGATTTTCGAAAATATTGCCTATGTCGATAAATCTATTACTAGAGCCGATGTAGAGCGCATTATAGAAGAGCATCCATTCTTGCATTTTATTAAAAAATTGCCCGATGGAATGGATAGTTTTGCGGGCTCAAAAGGCATAAAATTATCTGGTGGTGAGCGTCAAAGAATTGCCATTGCGCGCGCTATTATCAAGGATTCGCCAGTGCTTTTGCTTGACGAAGCGACATCAGCCTTGGATAGCAAAAATGAGCAATCGATTATGAAAATCATCGATGATTTAGCGCGCCATAAAACCGTGATTAGCATTGCGCACAAGCTTTCTTCGGTCATTAATTCTGATCGAATAATTTTTATTAAAGATGGCGAAATTGCCGAAATTGGTTCGCATCGCGAATTGATGGAGTGGAATGGATTTTATAAAAAAATGTATGAGATGGAAGTGGTTGGCGGCGCCGAGGAAGAGGCGGTTATTGTTTTGCAAGAGAGCGGCGGTTTTGTATAGGCGCGCCGCGAAGTTTTTTTATTTAATCAGATCGTAAAGCGCCTGCAAATCATCAGGCAGCGGAATTTCAAACTCCATTTCTTCTTCGCTGCGCGGGTGCAAAAAGCTTATTTTATAAGAATGCAAAGCCTGCCGCGAAAAATCTACAACGAATTTTTTTACGCTTTCATCTAAATCTTTCGGCGCGGTTTTTCTACTGCCATTGTAAATTTGATCGCCCACTAAAGAGTGTTTCAAAGATTCCATGTGAACGCGAATTTGGTGCGTGCGGCCTGTCTCTAGCTTGCATTCGATCAAGCTGATAAATCCATCGCACAAAATTTCTTTCGTTTGATAATGCGTGATAGCGTTGCGCCCTAGAGCCCTGCTGACCGACATCTTGGTGCGATTTGTTCTGCTGCGCACAATATTTTTGTTGATGAGGCCTTGCTTAGGGTCTAGAACCCCATAAATAAAGGCTTGATAGCTCCTTTTGATTTGCCTTTCTTGCAAAGCCTTGCCCAAAATTTGATGAGTGAAATCGTTTTTGGCAACTAGCATGAGGCCGCTAGTGTCTTTGTCTAGGCGATGCACGATGCCGGGGCGAAATTCTCCACCAACTTCAGAAAGCCTATTTTTGTGGGTGAATAAAAGCGCGTTAACCAGCGTGTTATCTTGATTGCCGGCACCGGGATGAACAGTGAGCCCAGCGGGTTTGTTAATCACCAACAAATCGTCATCTTCATAAATAATTTCGAAGGGAATTTCTGTGGCGCTAAGATGCGAGGGCTTAAATTCGGCCATTGTCACAATAATTTCTTGCGCTAATTTTGTTTTTTGCGAAGCGTTGTCAAGTGGCTTGCCGCTTGCTTCTGTAACATTTCCATCTTCAATGAGTTTTTGGATTTTGCTGCGGGTGATTTCTGGCTTTAATGCCAAGAATTTTTCGGCGAGAAATTTATCGAGTCTGATTCCGGTTTCGGTTTCACTGATGGTGAATGTAAAATTTTGCATTATTTTTTATTTATTAAACCCAGATTTAACGCCAACCAACTCCTCATGTTCGCGAATTGCAAAGCGATCGGTCATTCCAGCAATATAATCAGCGATTAAAATCGCCAATTCAGTTTTAGCAGAAATTTTTTCACTTAACAAACGATATTCTGTGGGCAGGCAATCTGAATGCTTCATGTAGAAGTTGAACAAATCGCCGACAATCATAGAGGCGCGGGCTGTCATGCGGTTAACTTCGGTGTGGCGATACATGTTTTTCATCAAAAACTTTTTTAATTTTTGATGAGCATTTTCCATTTCGGCAGAAAAATTTACTAAAGATTTTTCGCAATTACGCACATCTTCTTCGCTTTTAATTTTATGCGTTGCGATATTTTTTTGCGTGTGATGAATAACATCAACAACCATTGCGAGAGTAAGGAGCTTCTTCGCTTCTCCTGCCAGCGTTTCGCGGCGAATTTTTGGATATTCTTGCAAAATTTCTTGGAAAATCTTGCCAACTAAAGGCAAATCTAGCAAATCTTCTACTTCAAACAAGCCGGCGCGCAAGCCATCTTCAATATCGTGATTATTATAAGTTATATCATCGGCGATGCCTGATATTTGAGCCTCTAGCGACGGGAAGCGATGCAAATCTAGATTGTGTTTTTTATTATATTCTTTTAAATATTTAAAAAGATGTTGGTTTAGCGAAGTTTTTGCAATTGGCCCATTGTGCTTAACCACGCCTTCCAACACTTCCCACGATAAATTTAATCCTTCAAATTCGATAAAACGCGTTTCAATTTTGGTGATAATTTTTAGCGTATGCAAATTGTGAGAAAAGCCAACGTTGGCGTTGAAGGCTTGCATTTGTTGGTTTAGTGCATCTTCGCCCGCATGGCCAAAAGGCGGGTGGCCCAAATCGTGAACTAGCGAAACGATCTCGGCTAAATCTTTATTTACCTTCAGCGCGCCAGCAATCCAGCGCGCGGTTTGCGCCACTTCAAGCGAGTGGGTGAGGCGAGTGCGATAATGATCGCCCTGATAATTTACAAAAACTTGCGTTTTATATTGCAGTCTGCGAAAGGCCGAAGAGTTGATGATGCGATCGCGATCGCGGCCAAAAATTGAGCGATATTTGGCGTCGTCGTAATTTTCTTTGTAGAGGCGCCCGCGAGATTCTTCTTCAGCCACGGCAAAACTAGCGAGTTTATCGTTGCTCATTTTTGCTCCTCCCATTTTTCTACGATTGAATTACATTCGTCTCGCAATTTATTGCCATAGCTGGCGAGGGGCGAATTGATTGCTTCTTGGCAAGAAAAAATAAATTGTTGGCGCAATTTTGTTAGATCGATTTTGCTATATAAATCATCTTTGGTGTTAAAATTTTTAACTATTTTTGTTTTTGCGTCGGCGATTTGTGAGGAATTTTTTTTATCAACTTCTTTTGCGACAGAGGCTTTAGCATCCTTCGCGAGGCTTTGATTGCCAACATTTTTTGAGTCGCCATCTTTTTTCATCTCACCTTCTTCGCTACTAAATTTTCCCATCTGATCAGCGTCGATTCCAATGCTAAAAAAATTGTTGCTATTGCTAAGATCGGCCGCGGTTTTAGCGTGCGCGATCTCTTGAGCTCGAGTGCTGTCGTCTTTCAGCATCGAATCGGGAAATCTAACGTAAGATTTTTTTTGACAGGAAGTTTTTTCTTGTAATTCGCGCTTAAATTTTAGGCCTTCAATTTTACTTAAGCATTTTCGCTGCTGGTCATATTCTGATTTGCAAATTTTAAATTCTTCGCTTCTAAAGTCTAAGGTGACGCATTTTGGATATTCTGCTTTTACCGCTTCAAATTTTGCAATATCGCTATCGGTTTTTTTATTCACCGCTAAGCCAATATTGTAGGTATCTTGTGGTCGTTTGAAATATTCTATTTTGCGATAAGGCGGAATCATTTGTTGATTATTGATAAGCCTTCTGCGGCAAATAAAATAATCTTCAACCGCCACCGGCTCAAGAGAATCAATGTTGTGGCCTTGGGTAACGCAAGATTTGTGATCGTTGTTATCCAATAAACTGTTTCTATTGTCGCTCCATTTTTCAGATGAGGCATTATAGTTTTTAGCGATGTCGGCTACTAATTTTTTGAGAGTAATGTTGTGGCGCAACTCTTCTGGCGTAAGGGCGTCGGGCTTTATTTTATTATTTGCCAAAGCAACTCTGCAGCGCCAATAAATTTCGGTTTTTAGTTCGTCTTCACCAAAATCTAGGCCGAGAGAAACGCAAAATTGATGATCCTCTTTATCAATTTTTTGAATTTCATTATCGCTGGAAGCAAGGAAATATCTGCTGCCGCAAGCTTCAACAAAAATAAAAATTGCCAAAAATAGCAAGTTAGAAAAGAGGATTTTTTTCGCAAAATTTAAGTATAAAATCATGCTTCTTCTATTTTTTTCGCTTGAGCTTCTTGAGCTTCTTTAGCTTCGCGCGCCGCTTTTATCTCGGCATCGCGCTTCTCTTTTTCAATTGTTTTTAGAACATCAAGCAATTGTGGCATCCAATTTACTGTTTCTAGAGGCGTATCGGGATTTTGCTTTTTGTAAGACGAAATAATTTCGTGCATTGCCGCAAGAGTTACTTCGTCGGCCGAAAGTATTTTTAAAATTTCACCAAGTTCAGCAAGGTTTAAATCTATGATTAGCGAGTGGCCGCGATGTTTTAGCAAGAAATTTCTATCTTCTACGTCCATCATTTTAACGATCTCTATTTCTTGCTCGCCAAGATCTAAGATTGTTTTGTAATATTCTCCCGCCTCTTTGTTTGATAAATAAATTTGCGTTGCGATATTTTCTTTGACAACCTTCGTGATTGGACTATTTGCGAGCTCATCTGTGTTTGATGAAACAAAAATTGCGGCACAATTTTTCTTGCGCAATCTTTGTAAAAATCCGTTGAGTTTTGGTGCGATTATTTCGTTGTCAAATAACTCCCAAGCTTCGTCAAAAACTACAAGAGTTGCAGAGCCGTCAAGGCTTTCCTCAATTCGTTTCAGGATATAGCTAAGAACGGGAATTAAGACGGGTTTTTGATGTACAATTTCGGTTAAATCAAAGGTGTGAACTTGGTTTGACCAGTTGGTTCCTTTGTGCGAACCAAAAATATAAGCTAATTTGCCGCTGCCCCAAATTTTTAATTTTTCATAAAGGGCGGGAGCGGCGTGTTCAAAGGTGTCGAAGGCGGTTAGAAAGCTCGGTATTTCGCTTGCATAAACTTGTTTGACAATTTCGGGAATTAGCGCCATTTCATACTCAGGAACTTCGCCTTTTAAAAATACTATAAGTTCATGAATCCATTCAACTATATAAGCTTCGTTTTCTTCGGTTTGCGGCAAAGTAAACGGATTTAATTGCATGAAACTCGGATTGGTTATATCTTTCGTTACAACATGAAAATCGCCAGAAAGCGCTTTAATAAAGGCCGCAGAAGAGCGATCGAAATCGAAATAGAAAACTTTATTATTCCAGATTTTGTTATTTTTCTTATGTGCTTCAGCAATTAAAAAATTGATAAGAGTGGTTTTGCCGGTGCCTTTTGGGCCAAGAATTAGCGTGTGTCCTAAATCTTTATCGTGAAAGTTGAAAAAGTAAGGAGTGTGTAAAACCGTGTTTAGCGTAGTAATGGCCGGACCCCAATGGTTGCCATCGAATGAGCCAGACGGAAAATTATGCAACGCCGCAAAGCCGGCAATGCGCAAAGTATTGATGATTTTTTGGCGGCGCAAAAAGGCAAAATTTCCCGGCAATTGCGACCAGAAGCAATGCTCTGAAAAAACGTCTTCGCGCACTAAAATAAATCCCAAAGTGCTGAATTTTTCGATAAGAGAGCCAATATCTTTTTCAAGCGCATCTTTGTTTTGATTGATCAGCATTACGCTGCTTTGCAGGCGGCAATAATCTGTTTCAGAGTTGGTGTCGCTCTCAATAAAATTGGCAAGTCCGCTAAGTTGGCGAAATTCATCATCGCCGCTAATTTGCAAAATGCGATCCTGATATTTTTGTGTTTCGATATCTTTTTTGCTAAAAGAAAAATCAAAAGATTGCGTGATGATAAATTCGAACGGTAATTGCAAAATTCTTTCAAGGGCATCGGTAGAAACCTCGTGATATTCTTTGATTGTCAGCATCGCGGCAAAATTTTTGCTATCTGGCCCAGAAACTTCTAATTCGCGATTTCCGAAGGCAATTTTGTGGCTGGCAAGATCGTTAGAAATATCGTTTGCAGTCAGTGGATAGCGGGCTTCGTAAAGGTTGGCAATTTTACCAAAAAAGCGCATTGGTTCAGAATATAAAACGTCTTCCCACTCATTTATTCCGAGTAATTTAGCGCCGTAATCTTCAATATCGGTAAGAATTTTTAGGGAAACGCGACTTAAATTTTTATAGCTTTCGGCCAAAAATTTTGTGTGCAAACCAAAGGTGGCGTTGCGAGAAAAAGAAAGCGAGAAGGCGTGAAAATTCTGGATCGACGTGTCTAATCCTTCGGTGATTATTGTGACATATAATTCATTTACATATTGGTTGTCCCACTTGTTTTTCTTAACCCAAGTTTGATGAATTTTATCTGAGAGAAAATCGTCGTAATCGCCAGCCGGAACAATATTTTTTTTGCGCCGAATCGTGTGAAACCAAAGCGCAAACTTATTCTCTTTGATATGCTCAGAGATTGAATCGCGCAGACTATCGCGCAGAGAAATTAAATCAGCAGATGCAGATTTTCCGCCAAAACCAGTGATACGAATAATTTGCAAAAGCTCACCATTTTTGGTTAGAATGGTGCTTGGATCGTAGTGACAAACATAAGGCAGAAAGTCTTCGTCTGGTTTTTTTGCTATGAGTTTCTTCTCATTGTTCGATCTAAGTTTTTTTAGAATTTTTCCAATTTTTTCTGTGAGCATTTTTTTGAAATTCTAATTATCGCCTCTGCGCAAGTGTCGATTATTTTGCGAGATTATCTGTTATTAATATCAACATAATCTCTAGTAACGTGCCCAGTATAAAGCTGGCGTGGACGCCCGATTTTAAAGGCTTTGTCCTCAACCATTTCTTTCCATTGTGCAATCCAGCCTGCAGAGCGCGCAATAGCAAAAATTACCGTGAACAGGCTTGATGGAATGCCGAGTGCCTTGTAAATAATGCCAGAATAAAAATCGACATTCGGAAAAAGTTTGCGTTGGATAAAATATTCGTCGCTCAAGGCAATTCTTTCGAGCTCAACAGCGATATGAAGCAATGGATCGTCTTTAATTCCAAGTTCTTGTAACACCTCATCGCATGACGATTTAAGCACCGCCGCGCGGGGATCGTAGTTTTTGTAAACGCGATGACCAAAGCCCATTAAGCGGAATGGATCGTTCTTGTCTTTAGCGCGCGCGATAAATTCGGGAATGCGATCTACGGTGCCAATTTCTTGCAACATTTCGATGACTTCTTCGTTGGCGCCACCATGCGCAGGGCCCCACAGCGAGGCGATTCCTGCGCCAAGGCAAGCAAACGGATTTGCGCCCGAAGATCCTGCAAGTCGCACGGTTGAAGTGGAAGCGTTTTGTTCGTGATCGGCGTGCAGAATAAAGATGCGCTCCATCGCCTTAGCGATTGTAGGGCTCACTGTATATTTTTTATTCGGCGTGGCAAACAGCATGTGGAGGAAATTTTCAGCAAAACCAAGATCGTCTTGCGGATAAATTATAGGCTCGCCAATCGAGTATTTGTAAGCCATCGCAGCCAATGTTGGCATCTTGGCGATAATCTTGTAAACCACGTCCATTTTTCCTTCTTGTGTGGTAATATTCATGCTTTCATGGTAAAAAGCCGAAAGTGATGCAACGGCGCCAACCATTATGGCCATTGGGTGCGCGCGACGTGGAAACCCACGATAAAGAATGTGAAGTTGTTCGTGCGCCAAGGTGTTAGATTTAATATTTTTCTTGAATTTTTCATATTCATCAGCCTTAGGCAATTCGTTGTAGATCAATAGATAGCATAGCTCGAGATATTCGCTTTTCTGCGCTAATGCTTCGATTGAATAGCCGCGATGCCGCAGAATGCCTTGGTCGCCATCAATAAAAGTGATTTGCGATTCGCAAGAAGCGGTGGATAAAAAACCAGGATCATAAGTGAACATGCCGCTCTCTTTGTAGAGCGCCGAGATGTCGATAACATCTTGCCCGATTGAGGCTTTGTGAATTGGCAATTGAATTTCTTTGCCATTTGGCAGAGTTAATTTTGCTGAGTTCGTCATGTTTTTATTGTCCATATTTACAGAGATGTTGATTAGTTGTAAGCATGCAATTATATTGAGTGCTTGTGATTCTTTTTCAACAAAAATTTATTATTTTTCGCAATGTTAAATTCGCTCGGAATTAATAAAAATCCAGCAGATACAAAAGTTGTGGTGGCAATGTCGGGAGGCGTTGATTCTTCTGTGGTGGCCTGCCTTTTGAAAGAGCAGGGCTATGAAGTTATTGGCATCACTTTGCAACTTTATGATCTTGGTGATGCCTTGAAAAAAAAGAACGCGTGCTGTGCGGGCGTTGACATCATGGACGCGAAAAAAGTTGCTGATAAATTTGGTTTTCCGCATTATGTGCTGAATTATCAGAGCCTGTTTCAAGAAGCGGTGATGGATGATTTTGCTGATAGCTATTTGCGCGGCGAAACGCCAATTCCTTGCGTGAAATGCAATCAATCGGTGAAGTTTCGCGATTTATTGAAGGTGGCGCGAGACCTTGGAGCCGATGTGTTGGCAACGGGTCATTATGTGCGAAGAGAGGTTGGGTTGGCGGATTCGCTAGTGATAGGGGAGGGGCAAGAAGATAATGATGGCACGGTTCTGGGCGATGAGGATTTTGTTGGAGAGCCTAAGGATAAGCCTCTAGTGTATTCCGAACTTCACAAAGCCGTAGATGAAAACAAAGACCAAAGTTATTTCCTATTCGCCACAACTAAGGAGCAGCTTGACTTCCTGCGTTTTCCATTGGGTGGAATGCGCAAAGAAGAAACTAGAAAAATGGCAGAAAAATACGAGCTAGAGATAGCAAACAAGCCAGATAGCCAAGATATTTGCTTCGTGCCAAACGGCGATTATGCCTCGGTAATAAAACGCATGCGCCCTACAGCCTTCAAGCAGGGTGAGCTTGTGCATATCGAAAGTGGTAAAGTTTTAGGCAGGCATGATGGCATCATAAATTTCACTTTAGGGCAAAGACGCGGGTTAGGAATTTCTTACCCAGAGCCTTTGTTTGTAGTAAAAATTGACCCTACAAAAAATGTGGTTTTTGTGGGTGAAGAAAAGTTTTTGCAAAATCGCAAATTTATTGTGCGCGATATGAATTGGTTGGTTGATGTGAATGAGCTAGGTGCTGAAGCTGCAAAAACTAATATTTCGCCTGATGCAGAAAACCAAATCTCCTTCCAAGCCAAGGTGCGCCTGCGCTCAAACCATGCAGAAGAAAATGCGACAATTATTGTTGGCAAAAATGGTGAGGCCGAAGTGATAATGAAGTCAATGACTCGCGCGATTACTCCGGGGCAGGCTTGCGTGATTTATCAAGGCTCGCGCGTGCTTGGTGGCGGGTGGATTACGAAGGAGATTTCGTAAGTCTTGGAATTAGGAAATCTGAGTTTGTTTTATTTTGTTAATGCGGCCTAAAAAATATAAAAATAATTTAAATCTTAAAAATCTTATTATACCTTGAGATTAAATAATTTTTTATTTTGAACTAAAAAATAATCACAAATCCACAAAAAACAAAACCATGAGACAGCAAAAACAACGAGATTTATTCACAGATTTTGATACGAGTCTTGCCTCTCGGCTAACCTCGATTTTAAGGCCGGTAAAATTGCAAAAACAATCCACCAAATCAGTTCCAACTTTTATAGATTTATTCTGCGGCATTGGCGGGTTTCATTTGGCATTTCATGAATCTGGAGCAAGCTGTGTCTTTGCTTCTGAGTGTGATGAATCTGCTCGCAAAACCTACAAACACAATTTTAGCAAAATATCTCCCGAAATTGTTAATGGCAAAAATTTTGCTGGCGATATCACTTTAGTTGATCCAAAAAAAATTCCAGATTTTGATATTTTATGCGCAGGATTTCCTTGCCAACCCTTCTCTCAGGCTGGTTTTAAGAAGGGTTTTAATGAAACTAGGGGAACGCTTTTTTTTAATATAGTAAATATTCTTAATGAAAAAAATCCTGCAGCATTTTTTCTTGAGAATGTTCGTCACTTATTAAAGCACGACGATGGGCGCACTTTTGAAACTATAAAAAGAACCCTTGAAGATCTTGGATATTCATTTTTTTATCAAATAATCAAAGCATCAGATTATGGCTTGCCGCAGCATCGTCCGCGGCTTTTTATGGTTGGATTTAAAAATAAAGAAATAGATTTTAAATTTCCAAATCCAGTTCCGTTAAAATATAAATTATCCGATGTGTTGGGTGGAGAGTGCTCCAAGGAAATTGGCTTTACTTTGCGCGTTGGTGGTAGAGGAAGCGGAATAAATGACAGAAGAAATTGGGATACTTATCTCGTTGATGGAAAAATAAAAAAAATCGGTTCAAAAGAAGGCTTAAAAATGCAAGGATTTCCTGATGGATTTGAATTTCCTGTGGGAGAGGTTCAGGCCATGAAGCAGCTAGGTAACTCGGTTGCGGTGCCCGCAATTCAAATAGTTGCGGAAGAGATAATTAGAAAATTGAAGGAGTCTGGTGAAAGATAAAAAATCTGCAAACAAGGGAGAGTGGTCAGAATTTTATGCTTTTTTAAAAATACTTGAGAAAAGAAAACTTCCTGCCGCCAATAAAAATTTAGAAATAATCACAGGAAAATCTTTTGTTTTTTGTAAAGTAATTAGAGAAGAAAAAGATGGTTCAGCAAAGATTTACAATATCTCTGGTCCGGGCGCCGATATTATAATCACCGATAAAAATGGCGCCATCCTCAAAAAAGTTTCTAGCGATAATTTAAAAGCAAAAACTTTAAAGATTTTTGAGAAAATTAGAGATGGAAAAAAAGTTTTTCCAATTGCTGAGGCAGAAGAAATGATGCAAGATTTTTTATGCACAAAAGTTAAGGCTGATAATAATAAAAAAGCTGATATTATTGCTGTAATTCATGATAGAATTACTGCAACAATGCCTCAATTGGGCTTTTCTGTGAAGTCAATGATTGGAGGCGCTTCAACACTTTTTAACGCTGGAAAAACTACAAATTTTATTTTTAAAGTTGATGGATTTAAGGGAAATATTGGCGAGATTAATAAGATAAAAACTAAATCAAAAATTAGAGATCGTTTGTCTGCAATTATTAATGGAGGAGGGGCGCTTTCTTTCTCTTCCATTGCATGCAAGACATTCGATTCAAACTTAAAAAATATTGATACAGCTTTTCCAAAATTTATTGCACAAATGCTGCTTAATTTTTTTCTTGGAAAAGGTTCTTTAACGCAGGACTTAGTAAAAATATTAGCAAGCGATGATATTCTAAAAAAAGAATTTGGCTTGTCGATTTCTAGTTACGAAACAAAAGTGAAAAGATTTTTAGATGCCGTTGCGCTTGGAATGGTTGCTAGTGTTGAGTGGAATGGTCATGATGACGACATTCATGGCGGCTATATTGTGGTAAAGCAAGATGGTGAGGTGGTTTGCTATCACCTGTATAATCGTAACGAATTCATGAATTATTTGTATGAAAATACTAAGTTCGAAAGCCCTTCCAGTGGCAGACATGGCTACGGCTTGTTGCATGAAAACAACGGAGAGATGTTTTTCAATTTAAATTTACAGATTAGATTTTTGAAGTAGCTTATTTTATCAACCCAACTCTTCTCATCTGCGCCTCAATTCTTTCTTTTGAAGCTTGCGTAGCCTCAACTAATGGCAAGCGATTTTCTGTTGAACATAATCCTAGCAAGCTCGCAGCATATTTCACAGGAATTGGATTTGTTTCGCAAAACATTGCCTCGTGTAGATCAGTTAGTAAATCTTGCAATTCTAGGGCTTTTTTGTAATCGCCAGCAACGCAAGCATTCTGTAAGTCTTTACACAATTTTGGCGCAATATTTGAAGTAACGGAAATAACGCCATTGCCGCCCATCGCGTTAAACCCTACAGCCGTGCCATCTTCGCCCGATAAATAAGAAAATGGTTTTGTGATTAGCAAGCGCAAAGTAGCAACGCGCAGTAAGTCTCCCGTGGCATCTTTAATTCCTACCACATTTTCAAAATCGGCGGCCATGCGCGCTAGATTTGCGTCTGAGATGTTGATAGAAGAGCGTCCGGGAATGTTGTAAACGATAATTGGTAAACCACATTTATCGATAGCTTTAAAATGCTGGTAAACGCCTTCTGGTGTTGGTTTGTTATAGTAAGGGGCAACCACTAAACAGCCGTCAGCGCCAACTTTTCTGGCGTGAGAAGTCATCATAACCGCTTCATCTGTAGCGTTAGAGCCAGTGCCCGCAACGATCTTCACGCGTTTTTTCGCCACCTTAACACAAATTTCTACAACTTGATTATGTTCTTCGTGAGACAAAGTTGGCGATTCGCCCGTTGTGCCACAAGGCACGATGCCATCAACGCCGCCAGCAATTTGAAATTCTACCAATTTTTCTAGCGCTTTTTCATCAACTGCGCCATTTTTGAAGGGAGTTACAATCGCTGTGAATAATCCTGTAAACATGTTCTTGATTTTGTATTGGTTAAAAATTAATTTGGACCGCGGTAAATCTAGAAAATTTAATTTATGAGTCAATAAAATGCATTTCCTTTCTTCTCAGGCAGAGCTTGTTTCGGCGCAATATTTGCCAATCTTAATATTTGTCGTTATCGCCTTAGGCCTTTCGGTTGTAATTAGCATCATACCTTTCATCGTGGCAAAAAGTCGCCCCGATGCCGAAAAAAATTCCCCTTACGAATGTGGCTTCGAAGGCGAGGGCATTGTGCGCAACGAGTTTGACGTGCAGTTTTATTTGGTGGCAATTTTGTTTATTATTTTCGATTTAGAGGTGGCGTTTTTATTCCCGTGGGCTGTGTCTCTAAGGCAAATTGGCGCTGCGGGTTTTTGGTCGATGATAATTTTTCTTACTTTGCTTACCATTGGCTTCATTTACGAATGGAAGCGTGGTGCTCTTGAGTGGAGATAGGTATCTTCTGCCTCAATTACGAAAAACAAAACTTATTTACAACGCATTTTAAATTTATTTTATGAATATCTCTTTGAGTCCGCTCAATCAAGACGCGGTTCTAAATCAAGTTACAGATGAAATTAACGATCGCGGTTTTGTAGTTGCAAAGCTGGATAACCTTGTTAATTGGGCGCGCACAGGCTCTTTATGGCCGATGACTTTCGGTCTTGCTTGTTGCGCCGTCGAAATGATGCAATCAGCTGCAAGTCGCTACGATCTTGATCGCTTCGGGGTTATTTTTCGTCCATCGCCGCGCCAATCAGACGTGATGATTGTTGCGGGCACGCTCACCAACAAGATGGCGCCAGCTTTGCGCAAAGTTTATGATCAAATGGCCGAGCCGCGTTATGTTATCTCAATGGGCTCTTGCGCCAATGGGGGAGGCTATTACCACTATTCTTATTCTGTGGTGCGTGGTTGCGATCGCATCGTACCTGTAGATATTTATGTTCCCGGATGCCCGCCAACAGCGGAAGCGTTGCTTTATGGAGTTTTAATGTTGCAGAAAAAAATTAAAAGAACTGGTGGTTTGTTTAAGAGGTAAGTTATTTTCTCAGATGTTACTTTGGCACTACGGGCTGTAAATAAAAACACAACTCATAAATATTATATTTGTTAAAAAAATGTTTCAAAATTTAGAAAAACAATCGCAATATATCGCAGAAAATTTTGCCGATACAAAACCTGTGAGCCCAATAAAATACGATAATCTCATCATTTATATTGCGCCAGAAAAACTCATAGATTTTCTAAAATTTCTGCGCGACGATGAAAAATTATCCTTCAAACTTTTGCTTGATGTTTTTGGTGCAGACCTTCTTGGCATTAGAGCGCCAAGGTTCGAAGTGATTTATAATTTGCTCAGCTTAAAACTAAATAACCGCATCACCATCAAAGTTGCATTGCATGAAAATGAGGAAGTGCCTACAGCCTCAGGCGTTTTCAGCACTGCAAATTGGTTCGAAAGAGAAGTATTCGATATGTATGGCATCAAATTTACCAACCATCCAGACATGCGTCGCATCCTTACAGATTATGGCTTTGAAGGACATCCATTGCGCAAAGATTTTCCGCTTACTGGCTATAAAGAAGTTCGATATGACGAAGTATCGAAATCTGTAATTTATGAACCAGTAAAAATGATGCAAGAATTTAGAGAATTCGATTTTGAAATGCCGTGGGAAGGCACGAAATATATGGAGAAAGTTAAAGAAGTGGTGTAATTTTTATCTTAAAAAAGATCAAAAGTGCTGGTCTTACAAATTTTTATTTTTATGAGTGAAATTTTACATAAAATCGATGTTTCTTTCAGAGCGGCGCTAAAAGGGCAAGAAAGCATACAAGTAGTGATTCGCTGGTGGGGCATTTTTGCCTATGCAATATTTTATTTGGTTGTCGATACTCTTATCTTAAAAGTGAATTCTAGATTTCTTGATCTACTTCTTTCTTGGATCGGCATCACTTATTTTATTTGGCATATTTATGTATTGATAAAATGCTCGCCAAAAAAGCCAAAAATAAGCGCTGAAGAAAAAAAGAGAATCCGCGAAGAGAAGTGGCGCAATGCTCCGCGTTCATTCATGCGTAAATTATTTTTGCAAGAATCTATCTCAAAATGGAATCCTGTCACAATCTGCATTGCTACCGATTTATTATTTTTTACGAATTTCCTCGGCTACATCATTCATTAAATAAGCTGCCTAATGTCAATTATGCGTTCGGCCTTTACGGTTTCGTTTTTTATTTCTTTGTCGCGCATTGTTGGATTTATTCGTGATATTTTAATCGCGCAATTTATCGGCGTTAGCATGTTATCCGATGCTTTTTTTGCAGCATTTCGCTTGCCAAATTTCTTTCGTCGTGTTTTTGGCGAAGGGGCGATGAACTCAGCATTTGTGCCGATCTTCGTTGAGAAGCTGCAAGATAAAACCACCGATATGGAAGAAAAGCGTTTTGTGCAAAATGTTTTATCGATATTGCTTTATGTGTTGCTAATTTTCACTTTGCTCTTCCAAATTTTCATGCCTTTTTTGATGAAAATTTTATTTCCCGGTTTCGCTGGCGACCCTGAAAAATTCACGCTTCTCGTTAGTTTGTCGCGCATCACAATTTTTTATTTAATCTTCATTTCTCTAGTTGCTTTATGCTCGGGAGTCTTGAATTCGCTTGGCAAATTTGCCGTTCCTGCTTCGGCGCCAATTATTCTTAATGTCACTTTAATTGCCTCATTATTTGTTTTTGGATCACTAGCTCCAAACTACGCCTATGCGCTTTCGTGGGGTGTTTTTATAGCGGGAATTTTGCAGTTTTTATGGCTAATTACTTTTACCATTAAAGAAGGAATGTTGCTTTATCCAAAATCATTTTCGCTAAAATTATTTCATAATGCCGACATCAAAAAATTCTTCAAAAAGCTACTGCCTGGTGTGATTGGGGCCAATGTTTTGCAAATTAATTTATTGGTAGATTCGGTTTTTGCCAGTATGATTACGGGCGCAATTTCTTATCTATATTACGCCGATCGCATCAACCAATTGCCGCTAGCCATGATTGGCATCGCGATAGGAATAGCGTTGCTTCCTGCGATGTCGCGCAAAATAAAAGCGCATGAAATTGATGGCGCAATCAAGTTGCAAAATCTTGCTTTAGAAGTTGGGTTAATCATGGTGATCCCTGCCACTCTAGCGTTAACATGCCTCGCTTATCCAATCATTGTCACACTTTTTGAGCGCGGAAAATTCACTCATGAAGAAAGTTTTTTTGTGGCGAGGGCTTTGCAATTTTATTCATACGGATTGCCCGCTTATGTTTTGGTAAAGGTGATGGAGCCAGCATTCTTCTCGCGCGGCGACACTCGCACGCCAATGACAATCGCGATAATTTGTTTATTTAGTAACGCAATTTTGAACGCGGTTTTTTTCTTCCACGGCTTTGGTTATGTTGGAATAATTCTCTCCTCAATCATTTCTTCCTACTTAAATTTAACGCTGCTAATCACCAAATTATTGAGCAAAAAACATTTTTATTTTGAAAAAAAATTCTCAGTCAAATTGCTGAAAATCCTTGTCCCAGCTATCTTGATGGCCTTTGCTTTATTGTTGATGAAAGATTTTTTTGCGGTAAGCGAAATTTTAAATCGCGTTATTGAATTGGTCATCATGATTATGGCTGGATTAATAATTTATTTTGCCGCAGCATATTTTTCAGGAAGTTTGAATATTTTATTGGAAAGTGGCGTCCTAAAAAGAAGAAAAAATAAAAATTTGCTTGATGAAAAATAATGATGCACAAAACTCGCACTGCCGCTTCTTTCCTAGTTGTGGAGGCTGTTCTTATCTTGATCTTTTAGATGATGAATATCAGAAAATAAAAATTGAGAATTTAAAAAAAGATTTAGCAGAAATTTTAAATGATACTCCAAGCCTTGCAGGAAGGGCGTTTGAAATGAATGTGGATAGAGAAAATCAAGCTTTCAAAGTGAGAGAAAATATTTTGCCAGAATTAGATTTTTTTTCTGTTGGCCCGCATAGTAGAAGAAAAATTATCCTACAACTTGATGCGAAAAATAAATTAGGATTCTTCGCTAAAGGCAGTAAAGATCTGGTTGCAATTGATGCTTGCTATGTTGCGCAAAAAGAAATTTCCGACCTAATTCCTGCGCTGCAAAATATTTTTGAAAATTTCGAAGCTAATGTTATTTCGCAAGTTGCTGTAACCGCTTTTGATAATATTGTTGACGTGGTTTTTTCTTGCCTGCGCGAATTAAATTTTTCGCAAATTCAAAAAATCACTGCCTTCGCTAAAGCCTTTAAAATAAACGCTTCTTACCGTTTAAAAAATCAAGTAACGCCAATTATTACGCTGCAGCCAAATCAAATTTTTTATCCAAATTTTAAAATCGATTTAAGTTCTGATATTTTTATTCAAGCAACAAAATTGGGTTTGCATAAAATTACCTCAATAATTTCTGATTTTATAAAAAATAAATTCGATAAAAAAATTATTCTTGCTGATATTTATACAGGCTTTGGAGCTTACAGCTTCGGCATTGTAGAGCTTACAAAAGAAATTTATGCTTTTGAAGGCAGCGAAGAAATGACAAAATTAATCGCAAAAAATGCTACGAAAAATGGCTTTAATAATCGGATAAAAACTGAGCATCGTGATTTAATGTTGTATCCTGTTAGCGAAAGAGAAATGTTGAAGTTTGATTTAGTAATCATTAATCCGCCCAGAAACGGCGCTGGTCCGCAGATTCATAAAATTGCTAATTCTAAATTACAGAATTTAATTTATGTTTCGTGCAATCCAAAAACTTTTGCGCGCGATGCGGGGATTTTGCTTGATTCTGGGTTTAAAATTACCAAGCTCACGGCGATTGATCAATTTTATTCTAGCCCGCATTTAGAGGTGGTTGGAGTGTTTGAGAGGCTTTCTTAGTTTAGAATAGGAAGTAAGTGTAATAGACGGGCCTCTCTCGGGCAAAAAAAAGGGGGGGCACGGAAGATCTTGACTAAACTTGAGAGTTTTTGGGGTGGTCTCGAACTCGTCTCAGAGGCCCGCCTATTGCACTTACTTCCTATTCCTAAAAACTATGAAAGTCTCTGATTTTATTTGTAAAAAAGTTTAAATATTTCGAAATGCACATAGATATTTTGATAGGAAAAAGTTTTATTACCTCGACCAATGAATGAAGTTATTGTAATTATAAAACATGAGTAATTCAAACAAGAATCAAGAGAGTAAAAATTCTTCAAAAGAAGGCTCGTGGCCGCTTAAAGAATTTTTTATCGAAGCTAATCAAGATGGATTTTTTAAAGATAGATTTTGTTGGGAAATAATACCAAAGCTAGCTGTTATTGCTGGAGCCAATGGGAGTGGGAAGACGCTACTTTTAAATGAAATTGATGTTAGTTTTAAAGGTAAAAATAATTTTATAAACAAAGAATGTATTTATATAAAAGTTAATCATCGAGCAAATATTCCTTTTGAGAAAAGGGAAGCTGACCCCTATCGACATAATGGATTAAAAGATGAAATCGGGCTATTAAAAAGAGCTGCCCCAAATAAAGATATTGAGCTCCTTGCGGAGAGATATGTTGATTATAAAAAATTCAATGAAATTGCAGAATATATTGAAGAGAAGCATGGGAAAAAAAGGCAGGATATTAACGATGATGATTTTCTGGATGATTTTTTAAAGCAGTTTTGGCCAATCGATGATAATGAGCGGATAGAAAAATCTTTTGCTAATTTTAGTAAAATAAAAGCGCAGCTAGAACAAGATTTTAAGAATACTGAATCTGTTCATGATTTAGAGAGTATTATAGCAAAGTTTGGCAGTAGGCTGAGGAAAGGAGGTTCTGAGATGGCATCTAAAGACTTTGCGCTCGCATGCGTTAATAGCGCTTTTGAAGAAGTGGATGTAGAAGCGGAGAAAAAGAAGTTTGTTGATAATGGCTTAAAAGATTATTTTGGATCGTCAAATGCTCCTTGGGAGATAATCAATGATCTTTTTAAGAAAAATAAATTTAAATATGAAGTATCTAGCGAATATCAGAATCAAGATGGTAATTCTGCGTCAAGTAAGCGTATTCAGCTCAAAAAGGGTATTCAACCCAAATTTATAACTAGCAACCAAGAGAAAAAGGAGTTGAGTTTTGATCAACTTTCAACGGGAGAGCAGCTGATAGTGCAAATGACGCTTTGGTGCTACGGTGAAAGTAAAAAAATTGCAAATTCTGGAAGGATAATGCTGATGGATGAATTCGATGCCCATCTCAATCCATCGCTAGCAGGAATGTTTGTTGATCTTGTTAAAAATGTGATGGTCGAAGAATTTGATATGCAGGTGATTATGACCACCCATAGTCCATCAACCGTTGCTTTCTGCGATAACAAAGATTTATTTTGGATGGAGAATGGGAAGATTGAGCCAATGAACCAAGATTTAATTTTAGAGAAGTTAACCCCGGGAATTTTAGTTTTTCGAAAGCAATTATTGGATTTGTTAATAAATGATAGCGGGATCATTATTTTAACGGAGGGTGTTACCGATACCGATAATATAAAAATTGTAGCTGATAAATTTCCTGAGTTTAGCGATATCTCCAAATGTCGATTTATTCCCGCTCAAAGTGCTGGAAGTCTAAAGATGTGGCTAAAAATGTTTAACAAGGTAGATCTTGGTGGTAAAAAAATTATTGCTATTTTTGATTTTGATAAAGAGGGTATTGATGCCTACAATGATCTTATTCCTAATAATGAGGGTGGTAAAATTTTAAAGCCTGAGAACAATAATATTTTTACTGACGAAGATTTAAAAAAAGATTACGTTTATAAGTTTGATAATGATTTAGTTATAATGCTCTTGCCAGTGGGAGAGTCTGAATATAAAGATCAAGCAAGGTATGGATACCATTCGATGGAATTTTTATTCAAAAAAGAATTTCTCGATCAATATTTAATCCAAAATAATACTAGGGACAGCTTAAATAACACATGTTTCATAAATCCTTATTCGTACAAAAAAAATTATAATCCCCAATTGGCTGTTGAGGTATTATTTAAAAAGTTACCTGATAAAAAAAAGATAGAATTAAGTAATTATGTTGATCAAAATAAAGATTCGATAGTTTTTGAAAACTTCAAGCCACTACTGAATGCGATTCAAAGCAAAATACAATAAAGCTAAATAATGACAAAACAATTACCCTCTTGGGATTTAACCGATTTTTATTCTTCAACGAAAGATAAAAAAATCGCTGCAGATTTAAAGAAAATTTCTGATGCAGCGCAAAAATTTGTTAAAAAATATTTAAAGAAAGTCGGGCGATTAACAGCGCCACAGCTAGCTCTAGCAATTTTTGAATATGAAAAAATTGCCGAAGAAATTGGTAAGATTTCTAGTTATTCTTATTTAATTTATGCTTCTGATTTATCTGATCAAAGTAACATTTCTTTCTATCAAGATATTTCAGAAAA
>CAMCAW010000006.1 GCA_945872855.1 Rickettsia typhi | reverse complement strand
TGGGGTTTGGGTTAATGCTGGGTTTGAAGTTGGAGCGTCGGTTGTGGTTGTGGCAGCATTAGCCTCTAAGGCTATCGTGGGTTTAGGCTTTGTTGGAGGGACCTGATTCTCTAAGACCGTCACCGCTCTAGGCTCTGGCGATAATGCTGGGTTTGAAGTTGGAGCGTCGGTTGTGGTTGTGGCAGCATTAGCCTCTAAGGCTATCGTGGGTTTAGGCTTTGTTGGAGGGACCTGATTCTCTGAGACCGTCACCGCTCTAGGCTCTGGCGATAATGCTGGATCAGTAATAGAGGCTATATCGTCAAGCCCATGTTCATCACTAGCTCTTCTAAAGAATCCTGCAACTCTTCGACTCAAAGCAGCAAAAGGAAGTGCCACAATTCTGCTAGCTGTTCTTAAATAGGAACGGCGAGAAGGTGAAGTATCTTGCGTGACATAATTTCCCGCAACTTCTTTTAATGTTGCGCGCGTGCCCCCTAAATCAACATAGACAAAATCATTCGGACCTTCACCTGTTTTAACCTCAATAGCAGCATGGTTTCTGTCGATATTAATAATGCGACATTGCTCTAGAAGATTTGGGTGATCTTTCTTTATTTTATGCATAAAGGCCGCGGTTCTTAATCCACAAGATGCCGGAGCTCTAGTTTGAAAAATTTGCTCTAAGTAATTCTCGCTTGATTGAGAAGCGCCTCGCGCAGGAACTTCTTGATTGGCGACTGCTTTTCTTGTATTATATTCGGCGATAATTTGTCCGAGTGGAGTTTCTTGATCTAGTTTTGGCAAGCAAGTGTGGTCAACTTCTAAAACATATTCAACTTTGCAGGGCTTGTTTGTTTTAACGTGATAAAATCCGAATTCGTCTTGAAGTAATTCTATAATTTTTGCGCCATTGTCAGTTTTAATTCCAACAATTTGCGCTGGATAATTTATTGATAGAAGTTGCGTTGTTTTATTTCCCTGCACTTGATTTATAAAGGAGAAATAGGCTTTGTCGGTGCTGTTTTCGAATTCTGTTTGGCATTCGGTGAAGTTTTTTTGTAAAATAGAGATTTCTTCTGATAACAAGGGCCTATTATGCGCTTTGCTGGATTCTTGTTTTACAAGAGTATCTCGAGAAATACTTTGAACCTCGACTCTAGCTCGCGCAGGATAAGGTAGTACTTTTGTTAATTTTTCTAAGTTCATTATTTCTCCAGCTAGAACCATTGTGAAGTTGGGTTCTGAGCTTGAGTCTCTTAAAAAATTGCCTGATAAAGGACCTGTGTTTACCCTTATTTCTCTTCTTTTACTGCGTGCTGCAGCTTTTATAAGAACTTCTTCTATTTTAGTGTGACCTTCTTTTGCGGCATACATTAGGGCTGTACATTCAGATTTCCCTTCATAATTAACATCAGCCCCTCTTTTTATAAGGGCGATTACTGTTTCAGTGTGACCTTCTTTTGCGGCATACATTAGGGCTGTACATTCATATTCCCCTACATAATTAACATCAGCCCCTCTTTCTATAAGGGCGATTACTGTTTCAGTGTGACCGTCTTTTGCGGCATCAATTAGGGCTGTACATTTAAATATCCCTCCATAATTAACATCAGCCCCTCTTTCTATAAGGGCGATTACTGTTTCAGTGTGACCGTTTCTTGCGGCAATTATTAGGGCTGTATCTCCATTTGGCCCTACATAATTAACATCAGCCCCTTTTTCTATAAGGGCGATTACTATTTTAGTGTGATCGCTTTGTGCGGCATACATTAGGGGGGTATCTCCATTTGGCTCTCCTCCATAATTAACATTAGCCCCTTTTTCTATAAGGGCGATTACTGTTTCAGTGTGACCGTTTCTTGTGGCACGCATTAGGGGTATATTTCCAAATTGCGCATCATAATTAACATTAGCCCCTTTTTCTATAAGGGCGATTACTGTTTCAGTGTTACCTTCTCCTGCGGCAAGCGTTATGGCTCTATCTTCATTTAGCCCTACATAATTAACATCAGCCCCTTTTTCTATAAGGGCGATTACTGTTTCAGTGTGACCGTTTTTTGTGGCACGCATTAGGGCCGTCAGTCCAAATCGCCCTACATAATTAACATCAGCCCCTTTTTCTATAAGGGCGATTACTGTTTCAGTGCGACCGCTTTCTGCGGCCATCGTTAGGGCTGTCCGTTCAGATCGCGCATAATTAACATTAGCCCCTTTTTCTATAAGGGCGATTACTGTTTCAGTGTGACCGTTTTCTGCGGCATACATTAGGGCCGTTAATCCATCTGGCTTTACATAATTAACATCAACCCCTTTTTCTATAAGGGCGATTACTATTTCAGTGTGACCTCTTTCTGCGGCAAACGGTAGGGCTGCGTCTCTAGTTTTTGGATTAGCCGTATTTTCCAATAAAAGCTTTACTAATTGAAAATTCCCCAACGCTGCAGCTTTGAATAAAAAATTCGATTTTAAATGAAGCTTAAGATCCGCAAAACTAAATCCATTCCTCAACAAAAGATCTAAAACATTATTTTGGCTACTAGCAACGGCAATCTTTGCAACATCAATCTCTTGAAGCTTTGGTTCTTTTGCAAGCAATCTTATAATTTCTTCATCGGTCAAATCTTTGGCAATGCCAACGCGCATTAGGTAGGATAAATCGTCTTTAGGAAGTTTTTCTATATCGTCATATCTCCCAAATAAAGCGCCAGAAAATGGATCATTTTTGTCAAAAACAATGCCTTCAATATAAAGCGGCGAATAAAATAACGTTTCTAATTCCTTAGAGCGCGAAGCATCAAGCAACAAAACTTCATCATTAGGCAATGCAAAATTTTGCCCCAACATCTCATAATATTTTTTTGAATTTTTCGCAAAAGAAAAGTTTTTAGCTTTTTCAAAAACATCTTTTTCGAAATTTGGCTGCAATTCAATAAAATTGCCATTTTCGTCAAATGTTAGCACGCGAAAACCTTCGGCAATTAATCTTCTAATTTGTTTAAATTGTCGGTCTTTGCCATTTAAAAAAGAGTGGTCGATTAAAATAGTTTTTTTCTTCGACGCTAAAGATGGCGTAATACTTACTTGCAGGCCTTTGCCCTCAAGAGCTTGAACTGGGTCAAATGATGCGGCATCAGAAATATTGCGGCTTGATTTTTCTTCTGCATCTAGGAAGAAAATTGGGTCTATTGCGAGTGGTTTTAATAGCTCGGGAAATGTTTCTACGACTTCTGCAAACAAGCCAGAACCTGAAAAAAGGCCATTCATATATCCTTTTCGCGCTATCGCAGGAAAAATATTCGCATTGAGTAATTTTAGCTTTTCAAAATCGCTACCCGCATCTTGCAAATGCTGCCTTAAAAGATAAATAACAATATCCGCTCTAAAATTATTTTTGAGGGCAAGTAAAAGTGGCGAAGTGTTGTCGATGGGGGATATAGTGTCGTATTTTACGCCAGATTCGATGAGGAATTTTATGATGCCTAAGGTGTCGGAGGAATTCACAATAAATGATGCGTCACTCTTATTCAGTATCTTATGCAAAACGCAATCTGCTGGATTATTAAGCGCGTTTATTTCGTCTGCTGATATTGACCACGATTTGGTTATATGAAATGAGGAATAAATATTTTTGTTGTTCAGAGCATCTAAGAATTTTTGTAATGACATTTGGGAATAAGTAGTTAGTTAATGATTCCAGACTATTTTTACTAGATGTTATTGCTTTTAGATGCAAATATAAATTAAGTATTATCGAAGAGTGGTTGCGATCTACAGCAAAAACCCGCCCAACAAAAAAGGGAGCTCAAAATAATTCGAGCCCCCCCCTTTTTTTTAAAATATCAATAAAAACTAACGAGAATAAAATTCTGTAATTAAGTGTGGTTGCATTTCAGTAGCGTAAGGCACTTCAGCAAATGAAGGCTGCATATTAAGCTTCACCGAGAAAGCGTCTTTCTCAAGCAACAAATATGAGGGCACATCACGTTCCATTTTTTGCAAAGAATCAATTACGATAGCCATTTTGCGTGATTTTTCTTTAACTTGAACTACATCACCAATTTTTAATCTATAAGATGCAATGTTAACCGTTTTTCCGTTAACCGTAACATGCTTATGGCTTACGAATTGTCTTGCTGCAAACACCGTTGGCACAAAGTTAGCGCGATAAACAACGCTATCTAGCCTGCTTTCAAGCAAGCCGACGAAGTTTTCGCTTACGTCGCCTTTAGTGCTGCTAGCTAATTGGAAAGTGTTATAAAATTGTTTTTCTGAGATGTTACCATAGCAGAATTTCATCTTTTGCTTGGCTCTAAGTTGCGTGCCATAATCTGTGCCGCGACCTTTTGGTGATTTACCATGTTGTCCGGGGCGATAATTCTTTTTTGCGAAAGGGTCTTTAGCTTGTCCCCAAAGGCTGGCACCAAGTTTTCTGCTGATTTTTTTCTTTGCGTTTAATCTTTTTGTCATTGTAGTTTTTTTTAGTTAATACCAGTTTTTTATAGGATTTACAAACCCGCACCAATTAAGGCGACAAGGCTGATTTGCCCTAGAAAATTTCTTTATCAAATAATTAAAGAAGGCTCTCTAACTAAAGAGAGGGCGGCGATTGTAATGGCTGAAGCGTCTATTGTCAACTAATTGCTTGGCCCCAAATAAAGGTTTACAAGAAATTTGCGTATCCCTACAGCCAACTTAAATCAGGCAACTCCTACCGGATAAACCCCTAAAATTTTTGCAAATGGGCGGATTTTTGATTTGTTAAATTTTTTAATTTCCTCGCTATTTTCATCGAAAAATCCTTGAGCTTCAACCAGATAAAACACGATGTCGTCAATTTGTTTTAGCTTTGTAGATTTAAGAATTCTACCTGCAATTTTACTTTCGTTCATCGCTGTTAAAAGTTGCGATCTTGAAAAACTATTTTCTATTTCAATGCAAAATAAAGTGCGATCTTCTTGTGATTTTTCAGGTTTTTTGATAGCCATTGCCACCAGCTCTAGAGCCTTTCCCGATTGTTTATCTTGATCAGAATGTTGAATGAATGGAATCTTGGCAAACACCTTCAGGCCCGCTTTATTATTGGCTAAATTGATCCACCAATCTTCGCCAATATCATCAATATTATTTTCAACATCAGCGCATGGAAGCCCAAAAATAGAGATCTGAGCGTTATTTTTTTCAATTTCTAAAACCACATTATTTACGCTATCGTGAATAATAATGGGCACAAAATCTGAATAATATTCGCGCGTCAAATAACTATAATCAGTAAGTTTGTTGGGGTTGTGAATAGCGATGCACAGCGGCTGTTCTAGCATGTTGGAGGAGGTGATAATTTTGCGCCACATATTTACAATCAGTGATTTTGGCAAAATTGGATCAGCTTTGGCGATTAAGTTTTTAATCATATCGGCCTCGCGCGCAGATTTTATAAAGAAGCGCTCATTATTTTCATGTTTAATTTTGCGTACTTTGGCAACAATTTTCATCCTTTCTTCTAAGATCGATAAAAGTTGGTTATCGAGTGCGTCAATCTCGCTGCGGCATTGGTTTAGAGCCACTTCATAAGTTTTATTTGGTTGATCTTTTGTCATTTGCAGTTAGAGTTTTTTGGTAATTAGAAACAGAACAAAACGAAAGTAAAAGCACTTTTTAGGCCAAAATATAAATTGGTGATGTAGTTTTTTAGCGCAAGAAAAGCTATTAAAACTTAGCGGCGGCTACGAAATTAGCAACCATTCTCACTTATCCAATTTATAACAAGAAGCAGAATTTGTGCTTGATAGAAAAATGTTTTTTTAACAAAAAATAACACCCCAATTCGTTTAAAATGAAAAATTTAGTTATAGCTCTAACTCTTGTGGCACTTTTATCTGCGTGCTCTAGCAAAGAAAAACCAAAATATAAATATTATAAAAAAGCTCACATTCACGAGGCTGGATATGTTGCGGCCGCAAGTTCTGTATCAGAAAATAAAGGTGTAAAATTTTCTTATCGCATTAAGCCAAGCGAGTCTATGGCTGTTGGCGTTGAAACCCCAGCAAAATTTAATTCTTTGCGCGATGAAAATCAGCTGCCACAAAAATATGAAAGCGTTCATGCTGAAATTAGAGAAATCATGCATGGCGGCCGATATTTAGGGCGCTACAAGGTTGGAAATCCTTATAAAATTGAGGGCACTTTTTATTATCCGCAAGAATATGACGATTATGAAGAGGTTGGAATTTCTTCTTGGTATGGCGATGAATTTCATGGCAAGAAAACTTCTAACGGCGAAATTTATAATTCTGGAGCGCTTACTGCGGCACATCAAACTTTGCCATTGCCATCTATTGTTCGAGTCACTAATTTAGAAAATGGTAAAAATGTTTTGGTGCGTGTAAATGATCGCGGGCCTTTTGCCAAAAGCAGAATCATCGATGTTTCTGAAAAAGCAGCAGAAATATTGGGATATCGCGATAAAGGTACCACTACGGTTAAAGTAGAATTTTTACCAAAAGAAACTGCAGAATTGTTAGAAACGTTAAATATAAAAGAAAAAGAATAATAAATTAAATTTTTTACTATGCCTAGCTTCGATATTGTTTCAAAAATTGATATGCAAGAAATTGACAATGCCATTAATTCTGTAATGCGCGAGCTTTCTAATCGCTATGATTTTAAAGGCGCAAAATTTTCTATCGATGTTGATCACAAAGAAAATGTCATCAAATTAGCAGCGGAAGATTCTTATAAAATGGGCGCAATTCGTGATTCTATCAAAACCTTTGGAGTTAAGCGTGGCATAGATCCAAAGGCTTTCGATTTTCAAAAAGAAGAAGCAGCGAGCGGCAATAGTTTGCGTCAAGAAGTGAAGCTTAGAAATGGTATTGAGCAAGAAGTTGCAAAAGAAATTAACAAGCAAATTAAAGAGAAAAAGTTGAAAGTGCAAAGCTCTATCAGGGGCGATGAGGTGAGGGTAGAAGGCAAAAATCGTGACGATTTGCAACAAATAATGAACATGCTTCGCGCAGGAAATTACGAACTTCCGCTACAATTTATTAATTTTAGAGACTAAAAATGGGAATATTGAGTAAGGTTGCAAATGCTGTAAGAATGATTGCCTCCGCTACCGTAGGGGTGTCTTTAGCGCTTGCTGGTTCAGTTATTTTGGGGGCTGCAGCCTTAACTTTTAAAGCAATGGATTTATGTTGGTCGGAGGTTTACAAAAAAATGTTTAGCGTCGATGTTTATCATAGTCCGGTGTTGCAAAGCCTCTCCGATAGTTCATTTAATGCACTTAAGGGATTGTGGACTGGTTTTGGTTTATATACTTTTATAAAAGTTGCAGAAGGAGTAAATGATCATACAGGCAAAGTTTCTGCAGAAGCTGCTCTCAAGCAAAATGATCAGCATCACAGCGCTTCTAACGTTGGCATTGATGAGATTCGCGATAATAAAGATCCATCTAAAGCTGAGGAAATGGCAAAAAAATCTGCTGCTAAAATACAGATTCGCGAAGAAAATACAGCCATATTAAAAGGACCTAAGGGTAGTGCCTTGGATAACAGAGTTAATGCTAGGGGCGCCTAGGTTATCCGCCGCCAATAAAATGGACAATTTCTATTCTGCAGCCTTCATCTAAAATAATTTCGGCAAAATTATTTGGATTCACAATTTCTAAATCTTTTTCAATCGCAATTTTTTTTATATCCAACTCATATTCCGCAATCAAAGCGGCGATAGTTGTATTGTGCGATAAAGTTTTTTCTTCGCCATTCAAAATGATCTTGATTTTTGACATAAATTTCTCGACGCTATTATTTTTAAAATTCATACTACAAACGCAGCAGTGAAATTATACGACAAATACATTTTTTACAAGACCACAGCCGCTTTCTTCTTGCTGTTGTCGCTGCTTGTGGTTTTAATTTGGTTTAGTCGCACTATTGCCTTTGTGCATTATATCACTGAAAACGGCGTTGAATTGCAGCAATTTTCTTTGTTATTTATCCTTATTTTGCCGTGGTTGTTGTTATTCATTATTCCAATTTCACTTTTCTCGGCTGTATTGCTGGTTTACAACCGCCTGCTTCTAAACAACGAAATTACCATTCTTAAAAACTCTGGCCTTACTAAACTTACTATTAGCAAACCAGCGATTTCAATTGCGATATTTTTCACTTTATTTTGCTTTTTGATCTCGTTTTACTTATTGCCTTTAGCTAATAAACAACTGCGCATAGCTCGCACAAATTTTGAAAATAATTACAGCAATTTATCTTTTAGCAAAGGCACTTTTGAAGAATTAAAAAGCCTGACAATTTATGTGAAAGATAAAAACGAACAAAACCAACTTTTCGGAATTTTATTGCACGATGCTCGCAACCCAGAATATTCAAACACAATTACAGCTAAAAGAGGAAGTTTAAAATCTGAAAATGGCAGTCTGCTGCTTTATATGCAAGATGGTACGGTGCAGCGTTTTAGCTACAAAGAAAGTAAGGAAGAAATTTTAAGCTTCGATGATTATGTTGTTAATTTAAGCGATAACGCCAAAGGCACAGACATGCGAAAGCGCTGGAAGGCGAAAGAAAGATTTTTAGATGAATTGCTTAATCCAAGCGACGATTCTGAGCCAGAAGATATAATACAATATAAAGTTGAATTGCAGCAAAGGCTTACTTACCCGCTAATGTCGCTGGTTTTGGTGGTGGTAGCTTTGGCATTTATTTTGCGAGGAGACTTAAACCGTCGCGGCAATAGTGCAAATATTATAACCGCAATTCTTGTCGGCATATTATTTCTTGGCGTTACAATCGCAATTTATAGATTGCTCGAAACCTCGCTAAGCTTGATTCCGCTGCTTTATTTGCATTTTATACTTTTCTTTGGTGTCTCCCTATTTATGTTGAAAGCAAATTCTTGTAAAAATGAAAAATCTGATGCCAAAAAAAATTAGTCTCTACATTGCTAAAAATTTTCTCATTAGATTTTTGCAAATTACTTTGGCATTTTCGTTGCTTATTTTCTTTGTGAATTTGCTTGAAGCGCTAGATAAGGGTGCAAATTCTAATACTCCATTTACGGCAATTATAGCGATGGCGTTTTTGCAAGTGCCAGATTTTTTAAATGACATCGCGCCTTCAATAGTGCTGTTTGCGGCCATTATTACCTTTTTCTTTTTGTCGCTTAAAAGCGAAATTACCATCATCAGATCTTGTGGATTTTCTTTGTGGAATATTGTGCAGCCAGTTGCGATCTCGGCATTTTTGCTTGGTGTTTTTTGGATTACAATTTTTAGTCCAGCATCAATTTTAATGGCGCGGCAATTTGATAAAATGGAAGGGAGATATGTCAGAAATGAGTCGCGAGAAGTTACTATTACCGATAAAGGCATTTGGTTGAAGCAGCCAAGCCTTGAAAAAGAAGGCGAAGAATTGGTTATTCAGGCAAGAACAGTTTATAGAGAAAATGCCGAACTTAACAATGCCGCAATTTGGTTTTTTGATGCCAATGGTCGCTTTTACAAAAAACTAGATGCGCAAAAAATGTTGTTACAAGATGATAAATGGGTTTTATCTGCTGTAGTGTTAAACGACGCAGAGTCTCTCAACCGTAAGCTTGGAAGCTATATTATTCCTACCAATCTTAAGCCAGATTTTGTCATGGATAAAATTGTTAGCAATTTTCAAAACGTAAAATTATTTTCGATATTCGAATTGCCAAAATTAATGGCAAGCCTTGATTCTGCTGGTTTTCAATCGGTTAAGTTTGAAGTTTATTTTCATAGCTTACTCGCCAAGCCAATTTTATTTTTATCGATGGTTTTGATTGCCTGCTATTTTGGCATCAATAATTTTCGCGATCGCATGGCGCTTGTAACTTTATTTATTGGCATTATTTGCGGCCTAGGACTTTATATTTCGCTCAGCATTATCAACGCTCTAGGCTCTTCGCGAATCATTCCTATTTTTGCCTCAACTTGGGTGATAACTTTTATTTGTTTTGCGATTGGGGTGCTTTTGATTTACAAAAAAGAAGCGGTGTGATGTATCGTAAATTAATAAAATAGATAAGACGCTATAGCGAAGAGGGTTTTGATGTTGATGTTATCGCTGCGAAAGGCGGGCCTTTTGAGATTGCTGGAGGTCTTCAAATTCCATCAAATAAATTTCTGATGCTCACCGGCACAAAGGCACTAACCTTATAGGTTTCGAACGTAGCCTCTTTCTGGTTGGCTAGCTTTTTATATTCATATTTAATTCCAAATAACCCTCCGCCTTCCCCGCCAGTAAATATGCCGCTAATTACCCCGCCAATCAAAGGAATTTTTCCAATCCCAAAGAGATTATTAATAATAAATCCCGGAATAATCATGCCTTTAATGTTATAGCTATTATCTGCAAGGTTTACAAAGCCCTTGGCCGTAATGCCAATCTTATAATTGTTGGCTATAAATGAATCGATTTGGAGATTATTTTTGTTCAGAGTGAAGTTTAATTTAACCAAATTAAAAATGGTTTTATTGTTGGAGAAGATTTTGTCTTTAACGGTAGAGAACAGATTATTGCTAGCTAAACGCTTAGTGGCATTGTTTTCATAAAAGGTAATATCGTTATCAATTTTAACTTCGCCAACAAAAATCGGCGCGCCATTTTCTACTTGATTTGTGATTTTAATTTTTGCATTTCCACCAGAAATTGTATCAGAAATATTCAGGCCTTCCGCCAAATATCCAACATCACTAATAGACCCAGTAATTGTTGAAAAATTTTCTTTTGGTTTACGTAATATGGTTGCCAAATCAAGGCTTTGCTGCTTGCTATAGCTTGCTTTGGCGTTGCTATTATAAAATATCCCATCGGCAGAATTTAAAGACAAATATAATTGGTTAAGAGATTTTTTATTTACCAAAAGAACTTTATTTAGAGAGGCTTTAAGCATCATTTTTCCAGAGCCATCAGAGTTGGTGGCAAATGGCAATTTATTTTGTAAAAATGATGCTAAATTTAAAACCTTACCGCCAATAGAAATTTTTTGTAATTTTTGTTTTTCATCATCTTGATAGGAAAAATAATAATCATTTTTACCAAAATTTTGGTTTTTTAGATTAAGCGACAAAAGAGTGAATGGCGCGGTTTTAAAGGCAATATCGCCAGATATTTTAGCTTCAATAATTGGTGATTGTTTATTTTCAGAAACCGTTTCTTTTTTCCACAAATTAATATTTTTAAATTTAATATTGTCGTCGGAGATAATTAGGGAGAAGTTGAGACCGCTTGGAATGCTTGATGCTTTCTCAATATCAAACACCTTAGCATTTAGAGCCGCGCCAGTTAAATCGATCTCGGTAATAAAATTATTACTATTGAAATTTTTAACAATATTAACAGCAATGCCGCCTTTTGCATATTCATTATTAAGATTTTCAACTTTTTCGTTAGCTGCAATATATAAGTCTTTTAACTCAATAGTTTCTAGTAATGGAACTTTAATATTAAAATTTACTACCGCATTTCCATTAAGATAATTTTCAACCGTTGTGCCAAAAGAAGATTTATAGTCGACATGTTTTAATCCGTCTGCAGCATTGCCAGCAAGACTTCCAGCAATATTTAATATTGTTGTTTTGGCATTAAAATCGTTAATCTCAACTTGTGTATCAGAAATTTTGCTGTTCAAAACATTGGCACTTGAAATTGCAATATTCATTTTATTTTCTGTAAAACTAGCAACTCCTTTTAGGGCTGTAATTTTTGGAAAATACTCATCGTAATTTAAATTTAAATCGGTGAAGGTAAGCTGCGAATCAACGCGATCAAGATTCGTTACGCCATCTATTGTTGATAAAGAAAATTTCGCAAAAGCATTCTCAATTTTGCCGCTATCAATATGTTCAACCACCCATTTTCTAATATCTTGACCATCAAGCGCAATAGGCCAGAAGCCTTCTATTTCAGAGGTTGGCACGTTTTCTAACTTAATAGAAAAGTTTGATTTTTTATTCTGCAGATTTTGCAAATTGGTAACAAAAAGCGACATCCATAAATGCTTTTCGTTGGCAGTAGTTTTTTGCGAATTAGGCTCGAGATCGGCCTCGATAGAAGATAAATTTAAGGCATCAATCTCATTATTATAATCGCCATTCAGCGACAAATTAGAAAAATTAATTCTTTTGCTAAAAAATTCTGGCAGGTCAAAAGAGCCATTTTTTGCCTGAGCCTTAAAAGTTAAATTGCTAATTTGTTGATCTTTTATTGTTAAGGCGGCCGCAACATTTACTGTGGTATTAATTTGGCGCAGAGTGGCTAGGGCAGGGTTTAAATCGGCAATTGAATCTGTTGCTAAATTTGTTAAGGCAAAATTGCAAATGGTGCTATTTTCAGCATTAAATTTGCAATTTGCGTTTAAATTAATATCGCCGCTATTGTTAAAATTAATAACATTTACCGAAGAAATTTGAAAAATTTTATCGAATTTTCTGTTCTTTGATTCAATTTTAACGCGCGATTCCTTAAGAAGAATTTCGGTATCGGCTTTATTTCCTTTTTTAATTGCAAATTTAACATTTTTCATCTCAAAAGTTTTGATATTTAGCGTATCATTTTTGATGGCAGATAAAAAACTAATTAGCGGAGTAGAATAAATCAGTGGGCTCTGCAAGTCTTCCTGAGATTGCTCGGAAGAGCTATGGAAAATAATTGTTGGATTGGTAATTCTAATTTTGCTCGGGGTAAATCGTAGCAAAAAAATGCCATATAAAGGAAACTCGCCTTCAATTAAAGGTATTTCAAATTCATGATTTTTCTTCTCATTATTCGATTTATTAATCTTTAAATTATTGACTGAAATTTTAAAACTGCCATAGGGCGTAAAGCTAATGTAGGAGTGCTCCATCGAAACATCTTGGCCAAAATTATCTTGTAAATAACTTTCGATTTTCTTTGTAATATAAGGAAAAGATTTTGGCTCAGCTGAAACCAAAATAATAAAATAAAGTAGAATTAAGGAGATAAAAAGCGCAATAAAAAAATTTATTTTATAAAAAACACCGATTTTATTTTTTTTATGGTGATGGCTAGAGGCGTTGTGATGATTGGTCTTGCCGTTATTGGTAGTGTGTTTTTTTCCGACATTTATCATGATATTAAATCTTGCTCCAAGGCAATTTTGCGGTCGTTTTTCCGTGAATAAAAACTATTTTACAGATCAAATCGTATATTGTGGTTTTTCTTTTGGTAAAAGCGTGAATTTGAATCCAAAAAATAGAGGCGAATCCTAAAAATATATTGAGCGGACTATAAGTGATTGCCTGAAACAATGTTAAGTGGCCATTTACCATGAAAGTGAGAAGGTAAATTATAAAAATAATTGGCAATACCGACAAAATATAATGCGCAATTCCAAGGCCAAAACCAATTTTTAGATGATTATCTTTTGTCATTCTAATATTCATCAATCTCTTGCCAATCGTGGCTTCCCAAGCTGAAGAATTAAGGTAAGAATGGTAAAGTAAGCCAATTGAAAGTATTAGGAAATAAAATGCCAACATCTGATAAAAAGCTGGGTGGTTAATAATAAATTCGATATGTTCTGGATTATTTTTTATCACTTCGGTGCCAAAATGCTCGTTAAATTCTGTCACAAATTTTTCGATAACTTTGTTGAGCCACAGCGTTCCTAAAATTTGCGCTACAATAATTCTAAAAAACATCACGATCACCATATCAATTGACACCGCAGTGCTTCTTTTAAAAGAGCTTACATATTCCGCTTCATTAGTGTTGATAGCCATATTTAGAAAAATTTATTTGTTGATCATTATCGTTGAGAAGCTTCACATCTGGCTTGGTGGCTATTTTTTTTAAATAGCCAATAGCGGTGATTCTAATTTTTAACGTTTTCGCCAGTTGTAGAATTTTTTTCTCAGCAGATTTTTTTGCTGTAAAGATAAGTTCATAATCATCACCAGCGCTAATTAAATCAAGTGAAGAAATGTTGTTTGTAGCGCAATTTGCGAGCGGAATTTTATTTTGATAAATAAATGCCGATAGCTTCGACGCCTCGCAAATATGCCGCAAATCAGATAAGAGGCCGTCAGAAACATCGATTGCGCAATATGAGAGTTTTTGTTTCACCAGCGTTTGCCCAAGCTTAATTTGCGGAGTTGGAAAAAAATGGCGCGCTAGAAAATATTTTTTCTCAGCATTGCTAGCATTAATTTTAGAGCCTTGCGATAGCGCCAATCCTAAGGCGGCGTCGCCAATATTTCCTGAGATAAAAATTACATCGCCATCTTTTCCATTTTGACGAGATAGACTTTGGCCTTTTTTAACTACGCCAAAAATGGTGAGTGAAAAAAATAATTTTTCAGATGCCTTAACTGTGTCGCCGCCAATCAAAGAAAGGCCAAACTCATCTTGCGTTTCTTTTAAACCAAGAGCAAATTCTTTCAAAAACTTCTGGTTTAATTTATTATCTTTAGAAAACCCAAGCATATAATAAAGTGGCTTTGCGCCAGATGCGGCAAGGTCTGATAGGTTTGTTCTTAAAAGTTTAGAGGCAATTTTAAATCCACCATCTTTGCGTAAAAAGTGAATATCTTCAACTATCATATCCTTGCTAACTACCAATTCTTCATCACTTTTTAAAGAAATTTTTGCTACGTCATCAGCTAGATTCTGTGCGGCCGCAACAGAGTTTGAGAGTGGTTTAAAAAATTCATTAATAATAGAAAATTCTGTTATTTTTGTTTGCATTTTTTATTAATTTTTGGTGATTATTGCATTCTAAGAAATTTCAAATCCAACAATAATTCTATTTGCAATAAAGTGATTTAATATTTTTCCTATATCCACTTCTTTTTTTATTTTTTTACAAATTTTTTGATAGGCTTGATAAAGTTTTTTTCCTTCACCAATTTCAATTAAAAATAAAAACTCAATCTCTGATAGTGGCTCTACTAAAGGCTTTACGGCATTTGCAACCATTATGAATTCTGCTTTTTTGCTACTAGATTTTTTTTCTTTATGCCAAATAGAGCAAATTGGAAATTTTGAAGAAAATAAAACGCATGATGGGTGAAGTGTAAAAGTAAGGTTAGGAAAATTTTCTGGAGAAATTTTTTTAAATTCCCTTAAAGGAAACTCATCTTTTATTTTTTCAGCAAAAAAAGTTTTATAATGCGCTATCTCAAGCGTAGCAAGGTCTGACAAATAATTTAATTTATGTTTTTTTATATTCTTCTTTAAAAACTCAGGAAAAAATTCGCCATATTCATCAAGATTTCCGCTATTAGAAGGATAAGATTTTATATATTCTTCGGCGAAAGAAAAAAACTTTTTATCACCAAGAATTTTTTTTGTTACAGTAAAAATTGATGATAAAACAGTAGAAAAATTACCAAAAACATTATTGCGATAAATATTCAATCGCCCTAGAGCCTCAGGCTTAGAATAAGGCAAAAGTGATTTGATGATTTTGAGTTTTTTATCATCATATAAATGAGCCACAAAATCTTGCTGCAAATTTAATAAATTATTATTGCTCATAAAATTTCTTTTTAGTTGCGGCTTTTTTAGTCTAGTTTTTCTAAAATTTTCTTCGCCTTTTGCGCTTCACTAACAAAAACTTTAAATTCAGGAATATCTTGATCCCACTCTATTAATGTTGGAATTTTGCCGAGCCTTTTAATCGCATGCCTGTAGAGCTCCCATACCTCATCGCAAACTAAATCATTGTGGGTGTCGATTAAAATTTGCTGGTGTTTTTTACCATCAAAAATTTTAGATTTTGAATGCCCAGCCAAATGAATTTCTTTAACAATTTTTTTATCAATTTGATCAAGGTATTCAATCGGATCAAATTGTGCATTATTCTGCGCACTCACGTAAATATTGTTTACATCGAGTAAAAATTTGCAGCCAGTTTTTTTTGCAACAGCATTAACAAATTCAACTTCGCTAATTTCAGAATGTTGATAGGCTAAATAAGTCGAAGGATTTTCAATCAAAATTTCTCTTTTGAGAAAATCTTGCATCGCAGAAATATTATTTGATAAAACCTTAAAAGCCTCTTTGCTGTAGGGCAGGGGTAATAAATCATTTAAGTGTTTGCCATCAACCAAGCCCCAAGAAATATGATCAGAAATTAAAAACGGATCAATAATTTCAATAAGTTCTTTAAGTTTTCTAAGATGATTTAAATCGAGTTTTTGTGCCGACCCAAGGGAATTTCCGACCGAATGCAAACTGATGGGAAAGTTTTTTCTAATCTCGGCAAGCGTTGCAACAGAAGATCCGCCAATGTTATAATAGTTTTCGCTATGAACTTCGAACCATCTAATTTTTTGTGAAATTTTTTGGTGATTTTTAAGAATATGAGGAATGTGAGGGGCGCGAAGCCCAACCCCGACAGAATTTGACGAGATTGGGTTTTTTGCTAACTTCATTGAATCAAGAATTAATTCTTTTCAGTAGTAGTTTCGGTAGTTTTTACAGCTTTAACAGTTTTTTTACCTTTAGCTTTAGAGGTCTTTACTGTTTCTGTTTTAGTGGTTTTAGGGGCTTCTACTTTAGCAGCAGAGCAGCCATTTTTAGCGCCACAATTGTTAGACTCTTTTTTAGATCCAGCACATTTGTGAGAATCTTTTGATTTTATCATAGAGCATGAAGAAATAAGACCTAAACCTACAATGGCAGTCACCATTGATTTAATAAATTTTTTGTCCATAATTACTATGTTTTTTAAATTGTTATTTAATTGTAATACTTTTTAAGTTTAAAGCGTCGACGAACTTATTTCTTGTCCCAAAAAAGTCAATTTTATTTTTCTAACTAATAATATTTATCAACACAAAATGATGAAGCAAAATTTTTTAAATGACATTACGGCAGAGCTAGAGGCTCTTAAGAAGAATGCTCTCTATAAAGATGAATATCAAATTACTGGCGCTCAATCTTCAGAAATTGAAATCTCTATTCGCGGTATAAAAAAACGTGTATTAAATTTTTGTGCCAACAATTATTTAGGTCTGGCTAATAATCATAATTTAGTTGAGGTTGCTAAAAAATCTCTCGATAAATATGGGCTTGGCACAGCTTCTGTGCGTTTTATTTGTGGCACTTTCGATCTGCATAAAACATTCGAAAAAAAGCTTGCAGAATTTTTAGGATTCGAAGATGTAATCACTTATTCATCATGCTTTACAGCCAATGGTGGAGTGTTCGCAGCTTTATTAGATGAAAATGATGCAATTATTTCTGCCGATTTAAATCACGCTAGTTTAATTGATGGAATCAGGCTTTGCAAGGCTTCGCGCCATTTTTATCAATTTGATAATATGCAAGATTTAGAAGAAAAATTAAAAGCAGCACAAAATTCTAAAAATCGTTTAATCGTCACCGATGGTGTGTTTTCAATGGATGGTGACATTGCCAAGCTAAATGAAATTTGCGATTTAGCCGATAAATACAACGCGATGGTTTTTGTTGATGACTCGCACGCCACCGGATTCACTGGTGTTAGTGGTCGTGGCACGGCAGAATTATGTGGCGTTGAAGGTAGGATTGATATTTTAAGTAGCACGCTCGGCAAGGCTTTAGGCGGCTCTGGCGGCGGATTCATTGCCTCTAAAAAAGAAATTGTTGATAAATTGCGCAACAAAAGTCGCCCATATCTTTTTTCTAATAATGTACTGCCAATGGTTGCGGCTGTAGGAATTGAAATTATTGAAATGATCAAGCAATCAAAAAGTTTGATCAAAAAACTTGCCGACAACACCGCATATTTTAGAGCAAAAATGGTTGAGGCTGGCTTCAATATCAGAGCTGGCGTGCATCCAGTTGTGCCAGTGATGTTTGGCGATGCGGTTTTGGCGTCACAAGTTGCCAAAATTATGATTGAAGAAGAAGGTATTTATGTTGTGGCTTTTTCTTTTCCTGTGGTTCCAAAAAATGAAGCACGCATTCGTGTGCAAATTTCTGCCTCTCATGAAAAAGAGCATCTAGACCGCGCTATTGCTAGCTTTATTAAGGTTGGGAAAAAATTACAAATCATTTAATTTTTTGATTAAAAATGATGCAAAGAATTATTCGATTTTAATTCTGCTTGCAAAATCTTTTTTGATCAATTTTTATCGTCCTTTAGAAACCAAAAACTCTTTTTAGAGAAAATTATATTTACGAACTATGTATAACAATAACAGAAGGCATTACAGCCACGGCCATGATAATCGCGGAGAGCGACACGAAAGACAAGAACACGCGAAACCGCAAAAATATAGCAGAGGCGTGATTTTATTAAAATCTACAGTATTTGCGCTTTTTATAGTATTTGTGGTTTTATTGGCGGCGTTTGAAATTATTAAGAATCGCAAAGAATCAACTGGTGTTGCGTTTGCATCGAAGTGCGATAAAATTAAGACAATTTCTATGCCACAAAATATTGAATCTCTAAGTGTTAAAGATGGCGTAATTACTGTTTTAACTAAGGCAAATAAAGGCGAGCAAGAAATAATCCGATTTAGCGCCGATTGCGGACAGGAGCTGAGCAGGATTGTGTTTAAAGCTAGTTGAACTAATACTTCAAAAATTTTTCTGCTGGCTTATCAACTGTTATAAATTCTCCACTGCCAACTTGTAACACGGCCAAATTTCTTTGCACCAAGCCATTTTCTAAGAAACGAAATGAGCCATCAATTCCGCTAAAGCCATTTTTTTGCGTGTTAATATAGCCAATAAAATCAGCATTTGAAGGTAATCCAGCTTTTTTATCAATCAATTCTGCAATTGCCGCAATCGAGTCGTAAGCAATGGAGGCAATGCGCGGAGGGAGTTTGTTATAAGTTTGGTAATAAGATTTTTCAAAGTTAGCAAAGCGATTGTGATCGGGTGCCGCAAACCACGCGCCAAAAATATTAACATTATTTAATGTAGAGATATCGTCCCACTGACCAGTGCCAGCTAACTGATATTCACGTTCTTGCGTGTTATATTGCTTAATTAGCGCCGTAATTTTTGTTAAAGTTTTTCCTGATTCAGGAATTAAAATCACTTGCGGATAAGTGCGGTCAGAATCTTTTATTACGGCATTTTTTGCGAGCTTGCTGCCGCGGCCTTCAGCCAAGCGGGCTGGCGTCATAGAGGCGTTAACTAAGCGCTCAACCACTTTGTTTAAATCGTTGCCCGAAGGATCGTAAAATTCAGAAGTGATAATCATGCCATCGCGAGCTTTAACTATGCGCTTAAACATGTTGGCCACAGTTAATCCATATTGATTATTAGGCGCTAAAATTGCGAAATTTATTTTATTATGTCCGATAGCGTAATTTACAACTTTATCAATTTGTTGTTCGGGTAAAAATCCTGCGATAAAAACTCCGCCGCCATTGTTAATTTTTCCGCTTAATTGTTGGTTGTTAGAAAGTGAAATTGCCGTGACAGAATTGCTCATAAAATCTTTTGCAACAGACTCAACCGAGCTGCTAAATACGGGCCCCACAACAACTTTAATATCTTGATCGGTGATGTCTTTGATTGATTTTGCAGGTTCGCTCGCTGTATCTTTGCTATCAACTAAAACTAACTCAATATTGTGGTTAATATCATTATCAAAAAGTGACATTACTGCAGCATTATAAAGGCTCCAGCCCAAATCACGATTTTTGCCAGAGAAAGGAAAAAATAATCCGACCTTCACTTTCTTTTTATTTGCCTTTAGAGTATCTAAATTGCGTGAATAAATAAATGGCGCTTGGTTCTTGGGATGCATTATTGGAGCAGGCTTTTCTTGCTCCCAAGAAAAAATATCTCTCGATAATTTATGGCCAGATTCGCAAGAAAAAAGGAAAACCGCCGCAAAAATAATAATAAAGAAATTTCTCATGTCTGAATTTTATGTTGTTGCAACTCCAATTGGAAATTTGCAAGATATTACCTTACGCGCCCTAGAAACTCTAAAGCTTAGCGATGCTATAATTTGTGAAGACACCAGAATTACGGCGCGCCTTCTCGAAAAATATGAGATCAAAAATAAAAAGCTATTAGTCTATAATGATAACTCTGATGAAATGACGCGCAAGAAAATTTTGCATATGTTGTTAAGTGGCTCTAATATTGCCTTGGTAAGCGATGCGGGCACGCCACTAATTTCTGATCCGGGGCATAAGTTGATCTGTTTTCTGCGCGAACATAATGTGAAAGTTACACCACTTCCGGGCGCTTCTTCGGTTACTACGGCACTCTCAGCTAGCGGCATTGCTTGCGATAACTTTTTATTTTACGGGTTTCTGCCTAGCTCACAAATTCAGCGCCAAAACGCTCTCAAAGAGTTGCCAAAAAATTTTACTCTGGTGTTTTTTGAGTCAGCGATGCGCGCGGTAGAAATGCTAGAAGATCTGCATAAAATTTTTGGCAATCGCAAAGTGGCTGTAGCACGCGAGCTTACTAAAATTCATGAAGAAATTGTTAATAATGAATTAGAAAAAGTAATCGAATTTTTTAAGCAAAATGTTGAAAAATTACGCGGCGAATTTGTAATTATTTTAGAAAAAGCAAATCGCGGCGAAAAACCACTTACGCAAGAAGAATTAGAGCAAGAAATTAGAAAAGCTGTTGGCAATGGAATGAGTATTAAAGAGCTTTCCGAGCATTTATCGCAAATTTATGGCCTGCATCGAAAAGAGATTTATCAATTGGCGCTGAAGCTGCAAAAATAAGTTTTTGGAAACACTCCATGAACGGCTTGATTATCAAGATAACGGCGCTAATCTTTATGCAACACCATTTTGCAACAATATCAACAATTCAAATAAATACGTGCAACTACAACAAAATAGCGGTCAAAATCAATCAAAAAATGGACAAAAAAACTCTGAGCAAATCGCCGGAAAGTCTTATCGCATCAACGAGCAGATCAGGTCTGCGCAGGTTCGAGTGATTGATCACAATGCTGAAATGTTAGGCGTAATGTCGCTTGAAGAGGGAATAAAAAAAGCGTTAGATGCGGGATTAGATTTAGTTGAAGTGTCGCCAAGTGCCGAGCCGCCTGTGTGCAAAATCACCAATTTCGGAAAAATGCGTTATGAATTGCAGAAAAAAGCGGCAGATGCGCGCAAGAAACAAAAGGTTGTTGAAACCAAAGAAATCAAGATGTCGATCAACATTGGCAAAAATGATTTCGATGTAAAAATGAAGCATGTCGCTAAATTTATTGAGCAAGGCGATAAAGTAAAAGTGTCAGTCAGAATGAAAGGTCGCGAGATCACGCATCTTGATTTGGCAAAAACCATGATGAAGGATGTGCTGCTGCAAACCGAGGCTTTTGCCAAGCCCGAATCCAACCCTAGATTGGAAGGAAACCAAATGATAGCGATTCTAGCAAAAAAATAATGAAGAAAAAAAATGCAAAAATTAATCAAGAAAGTCGTTGATTTTTCTCGCTCTAAAAAACAATCGAAAGATTTTTTAGAATTCATCAAAATTTTTTATTTGCAAAATCAAGAGCATGATTTTGCGCAATATACAGTTGAAGAGCTCTACGAAAACGCGCTTCCAAGCTTTAAATTTTTTCAAAATAAAAAAGCTGGGCAGTTTAAAATTCACTTCAATAATTCTGCAAAAAATAATTATAGCATACTCGAAATTATCAATGACGACATGCCGTTTTTGGTCGATTCAATTGCGGCGCAAATTGATAAATTTGGCATTGAAGTAAAAAATATTATGCATCCAATTTATTCGGCGAGCCGCGATAAATCTGGGGCGCTGCAATCTATTAGAGCCGATAAAAATTCTAAATCAGAATCAATCATTCAGCTTCATATTGGCAAAATTAGCTCTGAAGATTCTGCAAAACTAAAAGAAGCAATTGGCAAGCTTCTTGAAACAATTAAAATTGTAGTAGAAGATTGGAAGCAGATGGTTGTAAGTGTGAAGGCGTTACAAAATAAAATTACAACTAGCAAAAAATCGGCAACAGAAATTTCTGAGATTAAAGATTTTATTTCTTGGATATCTGATGGAAGCTTTATTCTCTTGGGTTTCAAAGAATTCGACTTCGTAAATAATGAATTAAAAGAAGTTACCGCTTCAACATTAGGCGTGTTTCGTGCTAAATATGAAGAATTTCGGCCGAATATTGTTAACTCTTCGGCGCAAGAAATTGCTGAGGTTATAAAGAATCCATATGTTGTTGAAATTGTAAAATCGCGCTATAAATCGCAAATACATCGTAGCACTAATGCCGAAAGAATTCGCATACAAAAATTCTCCGTAAAAGGCGAGGTTGTAGGCGAATATCGCATTGTTGGCTTGTTTACTTCTTTGGCATATAGCCAAAGTCCATCGCAAATTCCATTGATTAAAGGCAAGATTGCGAAAGTGATTGAGGCCTCTGAATTCGCTAAGGGAAGCCATAATTACAAAGATTTAGTGTCGGTAATTGAAACTTATCCGCGCGATGAATTATTTCAAATTAGCGAGACAGATTTGCTGCGAATTTCTACGGGAATTGTTGCTATTTGTGGTCGTAATCAAGTGCGATTTTTTGCGCGCAAGGATAAATATAATCGCTTTGTTAGCTGTTTAGTTTTTGTGCCACGCGAGCGCAGTACATCTGATTTGCGCAAAAAAATCTGTGATTATTTGGCGCAAGCTTATCAAGGTTTGGTTGTAGATCTTTTTGTGCAAATCACAGAATCGAATTTAACCAGATTACACCTAATTATTCGCACTGAAAGCGTTGTTAATCCCGATGAATTAAGGCTTGAAAGCGATATTGCTGAGATGACAAAACTTTGGTCTGATAACTTAAAAGAAGAAATCGCGGTTAAATTTGACGCTGAAAAAACAGTTGCACTTTTTGCAAAGTATAAAAATTCCTTCTCTATAAGCTATACAAATCGCTTTGATGCAAGACGCGCGACGATAGATATTTCATGCCTTGAAAGCTGTTTGGAAAAAAAATCAATTCTGTTTAATTTGTATAATAGTTCGACAAGCGATAAAGATGTTACGGAGTTAAAAATTTATTCACCACAGCGCGAATTAATTCTTTCTGATGTGATGCCAATCCTTGAAAGCTTTGGCTTCAACGTGATTCACGAACATACTTATGTTGTTGATATTTCTGAAAATAATAAAGTTTGGATCCATTATTTTCGTCTAAATCTTAGCAAATCTGGTAATGAATTTAGCGAAAATTTGAAGAAAAATTTTGAAGAAGCGATTTCTTTGATATGGCTTGACGTCTTGAGTGCGGGCTCTTTGAATCGCTTGCTAGTTTCTGCAGAATTAAACTGGAAGCAAATTTATATGATGCGCGCTTACGCAAAATATATTTATCAAGCTGGGTTTAGGCATGATCAAGAATATATTGCGAACGTTCTGGTTAGACATAGCGACATCACAAAATTATTGGTTGAATTGTTTCAAACGAAATTCAACCCAGAGTTGAAAATTAAACTTGAAGAGCGCAATAAAAAAGTCATCGAAGTTTCTGATAAAATTAAAAGTGCACTCAATAAAGTAAACGACGCTTCGCATGATTTAGCGATTCGCAAATTCTTCGGATTGATCGATGCAACTTTGCGCACAAACTATTACCAAAGCACGAAAGACGGGCATTTCAAAGGTTATATGTCCTTCAAATTTGATTGCAAAAAAGTTCCTGATTTGCCTTTGCCTTTGCCTTATGCCGAAATTTTTGTTTATTCAAATCAAGTTGAGGGCGTGCATTTAAGAGGTGGGCGCGTGGCGCGTGGAGGCTTGCGCTGGTCTGATCGCCATGAAGATTTCAGAACCGAAGTTCTTGGTTTGATGAAAGCGCAAATGACAAAGAATGCGGTCATCGTGCCAGTTGGCTCTAAGGGCGGATTCGTTGTCAAAAAAGATGTCAGCAAAATGACGCGTGAAGAATTTTTGCAAGAAGGCGTTGCGTGCTATAAAACATTCTTGCGCGGCCTGCTTGATTTAACCGATAATGTGGTAAATGCTAAAATTACTCATCCACAAAATGTGGTGATGCATGATGGCGCTGACCCTTATCTGGTGGTCGCCGCCGATAAAGGCACTGCAACTTTTTCTGATATCGCAAATTCAATTTCAGCAGAATATAATTTTTGGTTGGGCGACGCCTTCGCTTCTGGTGGCTCGGTTGGTTATGATCACAAAAAAATGGGCATCACGGCAAAAGGCGCGTGGATCTCGGTGATGCGCCACTTCCGCGAAATGGGTGTTGATACGCAAACTCAAGATTTTACCTGTGTTGGTATTGGCGATTTATCTGGCGATGTTTTTGGTAATGGAATGTTGCTCTCACCGCATGTAAAGCTGGTTGCCGCCTTTAACCACCTGCATATTTTCTTCGATCCAAACCCAGATGCGGCAAAATCTTTTGCAGAGAGAAAACGCATGTTTAACTTGCCGCGTTCAAGTTGGACAGATTACAACGAGGCTTTAATCTCTAAGGGCGGCGGCGTTTTTGATAGAAGTGCGAAATCGCTAAAAATTTCTCCTGAAGTGAAGAAAATTTTAGCAATTGAGGAAAATGAACTTACTCCAAATCAGCTTTTAAGCTCTATTTTAAAGGCTCCGGTAGATTTATTGTGGAATGGTGGAATTGGAACTTATGTGAAAGCGGCCGATGAATCGCATCAAGATGTGGGCGATCGCGCTAACGATGCTATTCGCATTAACGGTGCTGATTTGCGCGCTAAAGTTGTGGGAGAGGGCGGAAATCTTGGCTTCACGCAGAAGGGTCGCGTTGAATATGCCTTGAATGGTGGGCGAATCAATACTGATGCGCTGGATAACTCTGCGGGCGTTGATTGCTCGGATCATGAGGTGAATATAAAAATCGCCCTTACGCAAGCCTTGCGTGCAGAAAAAATCACGCTTGCAGAGAGAAATAAAATCCTCGAAAGCATGACTGACGAGGTTTCAGAGCTTGTTCTGAATGATAATCGTTTACAAACGCAAGTTATTACAATCGTGCAAAGTCAAGGCGTGAATGGCCTCGGAAGCCAATCGCAATTTTTAGATGCACTAGAAAAATCTGGATTGTTAAATCGTAAAATAGAATTTTTGCCATCAGCAAAAGAAATCGCTAAAAGACAAATAGATAAGATTGGCCTTACTCGCCCAGAGCTTTGCGTGATGTTAGCTTATTCTAAAATGGATATTTATAACAAAATTCTGGCATCAAAATTAGTTGATGATGAATATTTTTCTGAAGAACTTTTGGAATATTTTCCGAAGTTGATGCAGAAAAAATTTGCCGAAGAAATTAAGGGCCATCAGCTTCGCCGTGAAATTATTGCTACGCAAATTACAAATTTTGCGGTTAATCGTGTAGGCATTAGTTTCATTAATCAAATGGCGGAAGAAAGCGGATTTGACGTGGTTGCGGTGGTAAAAAGTTTTGTCATTACTTGTGATTCTTTTGGCCTCAAAAAAATTTGGGAAGATGTCGAAAATGTTGATAAATCAGTTGCGGCGCATATTCAAACGCAAATGTTTTTGAGTGCGCATAAATTGTTAGAGCGCGCAATGTTGTGGCTCCTACATAATCAAGTGTCGGGAGACTTAAATGCAATTGTTGCAAGATTCAAAAAAATTGTTTCTGAATTGTCAAAAATTCTAACACAAGTTTTGGCCGAGGCTTCAAAAGATTCTTACGAAAGAAAAGTTGAACGCTATGTTCTAAACAATGTAGAAGCGGTTTTAGCGCGCAAAATTGCTGCGATGGATCCTATCGCTTCAGCTTTCAATATTGCGGAAATTTTTGCAAAAACTGAAAAAAGATCGCAAGGTTTAGATTTAAAAACAATTGCTAAAATTTATTTTGCAGTTGGCACGAGATTTTCATTAAAATGGCTGCGCACAAAATTATCTGATTTAGCCTCAGATAACTACTGGCAAAAGCTTTCAAGCAAAACAATCATTGAAGATTTATATCTCTTCCAAATGAAAATTGCGCAAGAAATTGTTGATTCTAATTGCAAGAAAGACGACATTTGTAATGTTGATTCAATGCAAGTTTGGATTGAAAAAGTTCAACCTTTAGTTGCAAGATACGATAATTTTATTACAGATTTAAAATTGCATCCAAACCCTGATATGTCTATGTTTGTGGTCGCTTTAAATCGGATAAAACCTTTGGTTAATTAACACTTATGCGGTCGTGGCGGAATTGGTATACGCGCAACGTTGAGGTCGTTGTGGGGTAAAACCCGTGGAAGTTCAAATCTTCTCGACCGCACCATATTTTATGCTGCATGTGCGGCGCCCCATTTTTAGGGGATTCATAAACAACAAGATAATATTTTTCATATGAAACTTCTTGTTCTAAAAGAAACAAATTTAACTGAAAGCCGTGTCGCACTAACATTAGATTTGGTTGCGAAATATCAAAAAGCGGGCTTCGAAATTTTTGCTGAAAAAGGCGCAGGAGAAAAATCTGCGATTAGCGATGAAGCCTACGGCAAAGCAGGTGTAACGGTTGTGCAAGATCTTGCGCAAGTGCTGCCAGATCTTGATGTTATTATTTCTGTACAAAGAAACGAAATCGATTTATCTAAGGTGAAAAAAGGCGTGGTTTTTATTGGTATGCTTAATCCTTATTTTCAGAAAGAAAAAATTGTGCAATTAATTGATGCTGGTGTTTCGCCTTTTGCACTTGAGTTGGTGCCTAGAATTACTAGGGCGCAAAGCATGGACGTTTTATCTTCACAAAGTAATTTAGCTGGATATGTTGCGGTGATTAATGCCATTTCGCAAATGCAAAAATGTGTGCCGATGATGATGACTGCCGCGGGAACGGTTGCTGCAGCAAAATTTATGATTCTTGGCGCGGGCGTTGCGGGGTTGCAAGCAATCGCTACAGCCAAAAGGCTTGGTGGTATTGTGTGTGCTTTTGATGTGCGCGCCGCAGCTAAAGAGCAAGTGCAAAGTTTGGGCGCAAAATTCATCGAGGTAAAATCTGATGAAGTGGCTGAAACCAAGGGCGGCTATGCTAAAGAGGTGAGTGAAGAATATAAAAAACTGCAAGAAAAATTAATTTTCGACACAATAATTAATCAAGATGTTGTAATTGCAACCGCGCTAATTCCTGGGAAAAAAGCACCAATTTTAATCAGTGAAGAAATGGTTCGGGGCATGAAAGCTGGCTCAATAATTGTCGATTTAGCCGCGGTAAATGGCGGCAATTGTGCGCTAACGGAAAGTAGTAAAATCAAGCAAGTTGGTGGCGTTACAATAATTGGTCACGATAACTTTCCAAGCCTTGTCTCCATTGATGCCAGCAAGTTATACGCCAAAAATATTTTCAACTTTTTAGAATTGTTAGTAGACAAAGAAAAGAAAAATATTGCGATTAATCTCGAAGATGAAATTGTTAAAGCTACATTAATATCAAAATAGAAAATAAAGTTGTTTAAGCTAAATTATTTTCAATCTTAACTAAAAATTTCAAACTATGGCCCTCAACTTAAATATTCCTCAACCAGAATTACAAAAACCACGAATCACGATTTTTGGTGTTGGTGGCGCTGGTGGAAATGCAATCAACAACATGATTCGCTCAGACCTTCAGGGCGTTGAGTTTGTGGCCGCCAACACCGATGCGCAAGCTTTAGCAAATTCTCTCGCGCCAAATAAAATTCAGCTTGGAATTGCTACAACAAAAGGCCTTGGAGCCGGCTCATTCCCAGATCGCGGACGCCTTGCTGCAGAAGAAAATATTGAAGAAATTGAATCGCTTCTCGATGGCAATAACATGGTTTTTATTGCTGCGGGTATGGGCGGTGGAACTGGAACTGGCGCGGCTCCAGTGATCGCAAAACTTGCGAGAGATCGCGAGATTCTTACTGTTGGTGTTGTTACAAAGCCATTCCACTTTGAAGGAAAATATCGCATGGAAGCAGCAGAGAAGGGCATTGAGGAGCTTAAAAAACATGTCGACACTCTTATAGTAATTCCAAATCAAAATCTTTTTCGCATTGCAAACGAACAGACAACTTTTGAATCTGCGTTCAAAATGGCTGATGATGTTTTGCATGCCGGAGTCCGCGGCATTACTGATCTTATCACTATGCCCGGTTTAGTAAATCTTGATTTTGCCGATATCAGAACCATCATGACAAAAATGGGTAAAGCGATGATGGGAACAGGAGAATCAGAAGGCGAAAACCGCGCCGTTGAAGCTTGCGAAGCTGCAATTTCCAATCCACTTCTTGACGATATTTCAATTAAAGGCGCAAAAGGCGTTCTTGTAAATATGACTGGCGGCCCAGATATGACGCTATTTGAGGCCGATTTAGCAGTTAATACAATCAAGCGCGAAGTTGATCAAAATGCTAATATTATTTTCGGTTCTGCTTTCAATGAAAACATGAAAGGCAAAATTAGAATTTCAGTTGTAGCAACAGGAATTGACGAAGATGAATATCGTCAAGATTCTTTCAAAGCTATGGAAAACGACGCTCCAAGCAAGTTTCGTGTTAGTCTAGATAAGGCTGAAACCAAAAAATCTGCGTCTAAAGATTCGTCAATTATGAACACGGTGCGCAAAACTTTCTTTGATCCAGGAGTTGCGGTAGAGCCCGCAAATGAAGGCTTTGAAGAAATTAGTGAATCAAATTTTGGTGCAAAAAAAGGTTACTTAAAAGAAGAAAATGTGAATTATGGCAAGGCTGACCACTCTACTGCCAAGCGTCAAGCGGAAGATTCTAGTTTTACGCAAATTAGTTTTTTCAATGAAGAAGAGGAAGAGGAAAAGCCGCGCTCTAATAAGTCTGCTGAATATGAAGAAGAGGAAGTTGTTGTGAGGCCAGTAAAGCCAGCGCCGCGCAAGCAAGAGATGACTCAGTCAGTTGCTGTAAAAAAAGAACAAAATTCGGGCTTTAATTTATTTGGTTTTATGAATTCCGGAAAAAATAAAGCAGAAAATAACCTTAAAAAAAGAGCCGAAATTATTGAAGATGAGTTTGAGTTAGAATCGGCGGAAGAAGCTAAGCAAAAGCACAAAGTCACTAATGAAAAATCGCAAGAAGCGATGAAAAAGAAGCAAGAATTTTTTGGCGGAACTGTTTTTGATGATGAAAAAGAAGTCGAAGAAAATAATAAAATGGATGATGATGTAATTAATGTTCCAGCATTTTTCAGAAGAAAAAAAGCTGACTAGTTCTGATTTGTAGCGGCGCTGGCGTAGTAGTGCCGCTACAAAATCTCTCGTAATTTACAATTCAGAAATGACAAAAATTTATCTAATTAGCCCACCAAAAATTGAGTTGAAGCAATTTTCAAAATCTTTGCAAGATGCTTTAAAAACTGGTCTTGTGCCAGTGTTTCAGCTGCGTCTCAAAGATTATCAAGATGATGAAATGTTAATAATTTCGCGCGAGTTAAAAAAAATCTGCCACGATTTTAATGTGTTATTTATTTTGAATGATTCTTACAAGCTAGCTCTGGAAGTGGGCGCAGACGGTGTTCATCTTGGTGATGAAGATGGCATAATTGCGGAAGTAAGAAAAATATCACCCAAAAATTTTGTGATTGGTGCAAGTTGCTACGATTCACGCCATCTAGCTGTAGAAGCGGCAGAACAGGGCGTAGATTATATTTCTTTTGGTGCGTTTTTTGCCAGTAAAACAAAAAATTCTAAGGGAAAGCCAACGCCAGAAATTATTGAATGGAGCACTGAAATGACAGATTTGCCAATTGTCGCAATTGGCGGGATTGATGATAAAAACTGTGCGCCTTTGGTGAGGGCTGGTGTTGATTTTTTGGCGGTTATATCCTTTGTGTGGGAGCATCCACATGGCGTAGAAGCTGCGTTGAAAGAGCTAAATAAAGCGTGTCTATAAGACTAGACATTTTTCGATAAATATTTTAATTATGCCACAAAGGCGAATATTTATTTTTTATAAGGCGGAAAATCAAGGCCGCGCGGCGATTTCGTGAAAATTTCTGCACCATTTTTTGTAACGCCAATTGTGTGTTCAAACTGCGCCGATAGCGATTTATCGCGCGTTGTAACTGTCCAGCCATCATGTTTGCTGAGTATGGTTTCGCAAGCGCCAGCATTAATCATTGGTTCAATTGTAAAAAACATTCCTTCTTCTATTACCGGCCCAGTATCCTTGCGGCCGTAGTGCGTGATGTTAGGTTCGGTGTGAAAAATTAAACCGATGCCGTGCCCGCAATAATCGCGCACCACAGAAAAACCTTGTTTCTCGGCATAAGTTTGAATTGCATGGCCAATATCGCCAAAATGCCCACCAACCTTGACTTGCTCAATGCCGAGCATCAAGCATTCATAAGTTGCCCGCGTTAATCTTTTGGCTTTAATCGAAGGCTCGCCAAGATAGTACATGCGGCTTGTATCGCCGTGCCAGCCATCTAAAATAACGGTGACATCGATGTTTATAATATCGCCTTCTTTCAATGGCTTATCGTTAGGAATGCCATGGCAAATAACGTGATTAACCGAAGTGCAAATTGATTTTGGATAGCCGCGATAGTTTAGTGGCGCGGGAATAGCGCCATTTTCGATGATTTTTTTGTGACATAAATCGTTTAAAAAATCGGTGGTTACGCCAATATTTATGTAATCTGTGATATAGTCTAGAACCTCTGCTGCAAGCCTTCCAGCGGCTCTCATCTTAATAAAATCTGCTTCAGGATGGATAACGATATTGCTCATGAAAAACTCTCTTGATTATTGAACTGGTGGCCTCTAGAATTAGCGGCCTCTTATCTCTACAACAATAAACGTTAATCAGAATATGGCAAGAATTACAGTTGAAGATTGTGTAACAGTTGTTCCTAATCGTTTTGAGCTTTGCCTTGTTGCGAGCAATCGTGCTAAAAGCATCTTGTCTGGAGCAGCTACGGAGCTAGATCGCAAAGAAAAACCAGCTGTTATCGCTTTGCGCGAAATTGGCGATCACATGCTTAATGTTGAAGTGATCAAGCAAAATATTCTTTCTTCAATCATGAATCGCGGAGCCGTTGAAAACACTCGCGTCGATAGCGTTACTCAAGCAGAAATTATTGAAGAAGTTCAAGGTCAAATGTTAAAAGAAGCTACTTTCGTTGGAGAAAATCTACAAGTTGACGATTAATCGGTAAGGCGCCCTTCTCTAGGCGCCAGCCACGTTCAAGATCATGATTTCAGCCGCAGAATTAGTTGCAAAAATCAAGCTATATAATCCGCAGGTCAACGAATCCCTTATACAAAAAGCCTATATTTTTTCTAAAGCAGGGCACGGCAATCAAAAACGCCATTCTGGAGACCTTTATTTTTCGCACCCTCTCGCCGTTGCCGAAATTCTTGTCGATTTAAAATTAGATGAGGCTTCCATTGTTGCGGCACTTTTGCATGATATTGTTGAAGACACAGAAATTACTCTTGACGAAATTGAGAAAGGCTTTGGCGAGCAAATAGCCAAGCTGGTTGATGGCGTTACGAAGCTTGGCAAAATCGAATCTATTTCTACTTCTGAACGCGTTGCGGAAAATTTTCGTAAGCTTACTTTGGCGATGTCGGAAGATATTCGTGTGTTGCTAATTAAGCTTGCAGACAGGCTGCACAACATGCGGACGATTTTTTACATGCCATCGAAAGAGAAAAAAATCAAGAAGGCGCGCGAAAGTCTTGAGATTTATGCGCCACTTGCCGCGCGCATTGGTCTCAATAAAATTAAAGATGAATTGCAAGAATTATCTTTTGAGGCGATAGACCCCGAGACCAGAGGGTTCATAGTTTCGCGCCTTAATGAATTGCGTGAGCAGAAAAAAGATTACATCAATAAAATAATCGAAAGTTTAAGCGAAAATCTTAGCGGCGAAAAAATAAAATTTACAATTTCTGGTCGCGAAAAAACTCCTTATTCAATTTGGAGTAAGATGAAAAATCAAAATGTTGGATTTCATCATCTGCACGACATAATGGCATTTCGAATTATTGTTAAAAATGTGGCAGAATGTTATCGCGTGTTGGGTGTTATAAACTCAAGCTACAACATGATTCCTAACACTTTTCGCGATTACATTAGTACGCCAAAAGATAATGGCTATCGCTCGCTACATTTGGCAATTTTAGGGCCTTTTAACAAAAAAATTGAGTTGCAAATTCGTGATAAAAAAATGCACGAAATTTCTGAATTAGGTGTGGCGGCGCATTGGATTTATAAAGATAAAAATCCCAAAAAACCAAGCATAAAAACCATCGAAAGCAATAAAAAAGAAACCGAGCAATATCAATGGATGCGAGACCTTATCAGTCTTTTTGAAAATGCTGATCGCGCTGGCGAAGTATTAGAGCAAAATAAATTGCAAATGCATAAGGATGAAGTTTTTTGCTTCACTCCAAATGGCGATATTTTTAATCTGCCTTTTGGTGCTACGGCGGTTGATTTTGCTTATGCTGTACATTCTGAAGTTGGAAATAGTTGTGTTGGTGCAAAAATTAATAGCATCATCGCGCCTTTAAGGCAAAGGCTGGAGAATGGTGATCAAGTTGAAATTATTACGGCAAAAAATGGCAAAGCTTCACCAAATTGGTTGCAATTTGTAGCAACTGCAAAGGCAAAATCGGCGATTAAAAATTTTATCCGCCACGAAAAATACGATGAGCATAAAGCCTTGGGCCGCAACATTTTACACAAGTTTTTTGCGATAAAAAATTTAGAGCTAAATGATCGTTTGCTCGAAAAAAATCTTGCTCCTTTTAATGTAAAAACGATTGATGATTTATATGTTCGTGTTGCTGAAGGTGTGGCAACACGGCATGATATTTTGTTGAAGATATATCCAGATTATCAAGATGACTCTAGGCCTGCGCCAATTTTAAAAACTACGCAAGATAAAAATAAAAAACGTGATGATGCGCTGTTAATTGATGGTTTGGTAGTGGGAATGGCGATGCATTATGCTGGCTGTTGCAATCCAATTCCGGGAGATTTAATTGTTGGTGTAATCAACACCGGCACTGGCGTAACGATTCATAATCAATCTTGTCATAACCTAAAAAATATCGTTTTGAATCCGCAAAGAATTCTCGATGTTTGTTGGAAAAATAACAAGAAAGATGAATATTTGTATGTTAGTAGGGTGAGAGTGGTGATAGCAAATCAATCAGGAAGCCTTGCAGACGTTACTGGCGCGATTGCGCGCAAGCAGGTTAATATTACGAATGTTAAAATTACTAATCGCAATATTGATTATTTTGAGATCTTCATTGACGTTGAAGTGAAGAATGTTGATCACCTTGAAGATATGATTTCGGCGCTACGCATTTCGCGCAAGATTGTTGAGGTCGAGAGGGTGATGGTGTAAAAACCTTCTGCGCTTTATTTGATTTTTTCATCCTCAAGCGGAATCTTCGCAAATTTATCAAACTTCTTTTTATTTCCTTTTTTAAACACCGAAAAAACTATATAACAAAAGGCTAGAAAGAAAAATAACGTAGCAATTGTTGCGGCGTTATCAATGATAAAATTTAGCATTATTTATCCTCTTTTTTTACTGGCTCATATTTTGAGAAATCAACCATAGAGCCAAGCGCCTGTAAGTAAGCCACTAGTGCATCCATTTCAGAAACTCGGTCTGGATTGCCATCAAAATCGTGGATATTGATTTTGCTGCCATATCTTTTTTCTAATCCAGAACTATCGCGATCTGTTGAGGCTTGCACCACGGCATCGCTTATAGTATTTTGCAACATCTCGTCAGAGTATGGTACGCCTAGCTTACGAAGCACTGCAATATCATCTACAAGGCCAGAAATATCAGCATCGCGCTCAACTAAAAATTTATAGCCCGGCATAATTGATTGCGGAACAACCGCGCGCGGATTCATTAAATGCATCACGTGCCATTGATCTGAGTATTTGCTGCCGATGCGCGCTAAATCTGGGCCGGTGCGTTTTGATCCCCATTGAAAAGGGAAGTCATACATGCTTTCAGCGGCTAGGGAGTAGTGTCCATAGCGCTCAACTTCATCGCGCAAAACGCGAACTTGTTGCGAGTGGCAACCATAACAGCCTTCGCGCTTATAAATTTTAGCGCCTGCTAACTCAAGCGGGGTATAAGGCCGCATACCTTCAACTTTTTCAATTGTGGTTTCAATGCGAAATAGTGGCGTGATTTCAATTAGCCCGCCAATTGAAATCACGATCACTGTTAATATTAGAAGTAGAATTGAGCTTTTTTCAATTTTGTCGTGTTTAAACATAAGTTATTTTGCGTTTACTGTTTTGGTGCAATAAATTGTCTTATAAAAATTATAGGCCATTAAGCAAGCGCCTGCGAGGAAAAATATTCCGCCAATTGCGCGTGTTAAATAAAGCGGATGGGTTGCCACCACTGTTTCAATGAAAGAATATTGTAAAAATCCCATAGCATCATATGAGCGCCACATTAAGCCTTGCATAACGCCAGAAATCCACATTGCAGAAAGATAAAGCACAATGCCGATTGAGGCGAGCCAGAAATGCACGCTGATTAATTTAACTGAATAAATGTCTTTTTTGTTCCACAAAATTGGCACCATGTGATAGAGTGCACCAAAGCTGATCATTGCCACCCAGCCTAGAGCGCCAGAGTGAACATGGGCAATTGTCCAATCGGTGTAATGCGAAAGTGAGTTGACGGATTTGATGGCCATGAGGGGGCCTTCAAAAGTGCTCATGCCATAGAAGGCTACAGCTGTAATGAGGAAGCGCAAGACGGGATCTTCGCGCAATTTGTGCCACGCGCCCGAAAGTGTCATGATACCGTTGATCATGCCGCCCCAAGATGGCATCCAGAGCATGATGGAGAATGTCATTCCTAGAGTTTGCACCCAATCTGGCAGCGAGGTATAGTGCAAGTGGTGCGGCCCTGCCCAAATATAGATGAAAATAAGTGACCAGAAATGCAAAATTGAAAGGCGATAAGAATAAACAGGGCGCTCGGCTCTTTTAGGAATGTAATAATAAAGAATGCCGATGAAACCTGCAGTGAGGAAAAATCCAACCGCGTTGTGACCATACCACCATTGGATCATTGCACTTTGAACGCCACCAAATAATGGATAGCTGTGAGCAGAATCTATGCGAAGTGGAATCGATAAATTGTTAACAATATGCAGTATTGCAACCGTAACAATGAAAGAGAGGTAGAACCAGTTTGCCACGTAAATATGCGGTTCGCGGCGGTTTTTGAGCGTGAGGATAAAAACAAAAAAGTAACAAACCCAAATTATTGTGAGCCATAAATCGGCATACCATTCTGGTTCGGCATATTCTTTGGCTTGCGATACACCAATAATATAGCCGATTGCGGCCATGACGATAAAAATTTGATAGCCCCAGAAAATAAATTTTAATAAGGCGTCGCTACCCCATAATCTAACTTGTCCAGTGCGCTGCACTACAAAAAAACTGGTGGCAAAAAGCACGTTGCCGCCAAAGGCAAAAATTACTGCAGAAGTGTGTAGTGGGCGCAATCTGCCGAAGCTGAGCCATTCAATATCGAAGTTGAGAAGCGGAAAAGTTAATTGCAAGGCGATAACAACGCCGACTAAAAATCCGATTATTCCCCAAAAAGTGGAAGCGATGGTGAATAATTTTACGATGTCGTAATTATAATCGACCGGAGCTTGTGATATATGGTTTGAAGCCATGTTTATAAAATTTAAAGTTTGTTAATTTTTAGTTAATTATTATTAAATCTTTTTACTTAGTTAGAATGCTCCGCTCACGCCACGGCTAGGCTGGCATTCTAACTAAGTAAAAAGATTTAATAATAATTAACTAAAAATTAACCCAATACCCATAACGCCAAGCGTTATCACATTAACTAAAACCACTATTTTAGAAATCAGCTTAAAATTTACGCCTTTAATTTTCAAAAAATAATATCCGCCAGAAGCAGTGAGGAAAAGTGCTGGAAAAGTTGAAATTCCAAACAAAAACATTCCTAGCGCTGCCAATATTGGATTGGTGATTGATGCCGCAAGCGCAAAGGCGCCATAAAGCAAACCGCAGGGAATGAATCCTAAAATTACTCCTAATAAAAATCCATTAAAACCGTAAGGGCTTTGAAAAAGATTTTTTAATATTGGCGGATTTTTAATTTTTGGCAAGTGAAATGGCAAGCGAAGATTAAACTTTTTGCCCAATAAATTTTGTAGAAAAAATGTTGCGGCGAACAAAAGTAGAAATCCGGAAAGAATATTAAAACCGCCAATTCCTTGCAAATTTTTAGTGATGAGTGAGCAGAAAAATCCGATGCAACTATAAGTGGTGATGCGACCAATCTGGTAGGGCATCAAAGCAAGGCTGCGCAATCTTTGAAAATGCGAATATTTTGCGAGCGAAATATTTTGCAAACGACTCGAAACTTGCGTAAGCACGAAAGGCCCGCACATGCCAGCGCAATGCGTAAAGCCGCCAAAAAAACCAAGACTAATTAGCGAAACAAGAATAGTAAAATTATAGCTTTGCATTTTTCCAAATGGTTGATTATCCTAGTGGCAGGTGTCTTTGTTATAAATCTTCATCCATTATAATTATGAAAATTAACTTCTCTAATCCTGCATCATTTTCGGCTCTTAAAAATTCTGTGCCAGTTTTAATTTTAACTGAAGAAGAAGTAAAGAAATCAACTTTTGCGCCAGTTAAATTGGCAAAAGAACAATTTGATTTTACGGGAAAAAGCGGTGCGCATATAGTTTCGTTTGAAGGCAGAACCCTTGTTGTTGTTGGCTTGGGAGAAGAAAAAAAGTTAGATGAAAATGCTTTTCAAAAAACTGGCGCTAAAATTGCTTCATTTTTAAATGCCTCCAAAATTAAAGATGCGACATTATTTTTTGGGTTTGAAATTGATGCGAATGGCAAAGTAAAATCAAAAAATAAAAATGTTGAAAATCACTGTAATCTCGCTTTTGGCGCGCTTTTGCAAACTTATCGCTTCAACAAATATTTTGAAAAAAGACAAAAAGATAAAGAGCTAAAAATCGCTAATATCAATGTTGCAGCAGGAGATCTAAATGCGGCGAAAAAAGAATTTATTGAGCTAGAAATTTTAGCAAAAAATATTTTCTTCGTGAGAGATTTAGTCTCTGAGCCCTCTAATATATTGAATCCAGAAAGCTATGCAGAAATTTGCAAAACACTAAAAAAAGACGGATTAGAAGTTGAAGTGCTTGGCGAAAAAGAAATGACAAAGCTGGGAATGGGCTCGCTTCTAGGTGTGGGGCAGGGCAGCGCTAGAGAATCTCAGCTTGTGGTGTTAAAATGGAATGGCCTGAAAAATGCCAAGGAGCAGCCAATCGCCTTTGTTGGTAAGGGTGTAACATTTGATACTGGTGGAATTTCAATCAAGCCATCAAATAATATGGAAGATATGAAAACCGATATGGCTGGCTCGGCTGTAGTGGTGGGGCTGCTTCGCAATTTAGCGCAACGCAAAGCAAAAGTGAATGCAATTGGTGTAATTGGAATTGTTGAAAACATGCCTTCAGGCACGGCGCAGAGGCCGGGAGACGTGGTTCGCTCAATGTCGGGGCAAACTATTGAAATTATCAATACCGATGCAGAAGGCCGTCTGGTGCTGGCTGACGCCCTTCATTATACTAACACAAAATTCAAGCCAAAATTTATCATCGACCTTGCAACCTTAACTGGCGCTATTGTAGTGGCTCTTGCCGATGTTCATGCTGGTTTATTTTCTAACGATGATGCGCTTGCAACTCAACTTGATAAAGCTGGCAAGGCTTCAGGCGAAACGGTTTGGAGACTTCCACTTGGTGAAGAATATGACGAAATGATTAACTCTGACATTGCCGATATGAGAAATACTGGTTCTGGAAGAGGAGCTGGAAGCACTACGGCAGCGCAGTTTCTCAAGAGATTCGTTGGCGAAACCAAATGGGCCCATCTAGATATTGCTGGCGTGGCTTGGAAAGGCAAAGGCGACCCATTGGCGGTTAAAGGTGCAACTGGTTATGGTTTGCGTTTGTTAAATCAATTAGTAAAAGATTCTTACGAAAAAAATTAGTGAGAGGCTTCTAAAATTAAGGGCGCGGCAAAATTTATGAGAAGCGAGATAAAAAATAATAATTTTTCTTCTTGACTTTCCTTCGAACAAGCTGTGAAATGCCGCGCTCTTTTGTAATTCGTGAGAGCACGTAGCTCAGTCGGTAGAGCACCTGACTTTTAATCAGGTTGTCGATGGTTCGATTCCATCCGTGCTCACCAATCTTCTTCAAGATTGGTGAGTTTTCACAAAATTATTTCTTTCCCTTTAAAGCTTGCACAAGCGCTGCTATCACCCACAGAACCATAGAAATTAGTTGCGCGAACAAAGCTAATGATAAATTGAAACTTATATAGATCGACGTAAAATTGTCGCTTCTTTTCAATTTAAAAATGCTTTCGATGAATAATAAAATCGCAATTTTTATTCCTGTGCGCTTAGCTTCTACTAGGCTTCCCAATAAACCTCTTGCTGATATTTTAGGAAAAACGATGATTCAGCGTGTTTATGAAAAAGCTGTGGAGGCAGATCTGGGGCCGGTTTTCATTGCTTGCGATGGCGAAGAAATTGCGAATCATGTGCAGAGTTTTGGGGGGAAGTTTGTGATTACAGATCCAAATTTGCCATCGGGAACAGATAGAATTCACGCGGCTTCGCAGGCTGTTGCTGAAAAATTTGATCTCATTGTAAACTTGCAAGGCGATTTGCCAAACATCGATCCACAAGTTATTCGCGCCGCTGCCAGCGCGGCTTTGCAGCATGATTGCGATATTGCTACAGTTGCATCAAAAATAAAAAATCGCGCCGAAATCACTAATCCGAATGTGGTAAAAATTGCCGTTGCTTTTGCTGATGATGATTGCGGCGAGGCTCTCTATTTCTCGCGCGCGGCCATTCCTTATAGCAAAGAAAATGCGGGCGATTATTTTCATCATATCGGAATTTATGCTTATAAAAAACCTGTGCTAGAAAAATTTATAAAGCTGCAACCATCTATTTTAGAGCAACGCGAGAGTTTAGAGCAATTGCGCGCACTTGAAAATGGCATGAAAATTATCGTAAAACTTGTTGACGCGCACCCGCTTTCTGTGGATACTCAAGAAGATCTTGAGATTGTGACAAAAATAATTGCCGCTGAGCGCGCTTAGTTGTTGATTGATCGCGACAAAATAAAAACTTCGACAAGAATGAAATCCGTCAAGAAAATAAAAAAAATCATCGGTTGGAAAGAGTGGTTTGGCCTAGAATGCCTTAACTTGCCAGCGATTAAAGGAAAGATAGATACTGGCGCAAAAACTTCTTCATTGCACGCTTTTAACATCGAAAATTTTTATATTGAAGATGTAGAATATGTGCGTTTCGAAATTCACCCTTTGCAGAAAAATAAAAAGCTTGTTCGCCCTTGTGTGGCGCGGGTTGTTGATCGTCGTATGGTTTCAGATTCTGGTGGGAAAAAAGAAAAACGCTTCGTTATAAAATCTGATTTAAGTGTGGGAGAGAGAAAAATTAGAATCGAAATCACCCTTGCTAATCGTGATTCGATGGCTTTTAAAATGCTTTTGGGGCGCGAAGCAATAAAACAGTTGAATATGTTGGTGGATATCTCTAAATCATTTGCGCTCGGAAAATTAAAGCGCGCCGAAATTTTAACATTATACAAAAATTGTAAGCCACCAAAAACTCATTTATGAAAATAATATTATTGGCGTCAAACCCAAATCTCTATTCTAACCGCAGAATCATTGAGGTTGGAGCTAAGCGCGGACATGAAATAAAATTTATCAATGTTGGCGAATGCTTCATAAAAGTTGCTACAAAATCTTCGGAGATTTTTTTTGATGAAGGGAAAAAAATCGAAAATGTCGATTATGTAATTCCGCGCATTAAGCCTTCGATGACATTCTACGCGTCGGTTATTATTCGCCAATTTGAAACGATGGGAATCAAGTGCCTCAACACTTCTGATGCTATCACAAAATCGCGCGATAAACTTTGCACGTTGCAAATATTGGCGCAACACGGCATTGGCGTGCCTGTAACCAGCTTCGCGAATTCTTCTTATGAAACGAAAGATATTATCAAACTCGTGGGAAGCGCGCCGTTAGTGGTTAAATTGCTTGAAGGCACAAAAGGTGTTGGCGTGGTTTTAGCCGAGACTAACAAAGCCGCAGAGAGCGTAATTAATGCTTTTCGCAGTTTGAAAGCCGATATTTTGGCACAGCAATATATTAAAGAATCGAAAGGCCACGATATCAGGTGTTTTGTGATTGGAAATAAAGTTGTGGCTTCAATGCAGCGCGAGGCGCAAGAGGGCGAGTTTCGTGCTAATATTCACTTGGGCGCAAAAGCGCGCGCGGTTGAAATTACTGATGAAGAGTATCAGATGGCAATAGATGCTGCGCGTATTATGGGCCTTGATGTTGCGGGCGTTGATATGGTTCGCTCTAGCGCTGGGCCAAAAATTCTAGAAGTAAATTCTTCGCCGGGATTAGAAGGAATTGAGGGCGCAACTGGTGTAGATGTAGCAAGCAAAATGATTGAGTTTTTGGAAAAAAATATGGTTTAAATTTTTAAGAATTACTCAAGAAGAGAAAGGCTTTTCAACTTCCTTCCTTTTATCTAAAGGGCCTGCATCGCCGTGGCGTGAGCGGCGTTTTTTAGACAAAAGGAAGGAAGTTGAAAAGCCTTTCTCTTCTTGAGTAATTCTTAAAAATTTAATGAATAAATTCATGACTAAAAAAATCGATATAAATAAAATTTTTCCTTCTCACGGCGAGCAAAGCTGTGAGTTTATTTTGGGTGCACATAATTCTTCGCAATTTCCTGAAACTCATTATCCAGAATTTGCTTTTATTGGCGCTTCGAATGTTGGAAAATCTAGCTTGGTGAATGCGCTTACTTCACAAAAAGTTGCGATTGTTTCAAATACTCCGGGGCGCACGCGTCAGCTTAATTTCTTTTTGTTATCGGCGCGCGTGATGATTGTTGACATGCCCGGCTATGGCTTTGCTAAGGCCGCTGATAAGCATATTGCTAATTGGCAACGCACAAGTTTTGAATATTTTGCGAAGAGGCAACAATTGAAGCGTGTTTTTTTATTGATCGATCCAGTTAAGGGATTGAAAAAATCTGATCACGATATGGCGAATATTTTCAATAGCGTTGGCATTAATTTTCAAATTATTCTAACAAAAATTGATAAAATGGATCGCAGAAAATTAGAAATTGCTGAGGCAAAAATTCGTGAAGAGGCCAAGAGTTGGGCGGCTTTGCATCCAAAAATTATTTTAACCTCCAGCAAGAAAGATCAGGGATTGAACGAAATTAAAAATGAAATTGTTGAAGTGCTTTCGCATTTATAAATTAACATTGATGATGAAAATTTTTCTTGTAATAATTCTAACTAGTCTTGCAGTTGTAATATTGATGTTTTTGTTGAATGCCGCTAGTTTTGATGGCGTTACAAAAGTCGATAACTCACAAAAAAAATCAAACAATGAGTAAAAAACAAAAAAACGCCGCAATCCTTCTGCCACATGGGCTTACGCCAAAGCAAATTGTTGAGGAGTTGGATCGTTATATTATTGGACAAAAAGATGCGAAGAAGGCTGTGGCTATTGCGCTGCGCAATCGTTATCGCCGCAAGTTGGTTGCTAGCCCGCTTCGCGAAGATATTCTGCCGAAAAATATCATGTGCATTGGGCCAACTGGCGTTGGAAAAACCGAAATTGCGCGTCGTTTGGCAAAGCTTGCCAATGCGCCATTCATCAAGGTTGAAGCCACTAAATTTACCGAAGTTGGTTATGTTGGCCGCGATGTTGAATCGATCATTCGCGATTTAATGGAGGTGGCGGTAAAAGATATAAAAACGCGCCTGAAAAAAAATGTTGAAGAAAAGGCTAAAGAGCATGCGAAGAAGAAAATCCTAAAAGTTTTGGTTGGAGAAAATGCGCTTGATGAAACGCGCGAAAAATTTGCTAAACAGCTTGATGCTGGCGAGCTTGACGAGCAAGAAATAGAGATTGACGTTCTTGATTCGGGCCCTCTTTCTAGTGGTTTTGATGTTCCGGGTGGCCATATCGGCATGATCAATATTACCGAAATGCTTGGCAAAGCAATGGGCGGCGACAAGAAAAAGAAAGCCCGCATGACAGTTGCCGATGCTTATAAATCGCTGACTGATGAAGAATCGAACAAGATGATTGATGAAGATAAAGCCACAAAAGAAGCGCTAAAATCAGTGGAAAATGACGGCATAGTTTTCATCGACGAGATCGATAAAATTTGTGCCCGCGAAGGTTTAAAAGGCGGCGACGTTTCACGCGAAGGGGTGCAGCGCGATTTATTGCCATTGGTTGAAGGCACGACAGTTAGCACTAAATATGGCCTCATCAAAACTGATCATATTTTGTTTATCGCTTCTGGGTCTTTTTATGCGGCAAAACCATCAGATTTATTGCCAGAATTGCAAGGTCGTTTTCCAATTCGCGTGCAATTAAATCCGCTTACCGAAGAAGATTTTACGCGCATTTTAACCGAGCCAGAATCAAGTTTAATCAAGCAATATGTTGCTTTGATGGCAGTTGAAAATGTGCGGTTAAAATTTAGCGATGACGGTATCAAGCAAGTTGCAAAAATCGCTTACAGAATAAATAGTGAAGTTGAGAATATAGGTGCGCGTAGGCTTCACACTATGTTAGAAAAAATTCTTGAAGAGGTGAGTTTTGAAGCATCAGAAATGAAAGCGGGCACTTTGGTTGATATTAACCAAAAATATGTTGACGAGCATCTGGGAGAATTGGCTTCGGGAAAAACAGATTTATCGAAGTTTATTTTGTAATGTTTATTCCCACCCAATAACCTGATAACCCTTGCGTCCCAAGCAATTTGAAACATAGCGCTGCTTGATATGATCTGGGCTAACTTTATCTTCGCCAATAACCCCAAGGCCACCTACAGCGGCGCCAACGCCAGTTCCTACAAGAGCTCCTTTTGCTAGCGATCTTACATTTCCGCCAAAAAGAAATCCTACTGTTGTACCAATAACTGCACCGATCACGGCTTTGCGGCCCGCTTCCTTCAAGGCGCGCTGCGTTTTATATTGCTTAAGATATTCATCGCCAGCTGCAACGCATTGATCAATATCTTTTTGTGCGTCTTCCTTTCCTACTTGAAAATATTTTTCGTTTTGGTCGAGGATTGGCTTGTATGAAGAGCATGAGAGTAGGGCGAATGACGTGAGAAAAATTACAATAATTCTAGACATGATATTTTTGGTTATGTGCAAAAATTTATTTATTGATGAGCAAAAATATCAACCTCGTCAAAGCCTTCTAAGTCAAGCTTGGCGCGAATCGGCAAGAATTCTATGCATGCTTTAAAAATTTCTTCGCGACCAGTTCTTTGCAGCATTTCATCTAATTTTTCTTTTAACCTGTGTAAATACAAAACATCAGAAGCAGCGTATTTTATTTGGTTTGCAGAAAGTTCGACGGCGCCCCAATCAGAAGATTGTTGTTTTTTTGAAAGCTCAACCGAAAGAAGTTCGTCGCATAAAGCTTTAAGGCCATGTGATTCAGTGTAGGTGCGCGTAAGCTTGGAGGCGATTTTGGTGCAATAAATATTTTTTATATCAAGATCTAAATAATAATTCAAAGCAGCAATATCAAAACGTGCAAAGTGAAAAATTTTGAGAATTGTATTGTTAGACAATAATTTTTTTAAATTCGGCGCGCTGTAGTTTAAGCTGGAATCAAACTGCACCAAATGAGCATTGCCATCGCCAGTAGAAATTTGCACAAGACAAAGACGATCGCGCTTGGTTTTGAGGCCCATTGTTTCGGTGTCAATGGCGATAGAGCCTTGCAAATCAAGGTCGCTTGGCAAATCATTTTTATAGACGAAGTTAGTCATTTTTATTTTCTAAAGTTATTTATTTTGATACTCAAGCAACAAGTTTTTCTAAAAATTCATCACTAACCATTGGCAGCTTTTTATTGATTTCAAGCATCTCTTGCATATCGCCATTGCAATGCAACACTAAATCGCAGCCAGCTTTCAAGACCGCTTCTGTGCGCTCGCCAAAGCTTCCGCCAAGGGCTTTCATAGACAAATCGTCGCTCATCAAAATATTTTTAAACCCAATTTCTTCGCGAATTAATTTGATGATTGTTGGTGAAATTGTTGCGCATTTATTTTTATCAAGTGCCGTGAAAAGCACATGCGCGGTCATTGCAAATTTTTGTTCGGTGAAATTTTTGAAAACCGCAAAATCTGTTTTGCGCAATTCTTCTAATGAAGCATCGACAATTGGCAATTCTAAATGGCTATCGGAGGCAGCGCGGCCGTGGCCCGGAATGTGTTTGATAACAGGATAAACTTTTTTTGATAACAAGCCTTCGCAAACTTTTTTTGCCAATGCCGTAACTTGCTCAACATCTTTTCCATAAGCGCGATCGCCAATAATTTGATGTGTCTTCGAAGTAAGAATATCAAGCACTGGGGCGCAATCAATATTGATTCCAACTTCAACTAAATCGTTGGCGATTTCTTGAAAATTTTTATATAGCACCTCTAAAGCCTGTTGCTGATTTTCTTGATAAAGCGACGCAAAAAATTCTCCCGCAGGATAGCATTTCCAGTGCGGTTCTTTAAGGCGCGCAACCCTTCCGCCTTCTTGATCTACAAGAATTAAAACCTCGCCACCCATCAATTCTTTAAGTGACGAAGTAAGATTTTTTAACTGCTCTTTATTTTGAATATTTCGCGCAAAAAGAATAAACCCAACGCAGCCATTTTTTGAGAAAAAATATTTTTCTTCATCACTGATGTTAGAACCAGAAATGCCGTAGATTACTGGCTTGGAGAGGTTTTTGTTCTTTGCAATTTCGGATAGCAACATTTGTTCTTTTTAATAATTTTTTATTTATGGCAAGAGACATTGCATTTTAAAAATACTACAGAACTTACGCTGCCTTTACAATGTAAGTATCGCAGAAGATTTAACTACAAAACTCCTTTTGTAGAAGCTATTGCATCACGCTTTCTTTCATCAATTGTGATTGCTTGGCGAAGCGCCCGGGCCAAGCCTTTGAAGCATGATTCAACAATGTGATGATTGTTTACGCCATAAAGATTTTCGATATGCAAATTGCAGCCAACTGCTGAAGCGAAAGCGAAGAACCACTCGCGGAAGAGCTCGCAATCCATATCGCCAACTTTATCGCGTTCAAATTTGCATTTCCAAACTGGATAAGAGCGGCCCGATAAATCAATAACGACGCGGCTTAAAGCCTCATCCATTGGAATATAAGCGTGACCAAAACGCGTGATGCCTTTTTTGTCGCCAAGCGCCAGCCTTACAGCCTCACCAACTGCAATGGCAGAATCCTCTGTGGTGTGATGAAAATCAACGTGCAAATCACCCTTAACTTCAAGCGAAATATCGATTAAACTATGATGCGAAAGTTGCTCAATCATGTGATTAAGAAAGCCGATTCCAGTGTTGATTTTATAGGCTCCGCTTCCATCAAGATTAACTTCAACCTTGATTAGCGTTTCTTTTGTGTTGCGTTCAAATTTTGCTGTGCGCATCTGAAACTATGCCTTCAAATTTTTTGCGACAAAATCCCAATTAACCAAATGGTTCAAAAAGGTGTCGATGTAAGTAGGGCGAGCATTTTGAAAGTCTAGGTAATAAGCGTGCTCCCAAACGTCCATGGTCATCAATGGCTTGGCTGTAGAGGTGAGGGGAGTTTCGGCATTACCAGTTTTAACAATTTTTAATTTTTCGTCATCAAGCACAAGCCACGCCCAACCAGAGCCAAACTGAGTTGCACCAGCATTTTTAAATTCTGTAACAAAGTTTTCGTAAGAACCGAAATCGCTTTCAATCTTCGCTAAAACCTCGCCAGATGGCTTTCCGCCACCATTTGGCTTCATTGAATGCCAATAAAAAGTGTGATTCCAAACCTGCGCCGAATTATTAAAAATGCCTACTTTAGTTTTATCTGCGTGGCTAATTTTAATAATTTCTTCGAGCGATTTACCCGCTAAATCTGTGCCAGAAATCAAGTTATTTAAATTTGTAACATAGGCTTGATGATGCTTTCCGTAGTGAAAATTAATTGTGTTTTCGCTGATATGAGGCGCTAGAGCGTTCTTGGCGTAAGGCAAAGCAGGCAATTCAAAGGGCATAGTTTTTTCTCCTAAATTTTTATTATGATTTTTTGACAAACGATCAAAAGCTTTTATTTTGCAAGCGCTTAATAAAAGTCCAGTTGAAAGTAAGCCAATTTTAATGAATTTTCTTTTTGACATTTGCATGTTTTACAGCCTAAATTAGCGCGCTTTTCAAGTCAATTATTCATACCATAAAAAATGAAAATCTCCGCCGTAATTGTCGCGCATAATGAAGAAAAAAAGCTAGAAGAATGCCTGAAAAGCCTTGATTTTGCTGATGAAATCGTTGTTGTGCTAGATAAGTGCACAGATGCATCAGAGGCAATTGCCAAAAAGTTTGCCAATAAAATTATCGCTGGATCGTGGAATATTGAAGGAGAGCGGCGCAATGTGGCTCTAGCTGCCGCAAGCCATGAATGGATTTTAGAAATTGATGCCGATGAAAGAATTTCTCAAGAATTAGCGCGCGAAATTAAGCAAGCTACAAATGCTGCAGAGCCTTGTGGATTCTATATTCCCATCGCAAATTATATTGGCGCCAGATGGATAAAATATGGCTGGCTGCGCACCCTTGGCGTTTTGCGACGTCAAACTTTAACTTATCGTGGCCTTAAAAAATATCATGAAGACAAGGAAATTCACCCAACTTTTTCTGGCGATTTCTTAATAAAATCTCTGCAAAATCCAATTGTTCATTTGGTTGATGAAGATATAGCAGATCTAATCGCACGCTTCAATCGCTATACTAATTGGAAAGCTAATGATATGATCACGAAAAGAAAAATTAAAGGCGGAGTTTTTTATCTTTTGCTCACCTTTAAGTTACGATTTTTTAAATCTTTTGTGATTAAAAAAGGCTATAAAGAAGGCGGCGTAGGTTTTTTAATAGCGCTGCTTGCGGGCCTTTACCCCACAATTTCTTATTTGAAAGCCAAAGAAAAGTTGAAAAAATAAAATCATGAGAATTGTTAACATTATTCTAACCTCGCAAAATGGCGGTGCCGAACAAGTTTTTATAGATTATGCTCGCATTTTAAGGGATAATTTAGGTCATGAAGTTTTGGCAATCACAAGGCACGACGCTCCTTACGTCGAAGAGCTTGAACAGCTCAATATTCCACTTAAAAAAATCAAAAATAATTTTGGTTATCACGATATTTTTGCCGTTAAGGAAATTACAAAAATTCTTCAAGAATTCAACGCCGATGCAGTAATAGCTCACGCTGGTCGCTCAATTATTTTGGCGCGCAAAGCCATTGCAAAAGTTAAAAATAAAAAAATTTTTGAAGTTGCGGTAAATCACAGCATGAATGTGAAGCGCTCGATTGGTGCCGATGTTGTGCTTTCTGTAAATCGTCCGATGTTTTTTAATACAATCGATTGCGGACAAAGTGAGGATAAAAGTTTTATAATTCATAACGCAACAAGCATATCTGGGGCCGTTGCAGCCTCGCCAAATCTTAACTTGCAAGATAAAGAGGTAATTACACTCGGTGTAATTGGTAGGCTAGATAAAGCGAAGGGATTTCGTTTTGCTGTCAAGGCAATTAAGCTTTTAGAAAATCATTCTAGCGGTAAAAAATTTATTTTGAAAATTGCCGGGGCGGGGCCAGAAGAGGTGATTCTACGCAATTTAGCAAAAGAGTTGCAAGTTGAAGATAGAGTAGAATTTTTGGGCTGGATTAAAGACAAAAAAGCGTTTTTTGATTCAATCGATATTTTTCTTCTTACTTCACGAAGAGAAACTTTTGGTTTGGTTTTGCTTGAGGCGATGAAGTTTTTTAAACCAATTATTTCATGTAATGCTGATGGACCAAAAGAGATTTTGCGTAATGAAATCGATGGTTTGTTGGTCAATATAGAGCCGATGCATGATGTTGAGTATAGACTTGTTGAGGCGGTAGAAAAAATTATCAATAATCCTGAATTGGCTAATAAAATGGTTAAGCATTCTTTTACCAGATTATGTGATAAGTTTTCTTTCGAGGCTTTAACGGAGAGGCTCAAGGAGGTTTTTGGAAGTGACGGGAAGTAAAAGCGAGCCCTGTATGCGGTGTTTATTGCTTTCGGCACTTTACTTTACATAATATACATTATAAGACTTATAATCTAATCTTGTCATCCCGTTATTAATCGGCTAATTTATGTTATGTTATGTTTATAGTGCACTATATTTATCGAGTTTTATAATTATCAGAGACCTCATCAAGCGTTGAAATATTTAACGCCTTCGCAGGTTTTTTTTGGGGATAAATTACGAAAAAAAGAGTTGGTTTTTTAGGGGATTTTTTGAAGGGAAAGAGTCTAGCTGAATTTTAGGAA
>CAMCAW010000005.1 GCA_945872855.1 Rickettsia typhi | reverse complement strand
AGGCTTTTTTCTGCATCTCGCTTAGGTGATCAAGAATCACGACTGGAACTTTTTTCAGCCCCAATTTCTTTGCTGCCATTAATCTTCCGTGGCCGGCAATAATTCCTTTTTCACCATCAATCAAAACCGGATTGGTAAAACCAAACTCGATCATGCTTGCCGCAATCTGCGCCACTTGAGCATCAGAGTGCATGCGGGCATTTTTATTGTAAGGTATCAACTCATCAACTGACTGGAGCTCGATGTGGTCTGCCATTTTTAAAGCAAAATCATCCATGATTTTCTAATTTATTTTTTGTGAGATACATTCCATTCGTAAGAGTTCGCCACGCATAAGCTGCAACCAACGGAACCACTCCGTTTCCGCAAGCTCGAATTCTGTCCACCCGATCGGCCAGCCCATCAGCCATTCGGTAAAGCGCGGGTTTAAGGTGATTTGGGATTCGTTCCCATTGCTCATAGCTCGCGGGGCTTGGCGGCCAAGTATAGAGTTGGTCGGTGTTTGATTCTTGGCATTGCCATCCTTCCAATCTCTTGCTTGTGGTGTCGCCCAATTCTCCGCAGTGTTTTTCAGACCCTTGCCGTAATTCTCGCTCGTGCTTCCCGGTTCTTGAGCTCTCGGAGTTGGCCATCTTTGACTCTCCTCGTGCAAACCTTGCTGACTTGAGTTTGGTCCGCGCCTCTTGTAATCTTGAACTGTTACAGTCGGCCAGTTTACTATCATCACTTCCAATCTCTGTTTCGGATTTCCCGCTTCCACTTCTTTGCCGCTCGCGCCATTGGCAGAAGATGTCCGAACTGTCGGCCATATTCTCACTACTCGGCCAAGGCCTAGTGATCCGTCTTTGCCATTCCTGTTGATTTTTCTTAAGCTTCCGCTCGAGGTTTGTCGGTAAATATCGTTTTGAGATATTATCTCCCCCGCTGTTGCATCTGTTGAAACTACGGTAGGCCAAGATAAAAAGTCTTTCTCTCTTGTGTGGAGCGCCAACTTCTGCCGCTGTAAACAGACCTGCCTTAACTTGATAACCCAATTGCTGTAGGTCATTTGCGACTTCTTCAAATCCAAGTCGTAAATGCCCTCCGACATTTTCGAAGAAGCAGATTGGTGGTTCGATTTCGGTAATGAGTCGTTTAATTTCTGGCCAGAGGTGTCTTGGGTCTTTGTCTCCAAGTTTCTTTCCAGCAACACTAAACGGCTGGCAGGGATATCCGCCAGTGATGCAATCCACGACTCCACGCCAAGGCTTGCCATCGAAGGTTTTAAGATTCGTCCAAATAGGCGCCTGATCCAATCTCTTCTCTTCCATGCGGCGAGCCAAGATTTCGCACGCAAAGGCTTCGATCTCGACATAACAGATTGTTCGAGCAGTTGGCTCTGCGAGCTTAAATCCAAGCTCGATTCCGCCGACTCCTGAGCAGAGGGATAAAATTCTGAAGGGATGTAAATCCACACGTAAGTTTTTCTTTAAAAAAAGCGCAAAAAAAATGCGTACCTAAATTACTTCAGGTACGCACCTTGTGAATACTGTTATTTGTTGATCTTGTTTAGAAAATGCGAACCAGTGCGAACCCTTTTAAAAATTCTGACTGTAGAAAAGGCCTGGGGTCGCGCGTTACCCGCGAAAAAAATCGCGTCACAGTACCTTTTGATTTAATACCTCGCTTACATTGCCCTTTAGCTGCGCGTCAAAGCGATCTTTAACAGTGTTTGTTGTTATCTCAATCATATCGAGTCTCTTGTCGATGTTAGCGCTCTTACGCAAGAAGAAGAGGATTTTAAATTCCCTACCTTTGCGTTGCGCGATAGCCTCTGCACCTGATTTTGTTTTAATTTTGAACGCATCACCTGCGAGGTAAGACGATGGACTGTTTGAATCGCTTCTCTTCTTTACTTGACTAATTGCCTGATAAGAGGGGATTGCAAGCCGTCCATCTTTTGCTTGTTTAACGCCGCCTGTTTGTTGTAATGCTGCAAAGGCTGCCATCGTGTAAACTTCAGCGGTTAAATTTGTTTTTGTTGCTGGCTTGATACGAATGCTACTTTCAAAACCGCCTGATTTCTTTCTGATAAAGAATTTTTCTTTGATGCTCTTTCTAACTTCTTGCTGACTTTGTCCAGCTATCTGTGTCAGTGTTTTTGCGACTGCAAAAGGGATTTGTTTTTTTGCTATGTTAGCGAGCGCATCGCTTGCGTTACTTTTGATCTGGAGGCTTATGATTGCCATGTTTGCTCTGTTTACTAAAAGCCCGTCATCGGTAAAATTGTCATCATCTTTTCATCGACACACTTTTCGACTCTTGCAAAGCATTAACCCCGATTTTGTCTCAAATGTCTAACGCTTTTTTGTCTCATAGTAAACAAACTGGATCAGTCCAAAAGGAGAGTAACCTGGCGTATAGCGCTTTTCCATTTTCGATTTGCCGTTGCTCTGGAAAAGCCAAGCTCGCCGCAGATCATCTTCCACGGCGTTCTTTTGGCGCGAAGCCAGATGATTTTTCTTTCCTCAACTTCCTTCAAAAGTAAAATCCAGCCACAGGCTTTTTCCATGCGTGAAATTGCTTCTGGTGTAGCTGGCCATTTTTTTGGTCTTTGATCCATGCGCAGGATTTCAATTTCACTGTAGACGACTTGTGGCCAACTCGTGAAGTAATCGCGTAGTTTTGCTGTTGGTAATTTTTTCAGTGTTCTAATGGCTTCTTCAAAAGCCAAAATCACCATTTCTTCGGTCCAGATTTTTTCTTTATTTTGCATATTTTTCTCCTTTTTTATTTTTGTAGATTTTATCGCCGATCTGCTTGATCAGCTCTTTCTCAGGCCAGCTCAACCTTTCATCGTCAATTTTTACGACCAAAATTCCGTCATTATTCCAGCCTTCGCGTTTGATTTTTTCGGCATCAATTTGTCTTGGCTGCATGCGTCCGAGGTTTGATTTCAGAGGGTTCTTGTCATTCATAACAAACCTCCGTCAATTTTCTTGATTACCAAATCCAGTAGTGCCAAGGCATCTGCTTCGTTGTCATCACTCGGGTTGAAGCCAAGTCTTTTGATTGCGGCAATGATTTGATCCTTGCCAGCATTGCCTTTACCCGTGATATGTTTTTTGATCGTGCCAACAGGGATGCCGAGGTAAGGGATTTTTTCTTCTTCACACCAGCTTGTCAGATAAGCTAAGAAGCCCCCGTAAGCATGAGCTGCATCAACTCCGATATGCCTTCTGACTTCTTCAAAATAAACGCAATCAATGCTGTTTGTGAGCTGATTGATTTCTTCTAGCCATTTCTTGAAACGAAGATAGCGCATGCCGCCACCTTCGAATCTGCTTGGTTTGAACTCGATAGTTCCGCTGTTGATTTGGTTATTTTCTAGTTTGATTGCCCATCCGGTTTTTGTTCCGAGATCAAGGGCAAGAATTTTTTTGTTTTTCATGTTTCCTCGTTTTGTTTTTTAAAAATTCGAGGAGGCAAAATTTGTTACCTCCATAACTACTTGGAGAGTGGTTACACTCTCCATAGTATATGGAGGGGGTGCAGGTCCTAAACTTGAAAAAAAGATGTGAAGCCTTGACAGCAGCAAGTTTGTAGTGTCCGAAACTTGAAATTTTTGATGGTCAATTTTAGCCGTTTCGTAATCTTGCTGTGCGGTGATGTGGAGCAACAAAGAGCAATTGGTAGTAGCGCCATTCCTAATCTTGCTCAATCTTGAGCAATCTTGATGAGGAGTATTTGGGAGTAATTGATAGCACGCTGAACAATTGCGGCGAAACCAATCTTGATCAATCTTGAAGTTTGAAGGGTTTTTCATGGCTGCACCTCATCATCATGCAAAACCCAAACTGATGGATTTTCGACCGGAAGAATGGCACCGATTTTTGGACACTTGTAATGGGTTGGAAATGTTGCATTAGCTATGCCGCCCATATTCTTGAACAGCATACCTTCAACGCACATTATGCCGTATTTCGACCTAACTCTCTCAAGTGAAAATTCTGACCAATTGCGACTGAATTTTATGTAACCTTTGGTGGATAAAACTGCGATTCTTTGGTTGATGGTATCTTTACATCCAAGACCAGCCTGGTTCTCAAACCTCTCAGCAAATTGATTTACGGTATAAACTTTGCCCTTGAAAGCTTCGTCAGTAATGAGCTGCAAAATAACATCAGATTTACGAACCCTTTCTGCATCCAGCTTCTGACCATAATCCTGCTGGATAAGACGTTCAGAAAACGGATTGAGCTCGACCCAACGATCGTTAACTTTTTCAACGATTTTTTTGGAAATTGATGAGCCGTTTCTCAGCTCAAAATACAGGTGAATCTTTGCTTCATGCTCGCTTGGTCGATGTAGAATCAGACCACTGCTGTAAAAACTTCTGAGGCTTCCAGCGCCGCTAAAGGCTTGGAATGGATCATCTTCAACATCCTTCTTTTTGATCTTCTTGGTGTGGTGACAGAGGATGATTCCCATCTCTGGGTTGAGCATTGAGCGCAGCTTCTCAACACGGTTTTGTAAGAAAAACAGCATAGAGCTGTTGTCATTTTCAGAGCCATTTTCACCGCCATCAAAAACGTTTCTGATCGGGTCGATGCAGATGATGTCTGGGGTATCGGGGAAGTCGTGTTTGATAACACGATAGAGTGCATCAATCCCGCGCTCATCAAGAATCATCTGAATGCGTGAACTAACGATAAGATTTTCTGAAGCTCTGAAGAAAGTTTCGTCGGAAATGGTGAGTTTGTTAATACGCTCACGCATGTAGTGGTAGCCGATCTCTGCCTGAAGATAAAAAATCTTGAGTGGTCGCGGTGGTCTTAAGCCCAAGAAGCTTTCGCCGGCAGCTAAATGCGTTAAAAAATTTATCAAAAAATCACTCTTCCCAACTTTGGGTGCGCCGCCAATTAACAGCATTCCACCAGGCGTTAAAAGCCTTGGCATGATCAAGTCTTCCGGCATTGGGCTTTTATCTTTTCTGAAATCGCCGATTGAACATCTTTGGATGTTGGGTACTGAGCTTTGAGCGCTTTCAAGAAAGCTTCTGATGTTGAAGTTTTCTAAAACGGCATCAAAGGCATCCCACTTAGCTGGTTTGTTGCCTGGGGGAGTTAGAAGAAAAACCCGATAAGAAATTTTTGAGAGATGATGCAGAAGTTTTTGACCATATTCCAAGCCTGCAGCATCATTGTCTGGCCAGATGATTACCTCTTTGTAGGTGAGAGGTGACCAGTCAGTTTTTTCAATTGGCGCACTGGCGCCGAACATTGCAGTTGTTGCAGCGAAGCCTTTAGCAATCAAGGCATCAGCGGACTTTTCTCCTTCGACTATGATGATTTTTTTGGCGGAAATAATTCCTGGGATGTTGTAAAGCGGTCTTATTTCTGGGGATTTAGCTCTGCGGTTTTTTACATCCCAGACACGGAATTCTTTGCCAGACTCGGTGTCGTAGCGATAGATGCAGGCGATGAGTTTGTTGTCACGATCAAGGTAATCCCATTTGGCGGTTGGCTTGCCAAGATCATCAAAATAGACTTCTTTGTTAGCTTTCCTGTGAGACTCTGCTTCCCAGTCTTGTTTGGTAATTGCCTGGTAACCAAGCCATTCGTTAATCTCGAATAACAGCTCTCCAAATTCCTGCCTTCTGTAACCTCTAACTTCCTGCCAGAGAGTGATGATATCACCACCTTGTTTGGTAGCAAAGTCGTACCATTTACCTTTGCTTTCGCCATCAAGATCGATGGTTAGGCTTTTGCCTTTTTCTCCCTTGATGCTGCCTACATAGAACTTACCGCTCCTGACATAGCCTTCTGGAAAAAGATAGGTAAGGACGTTTTCAATTCTGTTAAGAAGCTGCTCTTTTATTCCACTTAGATCAAGCCAGTCAAAAGTGGCTTGATATTCGGATTGGTTTTTGGCATTTTTGAAATCCAGAAAATCGATAATATTTGCACTTGTGCCGGAATTCATATCAACACCTCCCAACAGCGTTTTTGCCACGGGCAGAATTTACACTCGAAGTAAGTTGGGTCGGTGGCAATTCTTGGTAGAAGTTCTTCAGCTTCAGTGGCGCGCAGAATCATCACTGCTTTGTCACTAACTTTCTGAGCGAGTGTTTGATCGAAATCGATCAACTCAAAATGAACTTCAGCACTGTCTTTGTTGATAGTGGTGAAGAGTGCAGGATTTTTGGAAATGCCCGCAATCTGGCTTTCCATATAAGCCTGATAGATGGCGATTTGAGCGGCGTAGACTGGCTTGGAAACCGCTAGTCCTTTTTTAACAACGTCTTTCCAAGATTTATCGTTGAGCGATTTGCATTCCCAGAGCATTGGAAATGTTAGATTGAGTTCCGTTGGTGCGGAGATTATTACTCCATCGATGTGACCCTTAACCTTGCCACCAGCTACAGCAAATCCGAATTGATCACCGTTTTGTTTGTGAGTAACGAGATCAAACCCAGCCTGTTTTAGCCACTTAATCATCAGTTCTTCGAAGACATGTCCTGCTTGAAAAATCTTTAAAATTCTTCCGCTAAAATTTTGATCTTCGTCCTTTGGCGTGTCGGTATATTCGAACTGAATTGCGCGATTGCATGAGACGCCAAGCCTTGATGCGCCTAGATAATTACGAGGAGTTTGTTTTGAATGTTCTGTTGTCAGCGCTTTGTCGATCAAAAGATTTATTTTTTCTGAAATTTTTGGTCGGTGGTTGAAATCTAGCATGGCAGCACCTCCAACATTTCTGTTTCGGTTTCTTTGCCTTGCATAAAGTCAAAATAAGCGGTAACGGCCACTTCAATTAAGCACAAAACTTCTTCTCTTGAATAACTTGAGAGTGGGCGATCCATGCCGATTTCTGCTACATATTCACCAACTGGTTTTAATGCAGATTCAATGGCTTCTTTTTCATTTTTGGTTAGGTCGATCATGTTATTTTCTTTGTGAATTTTGCTAAAAATTTCTTGGCAGCGACGTGAGCAGAAACGCTTCATCATCTTGCGATTTCTTGGATCAGACGCGCGCAGCGGCGGCGGAATAAAACCAAAGCCACGAGCTTCTCTTTTACATATTGAGCAAATCTTCATGAAGTACCTCCCGCTTGCCTTTTAGCGTCGGCATCAAAGAGCAGTCTTTGAATGGAGGACTTGTTGAAGTAGAATTTAAGCAGATTGGCTGCCTTGTATTTGGTGATGCTGAAGTCGTTTCTGTATTCGATAGGAAGGCATTGCAACTGCCGGACAGAAGCAGTTTCGTTTAACCAGCGATTGGTTTTGTGAGCGTTTTCGTAGGTCTCGTTGTCGTTTAAAAAATCATCAGCTTTGGCAAGGCATGTTTCTTTAGTGCCTTGGATGAGAAGTTTGATTCCAGAGTCGCTGCCACCAATTCCATACCAGTGATCATTAAGCAAAAACACGCCGCTAAAGGCGTTGAAGCCACAAGCCATGAAGGCTGCTCCGTCACCAAAAACATCACACCACTGGAAGTTGGATCGAGCTGTAAGCAGATCGATTTCCGACATCGCAAAACCAGACAATTCCTCTTTTGCCGATTCGCTTTCTTTACTGCTAAAATCATAATCACAAAGCGGACAGGAGTTGCATCCGGCAGGCACAAAAGCATCACAACTTGGACAGGATTTTTGCGGCGCTGACTGTTTTTCTTTTTTAGATTTTTGGGATTTTTCCAACTGCGCATCCACTTCCAAACAGCCATGCGTCAGGCTGGAAGTACCAAAGTCTAAAACGATACAATCTTCCTTGATGACGTTTGGATGAAGTGTTGGATCAACAACACGAAGCCCGCGTCCAATCATCTGCACCATCGTTGATTTGAAGGAGCTTGGACGAAGAAGAACAACGCAGGAAGTTGGCTGATAATCCCATCCTTCGGTTAGAACTGCGACATTGACGATTACTCGTGCGTCGCCTTGTTCATAAACGAAGAGAGCTTCCTTTCTTTCCGCTTCACTTAGCTCGCCATGAATCAAAACCGTCTTAACATCATGAGCATTGAAGACCTCTGCGACTGATCTGGCATGAGCTAGAGTTGAACAAAAAATTACAGTTTTTCTGTTCGAAGCGAGCTCATACCATTTCGCAAAAACCTCCTCAGTGATCGGAGATTTATTCATGATCTCCTCAACCGCCTTCATGTCGAAATCACCGGCAGTTTTTTTGACATTCTTCAAATCCTTCTGCGTGCCAACGTCGATGATGAAAGTGCGTGGACGCACCAAATGACCGGAAGCAATCAACTCAGAAATTCGAATCTGATCAGCGACGTTAGAAAAAATTGCACCTAAATCCTTCTTATCGCCGCGGTTGGGAGTGGCGGTTACGCCATAGATCAGCGTCTTGGGATTCTTCCTTTTTACCTCACCGATAATGCTGCGATAGCTTTCCGATGGAGAGTGATGTGCCTCATCAATTACTAAAAAATCAACGCTTGGAATCCGCTCCAAATTACCTTTGCGCGACAAGGTCTGCACCATCGCGAAAGTTACCTGACCAGCGAAAGACTTACTCTTAGCATCAAAAATCGAAGTGCTAAGACTCGGATTGATGCGAAGGAATTTGTCTTGGTTTTGTGAGGTTAATTCATCGCGATGAGCAAGGATTAAAGCTTTGCGATCGGCTTTTAGAAACTCACCAACCACAGCAGAAAGCATGAGAGTCTTTCCAGCTCCGGTTGGTGCAATTCCAAGAGTGTTGCCGTGTTGGTTGAGCGCGGCAACGCTTCTTGCGACAAATTCTTGTTGGCGGGGACGAAGGATCATGATCTACCTAGCCCAAGCAGGACGGTTACTAGCAGGAGCGGGACTTGTTTGTTGTTGCGTGAAATTTTGCTGAGTCCTTGCCGCTACTTGTGGGATTGATCCCATTATACTCTTGTAATCCTTGTGATCAGGAGTTATGGCAAAACGGATTTCATTTCTGAGTTCGTCGTTTTGATCTTTTTTGGTGGTGATTTTTGCCACGAATTCAATGCCATCTAAATCACCAAGTCCGTTGATTTTTCTGGCACTTTGCGCGACTGGTGAATTATCACTTTCAGAAAATCCGCGGGCAGAATTCAGAATCGCTTTGATAAAGGAACGACCCATATTTCCCCATTCCGGTCCTTTGTTGCTGTAAAGACCGATGATACCCCAGACTTTTCGTTTGGTATATTCGCCCTCCAAAATCACAAATTCGCAGGATAGATAAATTGAGCCGGTATTTTCATTTCTTGTTGCGTAACCGCCAACCCAACCTTGGTTTGGATCATCATAGCCGCCTGGCTTGATTGACATTCTGACTTTGGCCAGAGTGTTATTTGGAATGAGGTCAAAATTTGATTGGTTTTCGCTGTTGTTAAAATCCATAGACATAAAATCTCCTTGTTGTTTTTAGTTATTATTAAAAATGAGTTGTTCGTTGATTGGCTTGGCTTCAGACCTGATTTTCTCCATCAGATTACCGAGGTGTGGCTCCTCTATTTGTTCGAGTCTTCGCGAGCGATCCTTAGCCGGATAATTGAATTGATTGATGGTCTGGCAGATGAAGGCGCGATAGCTTTGGCCTTTTTCTTCTGTTTGAACTTCTGCCATGGTGATCACCTGATCGACAATGCCTGGCAGCTCTAAGCCGGTTTTGCTGCCTTCGATTTGCGGCTGGTAATATTTGCGGTTAAAGTCATCGAGTTTTTCGTCAAGAATGCCGACAAACCAAATATTCTTGGCTCTAGTATGTTGAAGATGAGTAAGCCAGGAAATCATCTCACGACCATGCAAACCATAAGCTCCACGAGTATCCGGCTTTCCCGTCTTCTCGCTAAAGCTTTCAGGTTGTCCCTGAGAATATCCGAAGCACAAACGACCGGCGACTGTTATGCTGTCGATGAAGATTGTGTCGTATTTATCGAGGATTGACGGGTCGCCAAACTTCTGACAAACTTCGTCAAAATGCCGTTGGCTGAATTTTTGATCGGGGCGTAAAGCGCGGTTTGGTCCGCCGATGAAAACTGCAAAGTCACAACATTCTGACCAGGTTTTTGGTCGGATGGTATCACCTTGCCAGCCTTCAACAGCGAGGTCGCCAGCTTCAAGATCAAAAAATAAAGTGGTTTTTGGATTGAGAGTCCAAAGCAGAGAAGTTTTGCCGATACCGGATTTGCCGAAGATGCAGCCTTTGATTCCTCTGATTTCTTTTAAGCGTTCGTCAGCGCTGATGATTGGAAGATTACTCATGATCAACCTCCTTAGAAGCAGTGATCACAAAACTTTCTTTTGCTAATTTGAAAACGCGCGCCGGTTTGAAGATGTTTTTGATATGCTCTGGCCAGGCGGTGTATTTGGTCTCAGAGACGCGGTAAGAGCTTTCGACATATTCGTCAGGATTCTCGCCATGCTGCTTAATAGCGGTGACGACGTCTTTTAGCTTCTCCTGATCCCATTCAATCTTCTTTGGTAGAATTGAGCTGATCTTGTAGTCGCCATCGGTAAAATGGATAGTGCCGCTGTTCTTTGAATCTAACTGTCTGATATTAGCAGCAACTTCGCGATATTTTAGCGAGACGCTGCTATCCAGCCAGTCTTTGAGAATCTTGGCTCTTTTAAGGTTTTTTTCTGCCTGGTCCTGAAGAGATAAAAGTTGCTCAGGAGGTAGAGTTGATAATTTTCCAATCGGAAGATTAGGAATATCTGCTAATGTAATTTCGTTAATTTGTTTCATAATTTAAGTTATTTGGAGTTGATAAAATATTGACGCAGGAAGATGGGTTGCCGCTTTTGTGCAGACGCATGCGTTCTTCTTCGAATTTTTTGATGTTTTCTGGAGAGTATCGGACAGCTATGCCGATCTTGATGTAAGGCGGACCTGTGCCACGCCAACGCCACTTTTGGAGAGTGCGACAGGAAACATTCCATTTCCTGGCGAGAGATTTTTCAGAGAAGTATTTTTCTTGTTCGTGATCTTGCATAAATTACCCGTAGTTGTTTGTAGAAACTGGGAGTAATTAAGAAGATGCTAGGGGGAGGAGATCGGGGGGAGAAAGGGGGAGGAAAAGGGAGGAGTTAGATTTTTTGAATGTTTTTAGTCGATTTTTTCGCCAGTATTAAACCAAACGAATCCGTTTTGATGATTTATAGCTTCCAGTACGGCGCTGTATTTAAAAAAATCTCTAAATCGTGAAGATGTTTCGATGTCGGCATCGTTTAATAAATCCGGCCATCTGATTTTTTTATCAGGATTTTCAAGGTAATGATCACACATGAGCTTAATGATCTGACGCTGCTTGTCGCCTTTGATGCTCCAACTTTTATCACCAATAAAAAGAGTGCTGGCGTCTTCAGTGCAATAAACATCAGGTTTTGCTTCATCGCTACCAATTCCGAAAATTACATTGGCAACATAATCCATATTGAACAAAGCCTTGTTGTTAGCCAGTCCAAGCAGTTTTGGAATTGAAATAATTTTGGATTTATTTTTGAGAGATTCAGGAGAGAGATGATTTGACGAAGTAAGAATTAACTTGGTCAGAGAGGATGTTGGTTTGATAAAAAATTCTTCAACTTTTTTAAGAACTTCATTGTCATTAAGTCTGCGAGCAAAAAATACTGCGACTTTCTTTTTGTTTATTCGCGCTTCACCGACAAAAAATAACAATCCTTCAAGATGCTGATTTTGCTTGGTTTTGCTGCTTTCAGAAACATCAAATTCTTTTGCTAAAAAGCTGACAATCTTTTCAAAATTTGCATCATAGGTTTTGAGATCATCTTCTTTTACCGCGACAAATTTTCCGCTAGATGACACATAGGCGAATGATTTAAGTTTTTCATTCCATTCAACATAAACATCTTTGTCTTCACTACCAAGCCAGTAGCTTTCAAGGCTTTCGCCTTGAGTTAAATAGTTTTGATCAATTAGAAATTTTGCTACATCTTTACCGAATTCTGAAAATAAAACTGAGTGAGAAATATTAGGATTTTTTTGCTCAACTATCTCCATCAACAATTTGCATATTTGCGGCGTCAGATTCTTTCCATTAAACCCCATTTTTCTAAATATTTATTTCCTATCATCTTTTCTCTTTCTGACCGGTCTTTCAAGTTGCATCCATTTGGATCAGTGATGTTAACATGTAAAAGTTTTCCGCGCGGATTTTTATCCGTTGGTTTAAATTTAATCGAAAGTCTGGCTCTCTTGATAGTAAAGGAGCCATGAAGCGGATTATACTGAGCATACCAATCTTGCGCCAAAGAGTAAATAGAGCGGCGGTCTCTAAAAAGCGCTTCAAGCGTTGTGGAGTTTCTGCTATCGAGGGGCTGCAGTTTGAGTAGCGTTACTTTTACATCGTCAATCAAATCAGCCGGATCAACATCTTTCATGAAATTGTAAGGAACCTTCAACATTGAAAGATCAAATTTTTTGATCGGGATTTCATCAACTTCATCTTCAGCTTTTAGAAAAGTGTTAACGAATGCTTTGGCAAGTTTGCCGCGATTTTCTTTGCAATCAGAAACAACCTCAACGATTCCGGTGTGGGGTTCGTAGCTGATTGAAAATTCATTTACTGTTGGATAAAATTTGGTGACGACTTCTTCTTTTTCAAAAGTTTGAAGTGATTTGTGCAATCCGTCATGATAGGCGATTAGCTGGAAGATGGCGATTTCCTTGTCGGTATGATCGGTTTTGATGCGCTCAAAAATTTCAACTTTAATTTTTTTGCTGATGTTAAAGCACTCAAGCACCACCTGCTTAAATTCTTCTAGATGCTCTTTGCTGTTGTGAATTTCCATTTCCTTAGGTGCTACAAAGGAACTCCATTCGCGAGATTTTCTTTTGTAATCAAGCGAGGCGCAATATTCAGCTTTTTCAAATTCTTGCGGATGATTTTGCAGCGCCCAAATGCAGCGGGAATGTTCGCTTTTTAAACTCAAAAAATTGTCGTTACTTGTAATTGCTGTTCGCGCTAGAAGGTTTGTCTGTCCAAGCTCGTCAATCATTTCATGAATGCGCTCGATAACTTCAAAGAGACGAGTTTTTATTTCCTCATCGCTGATATTCCAAATCGAATTGAAAAGTTGGGCGTGATATTTCCTGCTACCATTTTGCCACTTAAAATCTTCCGGCAAATTCAGCTCATATTGATCAAGGAAGGGCTTTAAATCTTCTTCTGGGGTACTGCGAATTAACTTCTTTATTTTTGTTTGCATAGGCAATCTAGCTCTCGGTTGAGGAAAGAGCCACTTGTTGCCGATGAAGGCTAAAAATTTAGCTAAAAGATCATCTTACTTACCGCTTACTGGTGTTAGCCAAAAAAAATACAAGAGCTCAGAAATTTCGTAGAAATTATCATCGCTTTTTGTTTTTTGTAAATCTTTTTGCGCGGTTTTTTGATAATCATCTCATTTTGCGTCTAAAAAAGAACAAAACTCACATTTTTTATTGATGGGAGTAAAGTGGAGCAACGAGGACAAAAGCAGGCATATTGTGCTTTAGCAGCTTTTTCGATTAATTAGCGGAATTAATCCGCTAACCAAAAGTTGCCTATCATGAAAACACAAACTGATGATTCAAAAATACCAAATTCCTCTCATAAAAGACTACAAGAAATCGGCAAAATCTTAAGCACTGGCATTTACCGCCTTGAGGTCAAAGAAAGAAGTCAAAATTGTCGGATTCTACTTGATAACAAATCATTCCCAAGCCTTCATAGCATTGATTCTAACCTCAATCAACAAGCTATGTTATGAGCAAAACTATTATCCGCCAAGTCATCGAATTAGAAAGCAAATCTGCTGCTGAAATTAGGCAAATCTACAATGAGATTATGCCAAAAAAATGTGCTGCTAATGCGAACAAAGAATATTTGCGACCGAGAGTCGCGTATCGCTTACAAGAGTTATCCTTCGGAAGCTTAGGTGAAGAAACCAGAGCAAAATTATTAAAAATCGCAGGAGGCATCTCCATCAACACCTTAAGGCATCATAGTGACCTGATAGCTGGGACTAAAATTTGTCGTGAATGGGGTGGAGTGATACATGAGGTCGAAGTACTAAAAGACTGCTTTGAATATCAGGGACAAAAATTCAAAAGCCTTTCTTCAATAGCGGGAAAGATTACCGGCACCAAATGGAACGGTCCTAAATTTTTTAAATTAAAATCATGACTGAAAATCTTGCTACAAAACCAAAAATCCGCTGCGCCATTTATACCAGAAAATCCAACGAAGATGGTCTGGAACAGGAATTTAACTCAATTGACGCGCAAAGACTTTCCGGCGAAAATTTTATCGCCTCACAAGTTGGAAAGGGATGGGTTCTGGTTGATGATCATTACGATGATGGAGGATTTTCCGGAGGCACTCTTGAGAGGCCAGCGCTAAAGCGACTCTTTCGCGATATTGAAGAAAACAAAATCGATTGCGTGGTCATTTACAAAATTGACCGCTTAAGCAGATCGCTTTTTGATTTCCAAAAAATCATCGAACTTTTTGATCAGAAAAAAGTCAGCTTTGCATCGGTTACTCAAAATTTTACCACTGATGATTCGGTTGGAAGATTGATGCTCAATGTAATGCTCAGCTTTGCTCAATATGAACGAGAACTAACTGGCGAGAGAATTCGCGACAAGGTTGACGCCTCAAAAAAGAAGGGAATGTGGATGGGTGGAAATCCTTCGCTTGGCTATGATATCAACGACAGAAAACTCGTCATCAATGAAGCTGAAGCGAAGATTGTTCGAATTTTATTTCAAAATTTTATAGAAAACCAATCAGTCACCGAAACTGCCAGAGAGTTAAATAAATCTGGCTTTACCACTAAAACTTGGATTTCTGCTAGTGGCAAATTGCAGCAAGGTCAGAAGTTTAACAAAAAGAATGTTAGGAGAATTTTAGAAAATCCAATTTATGCAGGAAAAATTAAGCACAAAAATCAGCTTTATGATGGGCAGCATAAGGCAATTATTGCCGATGATATTTGGCAAAAAATAAAAGATATTTTGAGCAAAAATCAGGATAATAAACCATCGATTCCAGTTTCCAGAATAACTGCAGCGCCGCTTCTAAAGGGATTAATAAATTGCGGAGTTTGTGGTAGCAAAATGATCCCGACTTACACGATTAAAAATGGTAAAAGATACCGCTATTACCTTTGCTCATCCAAGGCAGTTGGCAATAATGATTCCTGTACAATTGCAAGATTATCAGCCTCGGAAGCAGAAAATTTAGTCACAAGTCAAATTTTGAATTTGCTCAAAAAACCGGAATTCATCGTTCACACAATTAGCCAATCAAAAGGCAATCTTCAGGAAAGTGTTGTTATCAATTCTTTCAAACAAATCGAAAAAGTCTGGGATGAATTATTCCCAATTGAACAAGCCAGAATCATCAGCCTTTTAGTCAAGGATATCACCATCAATCCCAACGGGATCAACATCAGAATTTTTAAAGAAGGGCTACACTCATTATCAACTGAACTGACCGCATAATATGAAGCAAAATATCGCAATTGCCAACGAAGAAACCATCAATATATTTGTGCCAATGGAAATAAAAAAACGAGGTGGAACTGCAATGGTAATCATGCCTAAGAATATCAGCAGAGATGAGTGTCAGAAGTGTTTTGATGAGAAGATCATCAAGTCAATTGCCAGAGCCCATAAGTGGAAAATTATGCTTGATGAGGAGCGAGCTTCCTCTTTAGCTGAAATTGCTGAGAAGGAAAAAGTTAACTCTTCCTATGTGAGCAGGATTTTTAATCTGAATTTTTTATCACCAAAAATTGTTGAAAGGATTTTGAGCGGCACTCAGCCAAGAACGCTAAAACTACAAGATATCGTCATCAAAGAAATGCCTGATCTGTGGCAAGAACAAGAAGAGAAATGGGGATTTTAAAAAATCTCTGAATCTGATTTTTAGATCGAATTTTGTTATGGTTGCGAAACTTTCTTTATTTCTTTTTTGCTAAAACATCTACTTCGTGGGAGAGCTATTCTGCTGGCTATATCGTGGATTAAAATTTGGTAATCTGTTAGTTAAAAATTATTGTTTGCTGTCCAATCTTCTTTCCAGCTCCTTTTTTACATTCGCCACGTTATCCTTGATGTGATCGCAAAAGGAAACTATGGCATAAAGCTGCTCATCGGAAAAACTGTAAATTTCTTTGGAAAAATTATACAAATCTGAAGAAAATCTCTCTGCTGAAATTCGCAAAAAATAATATCCAATTTTGTTCTCAGGATTATTCTTATCTGACATAAAACTCTTAAAAGATTGATAAATAAAAACCGTGCAAACCCAGTAAATAGAAGGCTCCACACAGTGTTTATCTTACCTTAAAAGAAACGTCTATCAAGTTGAAAGAAGCGAAAAAATAACAACAGCAAATACAGTGACCAGTTTGCAAAAAAGCCAAAAATACCACTCGAGCTAAACAATGACAAAGTTAGAGGAAAAACCTGCGGAACCAGTGTTTATCGAACTTTACCTTTTTCTCTAAAGTGCAGTTGAAACGGAGAAACGGAGAGAGAAATGTTAAAAAATCAGCAAAATTTGGAATTTTCGGAGAGCAGAAAGTGCGGATGAAATGAAAATCAAAAAGCTGGGAGATGCGGCAAACACAGGGCTTTGAAGGGGGTAGTAAAAATTGCAGAAACCTACGGGAGACTTGGTTTGCAATAGGATTTTGGCGGAGCTATCGAGATTCGAACTCGAGACCTCTTGCATGCCATGCAAGCGCGCTACCAACTGCGCTATAGCCCCATTTTTTGAATAACCCTAACTTAAGACGCAAGTAATTAATTGTGAATTACGAATTCTAAATTATCCTCTCGCGATCTTTAAATGAAGCTGACAAACTATAAGTTGAAGCTCAATTTTCAATATAAAAAATAATTTATTCCGATGTCCGCAGAAATTAAAATTACTTTTCCCGATGGTGCTGCAAAAAATTTCGCACGCGGAATTTCTGGTGCAGAAATTGCCAAAGCAATCTCGCTAAGCCTCGCCAAATCTGCCTTGGCAATTAAAGTGAATGGCGAATTGCGCGATCTTTCTCGCGCCATTGATGCCGATTCTGCAATCGAAATCATCACGCCAAAATCTGGTGCCAATGCGTTAGAAATTATTCGTCACGATGCCGCGCACCTTATGGCCGAAGCGGTGAAGGAGCTTTTTCCTGAAACCCAAGTTACTATCGGGCCCGCAATTGAAAACGGCTTCTACTACGACTTCGCGCGCCCGCAACCGTTCGCTCTAGAAGATTTAGAAAAAATCGAAAATAAAATGCGCGAAATTGCAAGGCGCGACGAAGCCTTGGTGCGCGAGGTTTGGAAGCGTGATGACGCCGTGAAATTTTTTCAATCAATCGGTGAAAAATATAAAGCAGAAATTATCGCTTCAATTCCTTCTAACGAAGATATTTCGCTTTATCGTCAAGGCGCGTTTGTTGATTTGTGCCGCGGCCCGCATGCTCCCTCAACCTCTCACGTTAAACATTTTAAACTGATGAAACTCGCTGGAGCCTACTGGCGCGGCGATTCTAACAATGAGATGCTGCAAAGAATTTACGGCACCGCTTGGGAGAGTAAGGAAGCGCTCGATAATTATTTGCACCTGCTTGAAGAAGCGGCAAAGCGCGATCATCGCAAATTAGGCCGCGAGTTAGATTTATTTCATATTCAAGAAGAGGCTGTGGGCTCAGTGTTTTGGCACCCTCGCGGCTATATTATTTATCGCGAAATCGAAAAATACATTCGCGACAAATTAGAAAATCACGGTTATGTTGAGGTGAAAACGCCGCAAATGATTGATAAAGTTTTGTGGGAAAAATCTGGTCACTGGGAAAAATTTCGCGAGAATATGTTTGTTTGCGAGACCGAAGAAAAAACCTTCGCGATCAAGCCGATGAACTGTCCAGCGCATATTCAAATTTTTAATCAAGAACTAAAATCTTATCGCCAATTGCCGTTGCGCATGGCCGAATTTGGCTGCTGTCATCGCAACGAGTCTTCGGGATCTTTGCACGGAATCATGCGTGTGCGCAGTTTCACACAAGACGACGCCCATATTTTTTGCGAAGAAAGCCAGATCAACTCAGAAACCGTGGCCTTCTGCGAGCTTTTAAAAACAGTATATCGCGACTTTGGCTTCAACGACGTAAAGGTAAAATTCTCCACTCGCCCCGAAAAACGCGCAGGCTCTGATGCCACGTGGGACAAGGCTGAAGCCGCCCTCGCCTCAGCCGTAAAAGTTGCCAACCTCAACTGCGAAATCAACGAAGGCGAAGGCGCCTTCTACGGCCCCAAGCTAGAATTCACACTGGTCGACGCCATTGGTCGCGAATGGCAATGTGGTACACTTCAAGTAGATTTCATTCTGCCCGAACGCCTAGATGCAAGTTACATCGCAGCAGACGGCTCTAAGCAGCGCCCCGTAATGCTGCACCGCGCAATCCTCGGAACTTTCGAGCGATTCATCGGCATCTTAATCGAAAATTGCGCTGGCAGATTCCCATTATGGCTAGCCCCCGTACAAATGGTTGTAGCCACAATTACCAACGATTCCGACGATTATGCCAGAACAATTATCGCCGAATTAAAAGCGCATGGGTTCAGAGTGGAAGCAGATTTAGCGGCAGAAAAAATCAACGCGAAAGTGCGCGAACATTCGCTAAAAAAAGTGCCGTTTATTTTGGCTGTAGGGAAGAATGAAGCGGCCGATGGTTCGGTGGCGGTGCGAAAAATAGGCGAAGAGGGGCAGAAGGTTATGTCGCTGACTGAATTCGTTACAATGGCGAAAAGCTTAATTGTAGAAAAGAAAAATTAATCTCCAAATTACAGGTGCGGAAGTTTTTATTACTACAAACATCAACGGAACTTTTAGTTTGCTGCAAGCGTCGCTAAAATATTATCAAGAATTAACTGGCGAGAAAAAAGAAAATTTCCGTTTTTTACATGTCTCAACTGATGAAGTTTTTGGTTCTCTAAAAGAAGGCGATCCAGCTTTTACTGAAGAAAGTCGTTATCAGCCAAACTCGCCTTATTCCGCTTCTAAAGCGGCTTCAGATCACTTGGTGCGCGCTTGGTATGAAACTTATAAATTGCCAACAATTATCACAAATTGTTCAAATAATTTTGGCGCGAATCAGCATAGTGAAAAATTAATTCCTACCATAATCCGCTCGGCTCTAAGCGGGAAGGATATTCCAATTTATGGCAATGGTAAAAATATTCGTGATTGGATTTATGTTGAAGATCATTGCGACGGTATCGCTCTAGCGCTTGCGAAGGGCGAGGTTAACGCAACTTATTGCTTTGGTGGAGAAATGGAAATTAGAAATATCGATATTGCTAAATTAATTTGTGAAATTTTAGATAAGATTCACCCTAGAGCTAACAAACTTTCTTATGCGTCGCAAATAAAATTTGTTGAAGATAGAAAAGGACATGATTATCGTTACGCAATTAATAACGCGAAGGTTAAAAAAGAGTTGAGGTTTTTGGTTAAAAAGAGTTTTAGGCAAAGGCTAGAAGAGGTTGTCGCAAAAAATTTAAACTAATAATGAATCTAGAATCGTTTTTTCGAAATAAAAAATGGTAAGGTACCCCAAATTTAATACACCCTCTCCCTTCATAAATTGATCAAAAAGTCACATTTAAAACTTGTTTTAAATGCACTAAATTTTATCAATCAAATTTAAGTAAAAAATCATATGCTAAGAGGAATTCCAAGCTTAACAGAAACTCAAAAACAAGGCATCATCAAACGCGTACCGACAAAGGCGAGCGCGCAACTGATCTAGCTTGAGAATATAAAGTTGATCCAAAAATAATTTACAATCTACTCAAAGCCAACCAGCATCAAGCCGTTCTTGAATTAGCGAAGCTCAAACGAGAAAACGAAGCGTTAATTTCAATTATCGGTTCTTTAGTTGCCGAAAGCCGTATTGGGGGAAAAAAGAAATAAGCGCGAGGTTCTTGTGGATTATTTCTCATCTTCAAACAAGGCTGCAATCGGCAAATCTGTTGCTTGCAGCCAAGTTGCGGTTTCGCGTAGTTGCCTTTATTGCAAACCAAAACTTCCAGCAAAAGATTTAATTTTAAAGCAGCAAATCGAAGCAATTTTGTTTGAGCATAAATCTTATGGACATAGAAGAATTGCTTTAGCTCTTGGAATCAATAAGAAGCGGGTTCTAAGGGTTATGAAGCTGTTTAATATTAAGGCTAAAAAATCAAGAAAAAGGCCAAGAATTAAAAAGAATAAATTTCCAAAAAACTCGGCTAAAAATTTGATTTTAGAACTTGCGATAAATCAGCCAAATCAAGTTTGGGTGAGTGACTTTACTTATCTTTCTTATCAAAATAAATTTATGTATAAGTAAACCGCGAGACTTTAAAAATCAGAAAAAACTTGCCAACAATTTCAAACTAAGTTGATTTAAAATGCAGCTAGACCAAAAACTCTTCTTGAGCTTCAACCAACTTTTTAGTGGATAAAATTTTACCACGAAGCCAAAAAGCTAAAAACTTTTCTTTAGAACAACACTAAATTTAACCGTTCTTTTAATAAATTTCCACTTATCTCCAAAAGAATTATTCCAGCTTGAAGTGCCATGAATTCTAGGCGGAAACAATACCGGAAATCTAATAATTTTCAAATTACTTTTTTTTGCCAAATAATAAACATATAGATCGAGCGCAAAATCATGTGGTGGATTTTGCCATTTTGTGAAAAAACTTTTGTGAAAAATATTTGGCTGAGCATTGACTTCCCAAAGACTCACACCCATTAGCAAAGTTTCAAAAATCGACATTCCAATCGTAAAAAAATTATCAAACATCGCCCTCCCCTTACGACTTCCTTTGACATAAATATTTTTTACTAAACCATTTTGCTCAATGATCTCAAGGGCGCGCAATGTGTCCTTTGGATCAGTTTGCATATCGGCATGCGTCCAGCCAATAAATTCACCACTTGCCACCTTTAAACCAGATAAAATTCCAAAACCATAACCTTGATTTACTTCAACTTTGTGAGTTTTTAAAAATTTATAAAGCATCATCACGTCATCAATAACCGCCTGGCTGTTGTCTTGCGAGCCATTATTTACAAGAATAATTTCTATATCATCGCGATTGATTGCCTGTGAAAATTTTTCAGCAATTAGCGGAATATTTTTTGCTTCATTATAGCATGGAATAACAATTGATAATTTATAATTTTTCGACATCGACAAAGCCCTCCCAATATTTAAATGTTTTTTGATAATTTTCATAATCTTTTGGCGTGCCCCAACCTATATAACGATCTATTTCAAAAGCTTTAGTTTCTAGGCCAAGCTCGACACAATATTTAATAACGAGATCAACATAAAATTCACCGTTTATACGATCATTTTGCGCGATCATTTTTTTTGTCGCACGCACAAAATCACAGCCTTTTTTAAACCAGAAAGTTGCAACAATTGCATGGTCTTTTAACGGATTATCGCTAATCGGTTTTTTTACTGAAACTTTTGTAACTTTATTTTCTGCGTCAACGCCAATCCAGCCATAGGCTGCTGGGTTTTCTAAAACCGCTTCATTATTACGATAAGTAAAAACCAAAACATCAGAACTTTTGCGCATTGTGGCAAATTTTTTCTCATCAAAAACCATGCCGTTATCACATCCTGCAATTAATAATTCTTCATCATTATCAATAAGCTCTTTGGCCAATAAACACGTACTTGCTTGACCTTCCGTTAAATAATTAATTGTGATAAATTTTGCTTGGGGAATAAATTTCTTTATTTCACTTTCAACGCCATCTTTTTGATGAAAATCTCGATCAACATAAATTATGTTGTTAGTTTTTTGGCAAGAATCGTAATTGGCACTAGGTAAGTCTAGGGTTGCAGCCACTACCATAGGAATCTCTTTACCGCTTCTGCGATCAATCGTAGGAATTGCTGGCTTGTGTATTTTATAGCCCTCTTGCACAAAGCGACTACCAGCGCCAGCCATTGGAATTAGTATGTTCATAGCATTTTATTATTTGTGGCATTGCTCCAATTTTTGATTTGCGCCACCCAAAAAAGATATTCTTGCAAATCTTCTGGTGTGCCCCATTGACAAAAATAATCGATTTTATCATGCACTAGGATATTCAATTTATCGCGCAGCATTAACTGATAAACCAAGCTCACATAATATTCGTTATTAAGGCTCAAATCCTCATCCAACGCCATTTGAAAATATTTTTTTAATATCTCGCCATTTTTAAAAAAATAAGCCCCCGGAGAATTAAATCCTTTGCTTTTATCCTTTTCAAAAGAAAATTTCTCGCGAATCTCTAGCAAGAATTTTTTATCATCAACAAAACAACCTGCATATAAATTTTTTTGCGGGATCAGATGCGGATGAAAGCCCGTATAGCAAGGCACTGCGCCATCAATATTTTTTTGTAAAACTGCTTTTTTAAAATCGAGAAAATTCCAATGCATGTAATAATCGCAATAGCTGATGAGAATTGGCTCATCATTCTTGATTTCATTAAAAACCAGTGAAACCGCATAAACTGGGCCTCTTTTATGATTTTCAATCGCAATAATTTTGGCATCAGGCCTAATGCGCTCTAGCTCTGCAACGATGTTAGTATTTTCAACATGCTCTTTGCGGCAAATAAAAATAAACTCATTTTTTTCGCCAACATCGTCGGGAAGCATTTTAATAACCCACTCAATTATTGGCTTATTATGAACTTTAATTAATGGCTTTGGATCCTTGTAACCAGCGGCTACAAAGCGCGAACCAAGACCAGACATCGGTATTATTATTTTCATTTTTTAGCCACCTCACGACGATATTTTTCACTTTCCATATTAGCGACAAAATCAATATCTTTTTGCTGCAAGAAAAGTGGTGTTAAAGCAGCTCTCTCAATAGCTTGCAAAATATATGAATATGCTAAAAAAGTGTGAATCCCAATTTCACTTTCGGCAATTTCTGCAAATAGCCCATAAACAATTTGATCTGGAAATAAAATATGTTTTGTCATAAAACCTTGCTCTCGAAGCTTGATTTTATTGAGGTCAAAACTTTCTAAATTTAAATAAGATTTAATTTTTTGATTTACCTCTTCATGCAAATCAAAAACCTCATCAACATCATTCGCAGAGATAATTAATCCGTGATTTTGCAATAAAATAATTTTTGGCAGATATTTTTCTTGCCGCGAATTTCGCTGCAAAGCCTCTGAAATAGCTGCCGTAACCTGCCATCCCGGATTGCTGTATTCTACAAATAAACTTTGCGGAAATAGTTTTTGTATAATTTTTTCACCTTCTTTCGCGCAAGCTAAAACATTACCATAAACAGAATGGGTGTGCGCCACATATTGAAATGGAATAAGCGAATGGAATCCCGTCTCCATTGATGGGCGAAGGTTTGGGTAATTATCAATATTAAGCGTCAATGATTTTACTGCAGCAGAAAAAACTTGATCATCACCGTTTTTCTCAGCACAAAATTTAGTTATTTCATTAGAAATTTTCTGATAATTTACAAAAGCAAATCCATCATTTTCACTAAGATTTTTTAGTTCATATCCCGAGGCTTTTATCGCCATTAAATCGCTAGAAATTTTAACCGAAATATTGCCGCCGCCACCTTGCACATAATCAAGCCTAGAGCCAATTTTATGAGATATTTCTATTAAATTTTTAATTTCTTGCTTCATTTATTTTTTAGTTCAGTTTTAATGATATAAAATGCTAAGAAAACTTGTATGACTCCAGCAATATCAGCTATCCATTTCGGTTGAGAAAAATTAATTTCGTCAAAATCATAAGACAATAAGTCATTACCACAATGCTCCAGATCCTTTATATTAGCCAATCCGGAGATCTCAAGAGATTGCTCGCCACGATCACCATAGGCATGCACAATATTTAATGACTCAATCTTAGAAGTGGCGTTAATAAAGGGCTCAACATCGATATTATTAGAAAATATTATTTTGGTTTTTAAATTTATTTTCTCATTTACATCGCCAATATTTCGAATTTCATGAGTAGGAAAAATTTCAATTTTAATATCAGAAAATTTTTCTTGTGAGGCGATAAATTTATAAGAATCTTCTTCGCGCTTTTTTAACTGCTCTACAATTTTTTCTCTCGAATAACCGCGCTTGGCTTGATCTCTAGTGATTTTCCAATGTAAGCGCAATCTCTCTTCTGGCTTGATAAATATTTTAACATCAAAAATTTTTCTTACCGCCTCAATATAAAAACTATGTAGGCCTTCAAAAATTACGATTCTATTGGTCCTTATTTCTCTAGGCTTGGTAAACTTTCCTTGCCCATGATCATAAAGTTTTCGCATGATTTTTTGTCCATTTTTTAGGGACTGCAAAAATGATATTTCGCCGTGAATGCTGTTGGCACTTGGGTTTAGGTGCGTAAAATCTTGCCATTTATCATGGCCCCGTTCCCATTTATGCATATCATCACCACAAATTGTGGCAATATTTTTTCCACCAAAAATATTGGACAAACCCTCAACCAAAGTGGTTTTGCCAGCTCCAGAATCGCCAGAAATTCCAATTAGATATGGCTGCGAAGATAACTTGTGCTTTAAGTAATTATTAATGCCATCGCGATAAATCCAGAAACAATTAAGTATTAGCGCGGTTTGTAAAATTGTGAATACAATACTAACCAATTGATCACTGTTGAAACCGGCTTGCGCCAAGGCCTCATAAAGATTAGGTAGGCTTGAAATTTGTGGAGAAATAAATTGAAAAACCTGAAAAAAATCAGAATTTTTTATCGCTGCAAAATAAGCGATGTAGGATATTTGCAAAAATAAAAACAGGTAAATCGGAGCATTTTTTTGCTTGATATAAAAATAAGTCAAAAACGGAATAATCCAATAATACCAACCTTGCATTGGTGGTATAAAAATATTTATCACGCCAAAACCAAATCCCAAAAACATGATAAAAATATCGCGATTATAGCCCTTAATTGAAAGAGATTTTGCCAAAAGCAATAAATAGGCAGCTGGTATAAAAAAGAAAAATAAATTGTGATTAAGCTGATAAAATGAATCGAATATTTTGCCTTGCTCGCTATTCATCAACACCGTTGCGATAAAGCCTTGAGAGCTTAGATAATGAGCATTTATGGCTATAAATATAACAACAACAGCCGCGACAAAAGCAAGAATATTAGCAACCTTTAAATGTCGCAAAAATAGATAAACCAAAAAGAATGGCAGCGCAATTATGATATGAGTTTTGCAAGAAATAGCCAATGCCAGAAAAATAGCGGCGGCAATAAATTTTTCTTTGAATAAAAAATAAAGAGCTGTAAATAAAATGGCGATCGGAATAGCGTCAAGCTGACCGTGAATATAGCTAATATAAATTAAAACAGGAGAGAGCCAATAAAATAATATCACCTCACGCACCCTACCCTTAAGCCATTGCAGCAAAATTATTAGAATTACAAAATCGGCAATAATTAAAGAAATTTTAAGAGAAAATATTGCTAAAAAAACCGATAATTCTGCAATATGAATATAGAGAAAATAGGGCGCAGATAATATCCAAAGCATTAAAGATGGATAAGGAAACATGTTACTCCTACCCTCTACAGCAAAATGCTCGTAAGGATTCGCAAAAGATGAGCCAACATAAAAATCAATAAAAGGCAGAAATAAATCACTTAAAAATTTTGATGCAAAAATTGCTGCACAAAAAATTTTAATGGAAAATCCAAGCCAAAACAATTTTGATTTTATTAAATCACTAAAAATATTTTTATTCATTTTCTCGCTATATACTTTAATCACAAAAATATTACTCCAACCACAAATTTGCATATTTTGTACAGACTGCATCAATTTCCTTTCCTGCTAACTGCACCCTGAATTCAGAGATTCTTTCGGCAGAATGACCCTGCAACTCTGGAGAAACTAGGCAAATCTTAAACCCTGCCTGCTGCAATTCTCTATAAATTACATCATCAATTGGTAATTTTGTAAAGCAATCAACCCAAACCCAGCGCGCTTTACCAGCAAAACTTATGGCATATTCAAGTGGCTCGGCTTCAGAGAATCTTACTGCTAAATTATCGGGGCCAAAGCCTTGAATAGAGCCTTCTTTAGCATATTTCACAAAATATGGCATCGATAAATCGAGGAAAAACCAATTTGTAATTTTAAATTCATTCATCAATTCAATACATCTTTTTTCAACGCCTTCGGTTTTGATATTTAGGATCATTGGACCACTGCAATTATAAGCAGAAAGAAATTCACGAAAATTTTGTGGGTCGTTTTTATGATGAGCGAAAGGATCGTGATGCAGCACCAACTCATCTTCGTGATAGCGAACATCGAGTTCTATGCCAAAGTTTTTTGGTACATTTTGTAATTGCGCAATCGTGTTAATTCTGTGAGAAATAATGTTCATACAGCTTTAAAAACAAAAAATTTTGTACCAATAAAATTTGTGCAAGTGGTTAATATAATAGCTAAAATATTAGCTATTTCTGGGGCTATTCCACAATATTCTACGGCTATTTTTAAGAAAATTAAACTTAAAATCAGCGAGACTAAATATGTGACAAGATATGGATAGATGTGAGTTTTTGAGCTATTCTTACTAGAGAATGTCCAACATTTGTTAATAGGGTAGCCAATTACAAGGCCAGAAATAAATCCTAGAACAGAAGCAATCAAGTAATGAAAAGCTAGAAAGTTAAGCGCTGCATAAAAAATGCCATAATTAACCAATGTTGAAACCACGCCAACTACACAAAATTTGATAAATTCTATTGAAGCTTTTTTTATCATTTTTGTTTCATAAAAATTTTAACCTTATCTAAGGAATGGCCCGTATATTCAACATAACATAACTCTTGCAAACATTTTTTGCCACCCAAAATAACATGCTCTAAATATGTTTTGCGCGCCTGCAAATATTCATTATATTGTTCATTTGTTTCTTTGATAGATTCAAAATCTAGAGAATTTTTATAAATAATTACCACATCATAATTCTCGTCCCACTGACGCATTGGAGAGAATATTGGCGCTATTTTATAATCATCTGAAGAGTTAATTGTAAAAAGCGATAGATCCATTAAGACGCTGATTACCCTATCTTTATCTTGATGAGTTTGTAGTAAAAATTTTTTTAGAAAATCATGTTCACGCTTTTGCTCTTGATAGCCTGCGGTATCAGTGCGTCGCGCCAATTCTAGATATTTATTGAAACTATGAATTGAAAAATTTACAAAAACAACAAACAGTAAAATGGAATAAAATAAAGCTAGAAACTGCGCCTTAATTTTATTTTGCAATTGCCCTGTTCCAAATTTAATTGTTTCCTCAATCATCACAAAAAGTGCCAAAAATAATAACGCCGCCGCAATGTGCAAATAAAAGCCCCAAAGCCTATGCGTTTTTAAAATTATTGGCAAAAATAAACTAAAGCTTCCAACCAATAATAAAGATAATTTTTCGTCTTTTAGAAAATTTAAATTTCTAATTTTAGAAAATTTATAGCAATAATAAATCGCCAACATAGCCACTATCAAAATAATCAGCCAAAATATTGGATAGAAATAATCATCATGCAAAAATTTTATCCAGCTTATAACGTTAATGGAAGCATCGTCGCTGCCATGCCCAGTGTTTTTGAAGGTTGATTTTATATAAATTGCAACATGTCCACGTAAAAAAACTGGCACCGCAATTATTAAACCTAAAAAGAAAAACCCAAAATTCTTTGCGCTGTTTTTTACAGCATTTTTTATCTCTTGTGGAAAAGAAAAATTCAATAAATTCAATAAGAACAAGCATAAAACATAAGGTAATATAGAAATTTTTGCCCCAAATGCGATTCCTAAAAAAATCCATTTTCTACTTTTTTGAAATCCATCGCGCAAAACAAACATTAAAAATAAAGCAAGGAACAAGAGTTGGATTGGCTCTGGCTTTGGCATTGAGGAGTAATATGGCGTGGAAGGCAGGCACAATAAAATTGCAAAAGCAGCAATTCTGAGATAAAAGCTTTTGAGAAAACTCCAAACTAAAATAAGATATGCTGCGAATAAAATAAGATCTTGTGTAAATCTGGTAGCGATAATTTGTCCACTTTCGCCAAAAATTAAATAGGGAATATAGGAGGTGAGCGCATATAAATTCCACATGATACGCCCATAGCGATGATCTTTTCCATCAACAACATTAAGATAAAATTCTTGTAAATTTGTAGAGTGATAAATTTTTTCTGCACCTTCAAAAGTTAGCAGCTCATCCATGAACAGCACATATTTGCCAGCGCTGAGATCGGTATTAGCAGCAAATAGCAACAAAAAATATACAATAAAAAATATCGCGAAGAATAAATAAAAAAATATCTGATTTAATTTAGCAATATTAACAAAACTTTTTATTTGCATCTATAAATAGATCCTCCAAGCATGCATTCCCTCATCTACAAAGCAACAAGGCATCGTGCGCCCAACTTTTTCTTGCTCTAACAAGCGTTTTTTCATTTTTTATGTTTTTAGTAATAATACTTTTACATCTTTCGTTATCATATATTTTTCTTCCATAAAAAAAGCGAGCCCTCGCCCGCTTCATTTAAAAAAGTAAACTCTATATCTCAAGCAACCCCCAACTCCTCATTAATAAAATCTAACACCAACTTAAATTCATCGCGAATCTTTTGCAAAATCTCCATCTTTTCATCCATATTATCCTCTGGATGTCTTTGCGCATATTCTAAAGATTTCGACAATTCAAATGCTCCAATAGATGCCGCCGCGCCTTTAAACGCATGAGACGCCATATACCAAGCATTATTATCAACCTTCTTGATCGCCTCTTCCATTTTTACAATATTGCGCTGGGCATTCTCTATAAAAATTGCGAATAATTCTTTTTCAAATTCACGATCATCTTCAATAACGCTTCTTAAAAACTCAATGTCGATGGCTTTTTTTATTTTTTCACTCATAAGTTATTGACGAGATTTATTATTAATAATAAGTGCGGTGATTGCGGAATCTAGCTTTACGCCAGACTTTTTGAAAGCTTGCGAGTTCACCGTTAACTCGAAATCTCGACGCCCGAGATCTATGAAAACCATGCCGCCATCATTAACGAAACTGTCAAAAGCCGCGACCGTTAAAGCTCCAGAGCGATTTAAAGTTTCGATAAACGACTTTACAAATTTTTCGCTATCTTTTGCAACATAAATAATACGACACTCACCGTAATAGTTCTTTTTTGAGGCAGTATTAACATCTAAAATAACTACTAATTTGTTCTGAGATTGCATGCGCAGAGAGATGTCGTCGCTGCCATAAATGCAAATTGACGAGGATTTATTAACGGTTTGCACGCTTGCATGCATGGTTTCAATGAAAGACGCAAAGGCTTGCGAAACCTCGGGGTCATGAGCCGCTATAGCCTTAAACGCCACAAGATGCGCCAACAGCGTCGATATACTCAGAATTTGTATTATCTTCTTTAAGCTTTTCACGGTTTCGATGGTGATGAAAAATTAAAATTGTACCGCAATTTTTCCGTAGAAAGTTCTGCCAACCTCTATCCTATTATTAAACAAGCCCGGGCTAAATTCTGTATGCCTATCATCAAGAATATTTTGGATGGCAAAACTTAGATCGATATTTTTTATCGGCAAATAGCCGATTCTGGCATCCCAACGGATATAGCTTGGCGTGCCAGCTTCTATATAATCTCTACTTGGAAGCGAATCTACATAATAAACTGCGCTATCGAGCTCAACTTTTGGGGTAAGATTAAAGAATGAGCGGAGCTTTAATTGATTGCGTGGAGAGGCTTTTTGGAAATAAACTAATTTATCAACATTGAGAGAAGAAGCCACAGGATCATTTTCATTGCTTCCAGCATTAAGCCTGATGTCTTGACTTAAAAAATCATAACCAACTTCAAGCCTCCAAAAATCTGTGGCCTGCCATTTTCCAGTAAATTCTAAACCATAGGTTTTAGCATAGCCGCTGTTAGAAGCTGTTGGCACTCCTGGCGCGCCGTTTGTGGTGTCGGCATCAAATGTACCGAGATGAGAATATTGATTATAAAATGCCGATATATCGATCGAAGTTTGATAAGTTGGCTTCACCCTATATCCAAGCTCATATGACGTAACCGTTTCGGCAATGGAAGTGGGAGCGCCTCGCGTAACCGTGGTTGCTGGATCAACTTTAATTTCAATACTATCTTCACCTCGAGTTGGAGTTCTTATGGCTCTAGACACCGCAGCCCAAACTGTTTGATTGCGAGTTGGATAATATGCTAAGCGCGCATTCGGCTGATATTCAAAACCAGTCTGATCATTACGCTCAAATTTTGAACCGATAGTCAGATATAATTCATTTGGAATTAGACCAATTTTATCTTGCAAGAAAGCGCTATAAATCGCGATATTTCTTGTGCTCGGAAAATATTCTAGAGGCACAAAGGACCCCGCTCCAGCATCAACCGTACTTGCGCCGATTTTGTCTTGAATATTTTTATATCCAAGCCCCCAAATAAATTGGTTTTCTTTTGAAAAATTATAGAAATGCTGGAAATCTACATCAGCAATTCTCTCATGAAAATCAACCGCATTAATGTTATTTCTGGTATAATAAAAATAGCTCTGAACAAGTATGTTGGACTTTTTCGATATCTCCTTATTCCAGTTTAAAACGATATTTCCGCCAGTATTAACTTTGGCATCGGTCGAATCTCCAAAGAGCGAAGTTTGAAAATAATTATTTGATTTAGTGTCAAAAAAATCACTGCTAATCGTAATAGCATTATCTTTTACCGAAGAGAGATCATATTTAAAGCCAGCGCGGCTACTGACAATTCCATCGTTATTACTGCCATTGCCATGATTATTTACGGTGCCATCCGCATTAGATCTTCCATCATTCATTTTGGTAAAAGACCCCCTCACTGCATGCTTTGCATACACTCTATATGTATCGAGACTTGCGGTTTTGCCACCATATCTAGCCTCACTAATTGATTTATCGTTATTACCAAAAGTTTGCGATAAATAACTGCCTTGCGTTTGCGCAGAATTTTTAGTGATGATATTGATAATACCATTCATCGCATTCGCCCCCCAGATACTTCCACCCGGCCCCCTGATAACTTCAACTCTGTCAATATCTTCAAGCACATAATCTTGATTATCCCAAAAAGTACCCGAAAATATTGGCGTATATATGGTTAATCCATCAACCAAAACTAAAAGTTTGCTAGCATATTGATGGTTCATTCCTCGCGAACTAATTGCCCATGCGTTGCCGCTGATTCTCGCAACTTGTATTCCAGGAACCAATCTTAAAGCCTCAGGAATTGAGGTAACTCCCGATCTTCTGATATCTTCCGATGATAAAACATAAACCGATGATGGGGCGTCAAATGAACTTTCTTTTTTCTTGGCAAGAGAGAATACATCTGGATTAAAAAAACTGGCATTGCTGCTTTGTGGAGCTGCTTCAGTGTAGAGTGGAATTGAGCAGAAGATTATAGAAATCATTAGCAGCGTTTTTTTCATGTTTCAATTATATTTAATAAAACTCACGGCTTGATTATGTTGACGATTGGAAAATCTTTGGAGTAATTATATTCCTCTAATTCTGCCCAAACAAAATCATTCACAATGTGAGCATTTGGATAGCCGATAGCCTTATAGGCTGATCTATATATTCTGCAATATGTTAAAAATGCAATTCCCACTAAATATGAACAATTAAAACTTAAGGAATACTCTACTGATGCCTTCAAAATTTTTTCTGTAACATTGCGATTGCGATATGGCGCAGCAACAACCAATCCATCAATTTCTCCGTAGATTTTTGAAGGATCGAGATTCATTTTTTTAAATAAATTGCTGTAAACAAATTCCGTTCCGGGGATTTCGTCAGATAGGTATCCTCCATTTAAGGAGATCATGACTCTTGCTCCGCCAATAACGCGATTTTCATTATTAACTACGATCACAATTCCAGCATTTCTATCAAAATCATTTTCAAACCATTCATGACCTGTCCAGCCTCTTTCATTTTGAAAGATGTCATTTCGCAATTTATAATATTGATTCAATAAATTTCTATCGCCAGTGATGAATACCTTTACGCCCTCTCCGCTTTCTTTCACTTCAACTTCTGAAGCATAGCTAGTTTCGGGAAGCGCGACTTGGTTGCGATCTTTTATTCTGATTGCGCTACTTGCATTTGCAGATCGCGCGCTCGCGGCAGAAATTGGATTTTTTTTAAATACAGAACTTAGCTTGTGTAGTGCCATCATAAATTCATCTCCGAATATTTAGGTTTAATTTTAGGCTGCAAATTTCGAATCACTTTCAAAAAAAATATGATTGTCATTTGTGTTATTAATTTCTAATTTTAAAAATTGATTTGTTAAAAAATTTAAGCTTTGAATTATTAATAATTTTTAAACTCAGCTTGACATGACGCCAACGGTTTTGTTTTAAAGCCCACAAAGCAAAGCCGTTAGAGCGATTCAAATCAAGAAATCCTTATTATTCTCAAGATGCTCATGTTTCAAAATGATACAAATAAAATTGACGGATGACATTTAAGGAAGCCATCTCAGCTATTATGGCGCGCACTCCTAAGCCTTCTAGAACGACAAGGCCGCGCGGTAAAATCCTCGCTATTTTTCTACCCCTCAAGTTGCCCTTTATTATTTATAACAATATCAAATTCGCTAGGAGCCTTTTTAGGATTTTTGTAACCGCTCCCTTATATTACGCGACAATCAAATATGTTTCTACGCACAACGAGAATAAAAATTACAAAAGCAAAGTTTTGCTGCGAACAAAAATAAATCCGAGCTACACAAAAAGTTTTCCACTGATTTTAAGAAGATACGAGAAGCGCTTAAAAAATAGTAGAATCCGCAAGCAATCAAAACTTAATTTAGATGAATCTTTTAGCGGCTTGATCTATTCGGTTCTAGTGATTTCGCTGCTCTGGACATTGATGAACTCTTATGTGATGTATCGCAACTTTTTCGCCAGCACTAAAAATAAAATTGAAACGCAAAGCAGCATCATCGATTTAGTTTCGACAAACATGATGAATGCGGTGGATAATTATTTGAATTATGTGGGCGATAGAGCCTTGGTTTTTGATGCAAAACATAATTTGGTGATGATGCGCAATATTTTAAAGAGAACGCCAAATCGCGATATTTTGCAGAAAAATATTTCTTCTTGGCTAGCGATTCAATTTGTTAATGTAAATGGCAAGGTTAGTGTTTCAACGGTGGAAGGTATTTTGAAAGAGCCGCGCGATCCTGCGGTTTTTTTTCCTGTGGCGCCTGCAGTTGCCGATCCGTGGCGCTTTAAAATTGGCAAGATGCAGCATTTTGAAAGCGATATTACCTCTTATGATTATCTGCCAGTTACAATGTCGATCGACACTGATGACTTCATTCCGATTGGAACCCTGCTTGCAGAAATTCCCGTTGATCGTATTCAGCACAAAATTCGCGATAGCTTAAGTGAGAGCGATTTATGCTATGTGGTGATCGATAAAAACTACGATCTAGTGGCGCAATCAGAAGATGTAGGCCTTTATGATAGAAGTATTTTTCAGCGCAACCAACTGATAAAATCTGTAGTTGAAGATAAGGCACTTTTTCGTGAAGATTTTATCAAAAATGCCCTTGCGGTTAAAGATTGTAATTTAACCTATTATAGGCGCTCGAACTATGGCATCACTACGTTGGTAGGATATAATAAAAGAGTTGTTTTGCAAAATTTCAGCTTTCAAATCTTAACCACAATCATTCAATCTTTTGGCATTACTTTCGCTTTATTATTAGCGTTTTATTTATTTAGAAAATTAAAAATTGGGCCATTTTTAAAAGAATTAGTATTGGCCAAAATTGATGCAGAAGAAGCAAATAAAGTGAAAGGCCAATTTTTATCCAACATGAGCCATGAGCTGCGCACACCGATGAATGGTATCTTGGGCATGAGTCAAGCCTTGCGTGAATCACGCCGATTGCATAGTGAAGAACTAGATCAGGCTAGTGTTATTTATCGCTCGGCCGACGCGCTGCTGCTAATCTTGAACGATATTTTAAGTTTCTCAAAAATTGAAGCACGCAAAGTTGATCTTGAAAGTATTGATTTTAATTTAATGACATTGGTTGATGACGTTGCCGATTTAATGTCGCAAGCGGCTAATAACAAGGGTTTAGAGGTTATAAGCTATATTGAGCCTGATGTTCCAATTTATCTCAATGGCGATCCGGGGCGAATTAGACAAATCCTTACCAACCTTATTAATAACGCGATTAAATTCACGTTTTATGGGCAAGTTTTCATTCATATTAAATTGAATAAAATTGAAGAAAAAACTCATTTCATTAACTTCAATATTAAAGATAGCGGCATCGGAATTGAGCAAGAAAAAATTGGCAAAATGTTCACGCGCTTTACGCAGGCCGACATGTCTACCACACGAAAATATGGCGGCACCGGGCTTGGTCTTTCAATTTGCAAAGAGCTGGTAGAGCTGATGCACGGGCGCATTGGCGTTGAAAGTGATTTTGGCAAAGGCTCTAATTTTTGGTTTACATTATCGTTGCTGCCTCCAGCTGGAGTAATGCAAGACGACCTCAATGCAGCGCAACTCAAATATCTTATTGGTAAAAAGATTGCTTTGGTTGAAAGCAATGCTGTGGCGTGCCATGCCTTCGCTAAAAGAGTTGAAGAAATTGGCATTAAATGCAGCGCAACCACTGTGCCGTCTTTTGCAATATCGCCGCAAGATACGATGAAAATAATTTTTGCAGAAATCGCAAAATTTCAAAATCCCGATGCAATTTTTATTAGCCATAATGAGCCTATTAAGATGAGTGGAATAGAGATTGCAGAGCATATTAAATCACTGGATAACCTTAAAAATGTGCCGCTGGTTTTAATGACTTCAACCAAAGATAAATTTAATATTGAGCAAGAAAAATTATCCTTGTTCAACCATGTTATGCTTAAGCCAATCAAGACTTCGCGCATTACTAACTCGATGTTCAAAATTTTTAGTATTGAGCATGATAAAGACGAATTTTCATTCGAAAAAAATCAGACAATCGAAGCGAATAAAGCAAGAAATAATGATGGAATTCGCGTGCTATTATGCGAAGACAACGAGGTTAATACTAAAGTTGCGCTGATGATTTTGAAGCGCTTAAACATTGACGCCGATGTTGCGGAAAACGGCCAAGAGGCAATCAATAAATTTTTGCATATAAAATATGATATGATTTTGATGGATTGCATGATGCCAATTGTTGATGGCTATCAAGCAACGGCAGAGATCCGAAAGATCGAAAAGGAAAATAAATTAGCTCCAACAACAATTATTGCGCTCACCGCTAATGCCACAGAAGATGATAAGAAAAAATGTCTTAATGCTGGAATGGACGATTTTATCACGAAGCCAATCAAGCGCGAGCTTGTTGAGGATAGAGTTAATAGCTGGATGGCAAAAAATAAACTGATTACGCCCGCTCCTGTTCAAGAAATTTAATTCTCCCAATGTTAAAATTGTCGATTTTTCTTGGCGTTTACGTTAAAACTTTTCGATCAACTCAATCAAATCATCATGCTTGAAATATAGCGGAATCGGGCCTTCGCCGTTTCTTCCTTCACTCAACCATTGCTCAGGAATCGTTTTAGAAACCGCGCTATCATAGCCAAAAATTATTGGCTGACAATTGGTGTCGTAAGCGCATTCGATATCGGCAACGGTATCGCCAATAAACCAGATGTGATCTTGTTCCGTAAGGCCCGAAGCGCTGAGAGCTAAATCGAAAGGAGCGCGATTTGGCTTATCAAAATCTGCATCCATCGAGCCGATGATAGAGAAAAATTTATCCGCAAGATTGAGTTTTTTTGTTTCTTTGCGCAGCGTTACGCCAATTTTATTGCTGACAATCATCTGCAAAATATTCTTTTCGCACAACTTGTTGATTAGCTTGAGAGCGCTTGGCAGTAAGGTTAACTCATCTAAGTGAATTGAGCGATAGGAATTTCTATAAATATCGCCCGCCTTTTGCCAATTATCGCCAAAAATTTCTGGAAAAGATTCGCGCATAGATTTATGAACCGTATCTTTCACTTTTTTCAAGCTCCATTCTTCTTTATTCATCGCAACCATTGTGCTGTTGATAGCGCGCTGAATAAGGGGCCACGTGTCTACCAAAGTATTATCCCAATCGAATATTATAGCTTTTGGTTTTTGCAAATTCTTTAGTGCGGCGAAGTTTTTTTCGAGATTCATTTTTTAATATTTATATTTTCTACCTGCTTATGAATAGCTCGCCATCCCCACGCAGGGATGGCTCTGATCTTTTAGAAAGACAATTTATCCAATTGCTTTTTCCGTCATTTTTACAAAATTCTCAATCCCGAAAAGAGCAATAAATGAGCCCATTCGCGGGCCTTGATCTTGTCCGAGCAAAATTTGATAAAGCGCCAAAAACCAATCGCGCATATTTTTTTCATAGCCATGATTTTTGCCAACCGCAAAAACAATATTTTGCAATGCAGCACCATCGTGAGCTTGCTCTGCAGGGAAATTTTTTAACTCAACAATAAGCTCGCGAAGCGCCAATTTCTCTGATTCGCTGGCCTCGCGATATTTTTTATGCTGCTTGATAAAATCGTTATAATAATTGATTGCACTATGAACCATTTTCGCAAGAAGCGGAGAATTTTGTGGCGTTAATCCTTCTTGATATTTCGAAATGAAACCCCAAAGAACCGAGTCTTTATCTGGGTTGCAGGCACTTGCTAAATTTAGCAGCAACGAATAATTCAGGTTAAAATTATTCTCAGGAACTTTGCCCGCATGCACGTGGAAAGCGGGATTTTCTAGGCGCTTCGCCGCATCTTCATTTTTATAAGCAGCGATAAAGGTAAGATATTCATCCATCGCTTTCGGAATTACATCGAAGTAAAGTCGCTTCGCGGTTTTCGGTTTTTGATACATGTAAAGTGCCATAGACTCTTGCGGCGCATACCTCAACCAATCTTCAACCGAAATGCCATTTCCCTTCGATTTCGAGATTTTTTCACCAGTGTCACTCAAAAACATTTCGTAAGTGAAGTTAACCGGAGGCACGCTACCCATGATCTCACAGATGCGACGATAGATTTTTTCGTTAGGGCCATGATCTTTTCCATAAATTTCGTAATCAACGTCAAGCGTGTGCCAGCGGGCTCCGAAGTCAACCTTCCACTGTAATTTGCAATTTCCACCCGTAACCAGAACTTCTTTTTCTGCGCCTTTTTCATCAACATAAATCACGGTGCCTTTTGCCTTATCAACACCCTTCACGCCTTTATCAATAACCTTGCCCGACTCTTGATCTATGGGCATGAACGGGCAGTAAGTTTCTTGACGCTCATTGCCTAAACTTGGCAACATTACGGCCATAATTTCGTCGTATTTTTCGAGCACGCGCAACATTGTTTTATCGAAGGCGCCCGATTTATATTTTTGTGTAGCGCTGATAAATTCATACTCAAAACCGAAGTGATCAAGGAAGGCACGCAAACGCGAATTCATGTTGTGGCCGTAAGATTCGTGGGTTTCAAACGGATCTGGAACAGAGGTGAGCGGCTTGCCTAAATTAGCGCGCACTAACTCTTGATTTGGCACGTTATCTGGCACTTTGCGCAAGCCGTCAATATCATCAGAAACGCAAAACATTTTTGTAGGAATTTCAGGCGCAAGGCACGAAAAAGCGTGACGCACGAAAGCGGTTCGCACCACTTCACCAAAAGTTCCGATATGCGGCAACCCAGATGGGCCATAGCCTGTCTCGAATAATACATATCCTTTAGCGGGAGTTTTTCCACCAATTTTTTCATAAATACGCCGCGCTTCTTCAAAAGGCCAAGATTTTGATTCTGTATAAATTTTATTTTCCATTTTGTTTTTATTGTTTTTATTTTTTCTAGAAATTATCAATTTATTTTTTTTTAATAAATTATAAATTTTCTGCGATTAAAAAATTCCCCTCAACTCCCGCAACCTTTATTTTCAAGATCTCGCCCGCTTGCAAATTTTCTTCTTCCACAAGCTTAACATCTAAAAAATTCTCCGATTTTGCGATGTTATTTTTTTCTACAATCACTTTTATTTTTTTACCAATTTGCGTTTGTAAATATTTTTTTAATTCTACATCTCCCGCTTCGCGCAAAATTTTTGCCCGCCGTTTTATGATTGCGCCATTAACTTGCGGCATCTTTGCTGCTGGGGTTCCAGAGCGTTTTGAATAGGGAAAAATATGAGTGAAATTTATGCCTGCTTCGTGAATTAATTTCACACTATTTTCAAACATTTCGTCTGTTTCGGTGGGAAATCCCGCAATTATATCAGCACCAAAAGTTATATCAGGCCTTAATTGGCGAGCCTTGGCGCAAAATTCTAAAATTTGCGCACGATTATGGCGGCGCTTCATGCGCTTAAGAATCATGTCATCGCCCGACTGCACACTGAGGTGCAAGTAAGGCATAAAGCGTGGCTCGTTGGCAATTAAATCGAGAATTCCATCATCAATTTCAGCAACATCAATTGAAGATAATCGCAGGCGCGGAAGCTCGGGAACAAGCACCAGAAGACGCTTAATCATCTGCGATAAAGAAATTGGCGAGGCTAAATCTTGACCATATTCTGAAATATCAACACCCGTCAACACCACTTCTTTATGACCCATTGCCACCATTTTTTTCACCTGCGCTGCAATTTCTCCAAAGGCCACCGAGCGGCTATTGCCGCGGCCAAACGGGATTATACAAAAAGTGCAACGATGATTGCAGCCATTTTGAATTTCAAGAAATGCACGCGTTTTATTTTCAAAATATGATACAAGTTGCGGCGCTGCATCTTTCACCGCCATGATGTCATTGACCTTGATTTTAGCAGTTTCATCGGGGGTTAAAAAATTTGCGCTTTGGTTTTTGTTATCGAGAAAAAGTTTATCTTGATGCGCGGTGGCAGAGTTTTGTAAGGCTGGACCAATGTTGTGAATTCCAATAGATTTTTTCTCAACAGAATTAGCGCCCTCATCTTCAGAAGTAGCGACATCAATCACCTTGCTTTTCCCTAAATCAGAATAACTCTCCGCCTTAGACTTCTCTACATTCCCAAGCACCAAATCAACCTCCGCCATCTTCGCATATTTCTCGGGATCAATCTGCGCTGCACAACCCGTAACTACAATTTTTGCATCAGGATTTTCTTTGCGCGCCCTACGTACAGCTTGTCTTAACTGCCTCTCCGCTTCCGAAGTAACGGCACAACTATTAAAAACTATAAGATTATTTTGATGAGATTTACCTACAGCCTGCTTGATCGCCTCGCTTTCATAAGCATTAAGACGACAGCCAAAAGTGATAACTTGATTATGATTTTCTACGACTATCATCTGCTGAAATTACATAATTTACTACTTTTTTAACACCGTAGGTTTTTGAAACTATCCGCAACAATTCCTTCAAATCACCCTCTGATTTGTAGACGCCAAGCAAATATACAACATGTTTAAAAGTTACAACTTTATAGTTTGACGGCGCAATTTGTGGATAGAAAAATAATTTTGTTTTGATTACAGAGGTAATATAAGAATCTGTGAGCGGATCACTGAAATCGCGCATTCCAACGCCATTTTTACTTACCTCAATTTCATCAATAACTTCTTTTACACCCTTCACTTTCCATGCAATTTCAGCTGCGAGATGGGCTTTATTTTCATCTCTAACAACCCCAGTAAGCAACACTCTACCCTCATTAACCATTACACCAATTGAGCTGGAGAGGCCTTTTAATCCGCTGGTTAAGAAGTTTTTATCGATTTGCGCGGCAATCGCAACATCGTCGGCCGTAGTGCTGAGGGTCTTTTCACGCGCAACAACAGCAATAGCTGCGATTGATCCGATGGCAACGGTTTCTACGCAAGAGGTAGTCAAAAATAAAATCAGGAAAATCGCAGAAATTTTTTTCATAATGAATTCAAGCTTGAAACATAAGGATCTAAGACGCGTCGCCCATAGATTAATTGTGATTTTATACTAAATCAACTTATAAAGGTAAGATTGCTTGCAAATTATTTTTTGCTTCATAAAATCTCCCGCCTCTTCTTCTTGCGGGCGTAGCTCAGTGGTAGAGTGCAACCTTGCCAAGGTTGATGTCGAGGGTTCGAATCCCTTCGCCCGCTCCAGATCTTCCCTTTAAAAATGCACAATCACATCTGTCGCAAGCACATATTGACTTGATTTGCGACCACCATCATAGGCTTTTAAATCGTAAGAATGATCGAAGCGAAATTCTGGGCGAACCGTTACAACATCTCCAATCCAGTGGGTCCAGCTGATCATGTGTTCGGTGTAAAGTGTTTTATATCCCGTTCTTTGACCATGATTATCCTTAAAAAATTCGTTGCGCAGCGTGATATAATCTTTGGGGGCAATTTGATAAACCAAATAATTTAATCCCGCAAAAACTGTGGCGCGACAAGTTGCATAACCCGACTTGCAATGCGCGCCCGTAGTACCAGTGATTAGTGGCGGCGCATTCGCATCATCAACATTCGGCACATCGCGCTGCCACATATAATAGCTTTCTGTTGCCATGTGCCATTTTTCATTGAACTTGTGATACCATGTTGCAACCAGCATTTGTGGGTTGTTATAGGCATATTTGCCATCGTTAATTCCGTTAGCGCAAGGATAAAAATTATCATTACCACTATCTGATGTCCAATTTAAGCAAGCTCCCGGCGTTAGCTTGCGATTGCGTTTGTCAAAGATTGTAATATCAGAACCAACTGACAATTCAAATTGCGCCGTCCAATTTTTATTAAGCTTGATTGAGGTGACTACTCCCTCGCGCGTGAACGGGTCAAAACTATAAAGCATCGAGTGACTGTAAGCATAATTATTCGGCGCCAATTGCGCTTCAATATCGGGAATTGAAATATAGCGCCCAACCCTGATATTCATGCCTTTAGCGACCTGCGGAATATATAAATCGCCATAAAACATCACAGGATCGAAGCCATATTTTTTATGATCTTTTATATATTGATTGCTGAGCAATTTATTGGAATAAGTGTATTTATAATCGCTGCCATATAAGCCTGCCACGCGAAAACCATAATCGACGTGATCACGCTGCACGGTATCTGGAACACGCTCCAAGTAAAGCGCCACTTGATGCAAAGTTAATTGATTAGGATATGGATAATAGGCCGCTGGATAGTTGCCACCAGTGCCCGAAGCGATATCATAATGGCTTTCAGAGCTACTGATATTCGCTCCTGCATTAACCCAGCCATAAAGTTTTATGCGCGAATCTTTTATTTTTTGGCCATTTTCGCCGCAATAAAGCGTGTCCATTATCGGAGCTATAGTATTGTCGGCATAGCCTATTGGCGTGGTTCCACCCATGCCCCACGTAGCACTAGGAAATGGTGGCGAAGAAAGTGGCGGCGAAACCGCATCTGAGTTATGCTCAAGCTCTGCAACATTTTCACCGGTATATTTTAAATGCTCTTTGTAAGTGTTATAAAACCTCTTCGCAAAACCCTCTTGCACCCTCGATTCACAGCTACTAGCAGGAAAATTAGTTTTGGCAATTTCTTTGATTGATATGTCAGAAATATTGATTTTTGGAATTTCTTTAACAGATATCGCAGAAGAATTAGTGTTTGAAATATCTCTAACTTGCGCGGCATAGGCATTGGCGGTAGATAGCAAAAAAATAACGAAGAGCAGTTTTTTCATGAACAATTTATGCTAAATGTTTACGTAATTATTTTATACAATTCTTCTCTGTAAATTTTCTATCCACTCCGCTTTCAGAATAAAATTCTTCGCCAATCTTAATCTCCTCGCGACCCTGTTTCACGCGCCACTCATTGCTATCACGCAGAGAAAAAATACAACCGCAATATTCTTGCTTATAAAATTCTTCCTTCTTCGCAATTTGATACATGCGCTCTGCCCCGCCAGCCTTGCGCCAGTTATATGTCCAATAATTTATGCCTTCATAATTAGCGGCGGCGCGTAAACCACAATCGTTAATTTGATCCATGTTTTTCCAACGTGAAATTCCAAGCGACGAAGTGATAGTTTTGAAGCCATTCTCAAAAGCATAAAGTGCCGTGCGCTCAAAACGCATGTCGAAGCACTTAGTACAACGCTCGCCGCGCTCTGGAGCAAGCTCTAAACCTTTGGCGCGCGCAAACCAATTTTGCACGTCATAATCGGCATCGACAAACGGAATATCTAGCTTCTCGGCGAATCTTTTATTCTCATTTTTGCGAATTTCGTATTCTTTTTTTGGATGAATATTCGGGTTGTAGAAAAAAATCGTCAGGTCAATTCCAGATTTTTTCATGCGCTCCATAAGATCTCCCGCGCAAGGCGCACAGCAGCTGTGGATTAATACGCGCTTGTCATCACCAGTTTCAGGCGGAAGCGTTAATTCATATTCGTAATTTTGCATGACATTTTATATTTAAAAAATAATGACCAGAATTATGATAACACAAAATTTAAAATTTCAACCCCCCTTTCAATGCCCGAATTGCCTGAAGTAGAAACGATCCGCCGTGGCCTTGAAGGCTTGATTGGCAAAAAAGTGCAACGAATTTTTCGCTCCGAAAAAAAGCTACGCATCGCTTCTACATTGGATTTATCAATATTAAACCACAAAATTATCAATAAAATCAATAGGCGCGCGCGTTATTTGATTATCGATTTTAGTGATGGATATAGCTTAATAATTCACTTGGGAATGAGCGGCAGCATTGTGGCGGATAAAGATTTAAAAATTAAACACGCCACACACGATCATTTTATTTGCGAATTTAATGATGGCGATCGCTTGATTTTCAACGATCCACGACGCTTTGGCTTTATTGATTTAATTCACACCAAAAATTTAGAACGACATAAAGCACTCGCCAAACTTGGGCCAGAACCGCTTTCTGAGCAATTCAAAGAAAAATATTTATCCGAAAAATTACGCGGCAAAAAAATGAACATAAAAACCGCAATGATGGATAATGAAATTGTTGTTGGTGTTGGAAATATTTACATAAACGAATCTTTGTTCGAGGCACGAATTTCGCCACTGCGCAGCGCTTCTTCTCTAGTAAAACCTGAAATCACAAAACTTATAAAAGTGATAAAAGATATTCTGCAAAAATCTATAAAACTAGGCGGCTCTTCAATCAACGACTATGTTGATTCTGATGGAAAAAAAGGTAATTTTCAGAACAGTTTTAAGGTTTACGGCAATAATGGAAAAAAATGTTTGCATTGTAACAGTATCATCACAAAGATAGTGCAAAATGGCCGCTCGAGCTTCTTTTGCAAACATTGTCAAAAATAAATTTATGAGAAATTCTAAAAACTCTCTCGCGATTTTTTCTAAAATCGCCCTCGCACTTTGCCTGATGACGCCGCTATTTTCCTGCTCTTCCAACAATAACTCTATCTCTTCCAATGAAGATTTGGGACACTCTCCAGATGGATCTGCAAATTATGCCGATAGCGGCTCAACTGGCGGAATCCAATCTATGAGCGCCTTGAAGTCCTCAAACCAATTTGTTGCAGGCAGCAAAGATATTCCACTCGCCGCTGGATTAAATAAAATTTCTGATGATGGATTAGACTTCGATTCTGCAAGCGGCAGCATCATCGCAATAACTTATAAAAGCTCTGATGATTTGCAAAAAATGCGCGAATTTTATATAAAAACTTTGCCGCAGCTAGGATGGAAAAGCTTGAAGAACGATAAGCCAAGCGTTAATTTGCTTAGGTTTAAGCGCGATAATGAAAAGCTAGAAATCGAGTTTTTAAATTATAACGGCGATGATTTGGTTAAGTTTTTTGTTGAGACGATTTCGCGATAAACACTAGAGCCAAGCCTCACGCCTAGATCAACCTCAAATTCCCATAATCTACATCACGATGATATTTTCGCTTCGTAAAAGCTAAAATAAGCCCAAAACAAATGGCCATTGAAATCATCGACGAACCACCGTAACTTATGAATGGAAGCGTCATGCCCTTTGCTGGAAGAAGCCTTAGATTCACACCGATATTCACAATCACTTGAATCGTAAATTGCATCATCAAACCGAAGAGCGAAAGGTAAATAAACATATTCTCCTCATCAAGCGCGCGCTTGACAATTCTCGTAATGAGATAGGCGAATAAAATGATAATCATCACGCAAGTAAGCGCGCCATATTCTTCACCAATTACCGCAAAAATAAAATCGGTGTGAGCATCGGGAATGAATTTCTTTACCACGCCATTTCCAGGGCCAGTGCCAAAGAATGAGCCGTTAACAAAGGCGTCGAGCGATCTCTCTACCTGATAATTTTTGCCGTCGCCATCAAGAAATTTATTGATACGATCTTCAACGTGAGGCAGCGCGATGTAAGCGGTTATTGCCCCAAGCACCCCAAGAAATGCGGCGATAAAAATAATCACCATCGGCATTCCATAAATGAAAAGCTGCGCGATCCACATGGCTGTAAGGGTAATTGTCATTCCAATATCTGGCTGCAAAACCAACAACACTATAATTGTTAAATATAATCCGAAGGAAATTCCATATTTTAGCGTCCATTTTGCTGTGTGATATTTTTGCAAAATGTAAGCATTAACAATTATGAAAAAAGTTTTTGCAAATTCTGAAGGCTGCAACGTAAAGCCCGCGAGAGAGATCCAGCGCTTGGCGCCCTTGGCTTCAAGGCCAAAAAATAATACAGCAATTAAAAGTAAAATTGCCACACCAAGACCAATTATCGCAAAAAATTTAATATATTCTTGATCAAGAAATGAGATCGCCACAAGCAAGACCAAGGCCATGCAAGCAAAAATTATCTGTTTATTAAGAAAGAAAAATTTTGTGACATCAATTCTCTTGGCAATCGCAGTGCTAGAAGTGGCCGTCATCATTAGCCCAAACACAATTATGGCAAAAATTATGATGACGTTAATTTTATCAATATCGATCCACCATTTAGTAATGGGATTTAGAGAATTACGGTCAAAATGCTGGTTGCTCATTTGCGAAAATTAGAAATTTTAAATTATAAATTTTAGATTATACTCAACAATCCTGAAATGCCAGATTGTCTTTCCCGTTTAAAATATCATTCCTGCGCAAGCAGAAATCTATACCAATATTGCAAATCAAAATTTAAATTTCTAATTATGAAAAAAAATTCTGCAAATAAAATGTGGGGCGGAAGATTTGAAGCTAGTCCCGCTGCAATGATGCTAGAAATTAACCAATCCATTAGTTTTGACCACCAGCTTTATAAGCAAGATATTCGCGGCTCTATCGCGCATGCGCAAATGCTTTCTTCTGCAAAAATTATTTCACTTGCTGAAGCAAAAAAAATTATCGACGGCCTAAAAAAAATCGAAAAAGAAATCGATAGCGGCAAATTTATTTTCAAAAAAGAACTCGAAGATATTCACATGAATATCGAATCGCGCCTAAAAGAAATTATCGGTGATGTAGCGGGAAAGCTTCACACCGCTCGCTCGCGCAATGATCAAGTCGCAACCGATTTTCGCCTTTTCATTCGAGACGAAGTTGATGCGATTCGCAATTTGTTAATCGATCTAGAAAAAAATTTCGTCACCAAGGCCGAAAAAAATCTCGATGTAATCATGCCCGGTTTTACCCATTTGCAAGTTGCGCAACCCGTATTATTCGCCCATCATTTGCTGGCCTATTTCGAGATGTTTAAGCGCGATATTTCTCGCCTAGATGATCTTCGCGTCAGAATGAACGAATGTCCTCTTGGTGCTTGCGCAATGGCTGGCACGTCATTTCCGATCGATCGTTTCGCCACCGCAAAATCCCTCGATTTCGCACGCCCAACCGCCAACTCAATGGATTCTGTTTCTGATCGCGATTTTGCCATCGAATTTTTATCCTGCACATCATTAATCGCGCTGCATTTATCGCGCTTCGCCGAAGAAATTGTCATTTGGATGAGTAAAGGTTTCGAGTTCATCAAACTCTCCGACGCCTTTACTTCAGGCAGCTCAATCATGCCGCAGAAAAAAAATCCCGACGCCGCAGAATTAATTCGCGCAAAATCTGGCAGAATTTTCGGCGCATTATTTTCATTACTCACCGTAATAAAAGGCTTGCCGCTAACTTATTCAAAAGATATGCAAGAAGATAAAGAAGTTGTTTTTGATGCAAGCAAAAATATTCAGCTAGCCTTGCAAGCAATGTCTGGCATGGTTTTAGACATGTCGGTGAATAAAGAAAAAATGTTAGCAATGTCAAAAACCGGATACTCAACCGCAACAGATTTAGCGGATTGGCTTGTAAAAAATTTACAAATTCCATTCCGTAATGCACATCATATCACAGGAACAATTGTGAAAATGGCGGAAGAAAAAAATCTCGATTTACATCAATTAAAAATTTCTGATTTGCAAAAAGTTGAGAAAAAAATCACTGCGAAAATTTTTGATGTATTAAGCGTAGAAAATTCTGTTAATTCGCGCATTAGTTTTGGCGGAACCGCGTGCTCAGTGGTTCAAAAGCAGATTGTAATCGCAAAGAAATTCGTTAATTCTAAATAATTTTAACAACAAAAACACCACAGAAATTATTCAATAAAAAAACCGTGACTGAAAAAATTTCTCTCCAAGAACATCTCACAGAATTAAAACGCAGAATAATTTTTTGCGTAACATTTTTGATTGTAGCATTTTGCATCTCTTACTTTTTCTCTGCAGAAATTTATCAATTTTTATTACAACCTCTCACAGAATCTTTCAGTGATCAACAAAATAGAAGATTGATCTACACCAGCCCCGCTGAAGGATTCATCACCTTTACCAAAGTCGCCTTTTATACCGCATTATTTTTTTCTGTACCAATTTTTGCAATTCAATTTTATCTTTTTTTAGCACCAGCTTTATTCAAAAAAGAAAAGAAATTCGTTCTCGCAATATTATTTTTCGCACCATTTTTATTTTTATGCGGCGCCGCATTAGCGTTTTTTTTCTTACTTCCGCTAACTTTTAAATTCTTCCTAGGCTTTGAGGCTCAAGGCCTCGCCGGATCATCAATAATTCCAATTCAACTCGAAACAAAAATTTCTGAATATTTAAATTTAATAATCGATTTACTTTTTTCATTTGGGATCGCATTTCAATTACCAATTCTCTTGCTTTTTTTAATTAGAATTGGTTTTCTTACTTCTGATGATTTAAGAAAGAAGCGAAAATATTGGATTGTAATTATTTTTATAATAGCTGCAATCCTTACTCCGCCTGATGTCTTGAGTCAGATAAGTTTAGCAATTCCGATGATTTTATTATTTGAAATTGTTATTCTTATTGGAAATAAAATTAAAAATTAAAATTAAATATTTTATGGCAGTTAAAAAAGTTGTTGCTAAAAAAGTTGTTGCTAAAAAAGCTCCAGCTAAAAAAGTAGTTGCGAAAAAAGTAGTTAAAAAAGTTGTTGCTAAAAAAGTAGTTGCTAAAAAAGTAGTTGCAAAAAAAACCGTTGCTAAAAAAGCTCCAGCTAAAAAAGTAGTTGCGAAAAAAAAATAGTAGTAAAATCTAAAAAGTAAAAGAAAGGCCGAGACGGTAATTACCTTCTCGGCCTTTTTTATGGGAATGTTATTGGGTTTTTTGGGAGTTTTGGGTTTTAGAGGGTTTTGGCGCCCACAAGATTTAAAATGAACTACCTACCAATCGATACCTCATTAGAAGAAGTAAAGGCTCGCACCGCATTCACTCTAAATAAATTGCTACTAGGAGTTCTGGCATCAACCTCTTGATTAACAATATCGCACATCACCTCAACAAATGGCCTGCCGCCAATTACCGCAACTTTCGCATAAGATTTTGGGCTAAGTTTTTCTACGATATTAGAATTTAACTGATTAATCCCTCCAGTTTCAGAATTTTTAACTAGCGGAAACAAAGTGTTTAACGCAGTAACATATGGCTTAAGATCTGGATCATCTACGCTATCTATCATTCCCTTCAAAACTTTTTGATCTGGAATATCGCTTAAAAATAAAAATACTTCTTCGGCAATCTGCTCTGCATTAAGCAATTCTTCTTCGCCCACTTGAGTTAGTCGCTCTAACTTCTCTACAATTCCCAAAAAATCCGCTTGCGGGCTCTTTGGCGAAGCACTAGGAGCACTAGACTCACTTTCATTAAGCTTTTCTGGTGCAACACCGTGATTATTATTTCTATTTTTCGGGATCATGATAACTAAATAAACTTTTGTAAAAATTCAGAAATATCCGCAAAAATCGGATTTCCGCTTGCGAGGCGCATTATAACAGATTTTGTGACTCTTGGCAAGAGATTTAAATAATATGGCTTAGAATCTCGCGTAGCAAGGCGCGCGAAGATGCCCATAATTTTTATATTACGCTGCAAAGACAAAATTGCGTAATCGCAGGCGAAAGAGTTTTTGTCGATCGAGGCTGAATGTAAGTAATGAGCAAAAATTTCTTCACGAGTTTTTTCGCTAACATCGCGACGCGCATCTTCTAGCAAAGACACTAAATCGTAGGCGGGAGAGCCAATCACCGCATCTTGAAAATCAAGCAGCCCAACAGATTTATGACCTTCGCGATTTTGCAGCAACATTAAATTATCGGCATGATAATCGCGCAAAACCAAAACTTGATTTTCGCGACTAAGTAAATCAAAAAGCTCGAACCACAAATGCTTGAAGCGCGCTTTTTCTTGCAGCGACATGGTGATTTTTTTTACATGCGGCAAATACCAATCAACCAACAACATCACTTCACGAAATAAAAGCGCGTGGTTATAAATTTCGAGATTTGACGGAAAAGATGTGTTTTTATGCAGCGCAACCAAAACATCGCAGGCATTTTTATAGAGCGCGCGCTCGCTATTTATAACCCCTCCAGCCATGCCTTTTGAGGATCCAAGCACGCGGCCATAACTGTCGTCGCCAAAATCTTCTAACAAAATAAAGCCGCCAACCTCATCGATAGCAAAAATTTTTGGCGCTGAAAAATCATGCTCAACCAAAAATTTATCAATTTTAATAAAGGGCTGAATATCCTCGTGACTAGGCGGCGCGAACATTAGAATAAAAGTTCTGTCATCGCAAAAAATGCGATAATAAGAACGAAACGAAGCATCGCCCGCAACTTTTTTTATCTCGCAATTAAAAAAATTATTCTGCGCTAAAAACTTTTTAGCTTTATCTTCATCAAGTAAAATCACGTATAAAAAAATTAATTGTTTATGATAAAAGAATTAAAATCGAAGCATGAAATCACCTTAAAAATCTAACTTCGCATACCACTCTGGCGGATTAATATTTGCCAAGCGATCCTTCAAAACCTCGTTAAAAACCTTGTGTGACTTGATTAGACTATACCAATCCTTAACACTTTGATGATGCTGCCAATTTATATCGCCAAAATAATCGAGCACCGAAATTTGTGCCGCCGCTGCAAAATCTGCAACAGAAATATTTTCTCCCGCTAAATATTTTCGCGTCTCTAGCAAATATTCGATATAGCTTAAATGAATATTTAAGTTGTGTCGTGCCACGCGCAAAATTTCAGAATTAGGTGCTCGCGATCCAGGCAAATAGCGGTTAAAATAGCGCTCGCTTAAAATGTGTTTTGAAACTTCGTGATAGAATTTTTCATCAAACCAATTTTCAATTCTGCGAGTTTCGGCGCGCTTCACAAAAGAATCGCCGAAAAAATTTTTGCTCTCAACATGCTTTTCTTCGATATATTCGATGATCACCGAACTGCCGCAAATTACTGCCGCGTTACTGTTATCGAACATTACAGGCACTGTTCCCGCAGCATTCATCGCGATAAACTCTTTGCGCCTTTCCCAAAAATGTTCTGTGATTAATTCGAAATCGACTTCCTTCGCCGCCAAGTGAATTCGAACCTTGCGCGAAAATGGACAAAGAGAATGATGATATAGACGATACATATTTGATAAATTTGTCGTTATAAAAATAATACAATATTGCAATTATCTTACTAGCAGCTGGTTAGCTGCATCTAAGGGCTCTGCAACTGTTTTTGAACTTTTCGTAAAAACTGTTTTTGGCCTTTCTAGATAACTGATAATCTCTTGGTGAATTTTGCTTGGCGGAACTCTTTCCGAAACCTCTTTGAGTATATCTCTAGCTTTATCATCAAATCTTACTCTCTCAACTCTTCCATCAACTTCAACTCCTTCAAGCAGCATTTTTACAATTTCAACATGGCCGCCTTTTAAAGCAAGATGTAGAGCACCATCTCCTTTGCGACCAACCTTACAATCAAGCCTTCCGCTGACATATTCTCCTGCCGCGTTTGGCCTTCCGATTATATATTTTTTTACATCTTCGGCGCTAAGCTCTCCCGATTCTGCCTTGCTTAAAAATTCACGCTTATCATCTTCTCTCACTTCGCGCTCTTTATTTGCTACTTGACGCAAATCGTTATATTTTTTGCGAATTTCCATGTATAAAGTAGCGCCGTCTAGCGTTTCGCCCTGCGCATCTTTGCGACCAGTATATATATTTGCATTACCTTGCGGCACATGAAAATTTTCTATTCTTTTTGGCGAGATTCTTTTGGGAATAGAAATATTTTCTACATCTTTCATGGCTTTTGCGCGCGCCGATTTTTCAGTAATTTCGGCCGCATCTAAGATTTGCGCCATATATAGCTTTGTCTCTTTATTATTAGCAGAATTGCTGTAATTCTGCGCCAAATACTTCGCTGTATGGCCCCTGTGATTTTTCATACTGGCATCTAGGCCCCAAGTTTTTATTTCATCTCCTTCTTGCCAACACAATCCTGCAACTAGATATTGCAACACCTCTACCTGACCATATTTTGCCGCAACATGCAATGCGGTATCGCCTCTTCCAAGATGCACTAAATCTTGCGGAACCTTGATTAGACCATTCCAAACCGCGTGTCTCAAATAGTTGACATCGCCAGATCTTATCATATCAACTATATTGCGCTGTGTTAATTTTTGCATATTTATTTAAAACCCCCGACCGAAACAGGACGACCGCTCGGAATAAGCGGAGAAGATGAATAAGAATCTGGGCGCAAAATATTAGCAGGAGACATTGGTAATAAATTTTTTGCTATTTTTGAGCGCTGCACATCGAGCGGATTTTTGTCTAAAAGCCTAGCCTCTTCTTCCTTTATTTTATTTTCAACTTCTTTCAACGCATTTGCTCTCTCGCCTTTACTTGCGCCAAACTCATCTTGATCTAGAACCTTGCTACAATCGATGCCGCGATCTATTGCTAATCGCAAAATATATTCTTCTTTTTGTAGATTTTTCGCCTCTTTGAGTAATTCTGCGGCAGATTCTGGATGATTGTCTCGTATATCTATAAAATCTGCCATCACCTTATCCATTACTATTCCGCCCCTATCTGCCTCTTGAGCCTTTTTTTCTAAAGCACAAAACAGCAAGATATTATCATAAAAATCTTGGCGATCTGGGTTTTTTGCCAAAAAATTCATGAGCTCTTTATTAGAAATATTTCCATCTTCATTAAACACCTTATGAATCCTCTCATCTTCTCCCCTTGCGCGATAATTTTTTACGGCCTCCACAAAATCTGGACCCATTATTTCATTAAAAAATTTATCATCGCCAGCTGGGCTTTTCATTTGCTGAAATTTTTCTGCAGCATAATTTACTAATGAAGCTTTGTAATAAAAATCTCGCAAAATATTAAATTTTTTATCGACAAACTCTTTTGCGTTAAGGCCACCGCGATCTAGAGCCTCTTGCTCTATCTTACTCAATTCTTCTCTTATCGCTTTTTCGTGACCTTTGAATGCATCGCCATATTTTGTAAAATATGCAATCTCAGAATTAGCGCGAAATAAACTGAATACGCCTGCTATCGCAACTGGCACTATGGATGAGCCCGCCAAAGGCACTATCGCTCCCTCAAGAACGCCCTGCACCAAGTCACTTGAGAGAGCACTATCTACAACGCCAACCGCATCACTAATAACTGGCATATCGCAAAGCAGCCACCTGATTACCTCATCAAGATGAAGCCACTCGCAAAGTTGTCCGAATGGCCCAGTATATTCCGAGGTGGCAAGCGAGGCAATACCCTGCCCTATGCCACCAGCATTCATAAATACGCCAGAAAAAATATTCGTAATTGGCCCCATGATACTAACGCCCGCGAATGGCGTAATTATTAGCGCTACCTGCAAAACTCGCCACTTAAACATTGCGTCCGAATCTTCGGTTTGCTCTTTGGCGCTTTCTAGCACTTTCTTGTTTAGATCATTTATTCTTTCATTAAACTTCGTCATCTGCTCTTTGTTTGCACCCTCATCTTTCTTAATTTCCTCAGTGATTATTTTTGTTAATTCACTAAATGATTTTTCATCTAACAAACCATCTTCATTTTCCGAATCTTCAAGAATTTTTTTGAATCTTTGCAACAACTTAGAATTTTTGCTCTGCCCCGGCTCAAGACTCCATAACAAGTTAGAAAAAAGTTTATTGCGCTTATCGTAATATTCGCGCAAATAAGAACTTTGATTTGGATCAGATTTACTATAAATGCCCTTGCCCGCAGCATTAAAAATGCTATGAAACGCATTCAAACTTTGCTCGGCCATAGAAGCTCCTGCACCAAGAACCCCTTCTGCAGCCTTGGCATTGCTGGATTTTGGCGGTAAAGGCTTTCCAGTTTCAATTAGCGCATTCAAATCTCGCGAGTTATCGGCCAATGCCATCGAGGTTTGCTTATTTGCCGCATGCAGCAATCTCTTATAGCTAGGAATAAATGGTAAGCTCCTGCCAGTTGACGGCTTGGTATAAAAAGTAGAGGAGGAGTCTTCTTTTATTTCGTCAATTTTATCTTGACTCAAAATCATGTCATCATACTGCGGCCCATATGGATCAGAAGCGGCTAGCCAACGACGATTGCCATATCCCATTTTACTCTTCATCTCAGGAACTAGCGTATTCAAATCAATTTCACCCGGATTTTCTTGCGATCTTTTAACTTCCGCTTGTTTACGCAACACGTTGGCATGCTGCTCAACCATTTTAACGCGAGTGCTTAACGTATCTTTAGCGCTCTTTACAAAAGCTTGTCGCGCCTCGTCACTTAGAGTAGGATTGCCATATTGCTTCACCAGCCCATCAACAACAGCAATAGCTGGCTTAGAATTCTTATCATAAATTTTATTAACAACTTCAATTATTTCTTCGCGAAATTTTTTCTCTTCCGCCTCTCGTGTTTCTGCTAATGTCATTGGGCCAATAACGGCACCATTAGGAGCGCGGGCTATATTTTCTCTTTGCCAAAACAACATGATTGAATTTTCTGAGTTAGATTTTAATAATCGCTCTACTGTAGCAGATATTGCGTGCAAGTGCAAGTTTTTTGTCAAAAAGAAAAACTCTTAATTGACAATGCTTTTTATTGTTATTAACTTTTTATAATGTTATTTTCCTCGCATTGCGAGAACCTCCAGCTAAATTAAAGGGTCAATATGATAAAAAAATTATCGCTCATCATTTTCATTCTATCATTAGCCTCTTGCAAAAGCGTCTCAAAAAACGACTCACCATCAATGTCGTCCGACGATCAAGTTATTATTGAAGATAAATCGATAGATCAATCATATCAATCACTCGCAAGCGAACAACAGGCCAAAACGCTGAATGAAGGCGTGGTTGAAACCGTTAAAGAAGTTGAAGTTCAAGATCGTATATTTTTTGGCTATAACGCATTTGACGTTAACGAAGAAGCTAAAGCAATATTGGCGACTCAAATCGCTTGGTTAAAAAGTAGCCCCGATGTAAAAATCACGATTGAAGGCCATTGCGATGAGCGCGGCACCCGTGAATACAACATCGCGCTTGGCGAAAGAAGAGCATTATCAACTAAAAATTATTTGGTAAATGGCGGTATCGATTCATCGCGCATTCAAATTATTTCTTACGGCAAAGAGCGCCCTGCTTATTTTGGCACCAGCGAAGATGTTTATGCAAAGAATCGTCGCGCAGTTGTAGTTCCTAACTAAACTTTTCTTGAGAAATTTGGGGCTAGAATTTATCGCCCCAAATTTTTAATTACACCAGAGTTTTTATCCACATTTTTGTTATTTTTTCTTGTAGAGAATTTTGTACGCAGCGGCTGTGAAGATGCTTAAAATCTAGTCTGTCCATATCTTGATCTTGACTAGCGCATGAATAAAAATATTCCCACTCTCCATTATCATTCTTTCTTTTTTGCAAACATTGTGAGCAAACGCCTTTCAACATGCATTGCATTGGAGCGTTGAGACTAGTGATTGCAATTGGCGCTGCAGTAAAATTTTTTAATGAATTTTCATGACGCAAGCGGGCGATTCCAGCCATCATTTTGTCGCCACCAATAGTAAAAATTCTATCGATTTTTTGTTGATCTTGGGAGAAATATTTTTTCAAAGCATCGATTACCGTGCCTTGATATTGTTGATCTTGCGGCCTATTTAATTTTATGTTTGGCACTTCTTCTTCGATGGCATAAATCAGAATATCGCTAAATTTTTCCATTTCATTTTGGCGCGTGATGTAAGAATTTTTGCGATAACCAGCGCAGAAAATAATCTTGCAGCCGTTGGCTTTGTAGGCTTGTGCGACTGCGGTTAATGGCATGTTGCCGCGACCTCCGCCAATTAAAACTACGGTTTCATTTTTAGCAACTTCCGTTGGTTTACCGCTTGGGCCCATGAAAATAATGGGCTCGTTTGGTTTTAGATTTTTTATTAAGCTTGCCGAGCCGCCAGTTTCAACAACGATGCCGCTAATGATACCACCTGCAGCATCAACGCTTAGCGCGGTAATAGGAATTCCCTCCATTGCCAATAATTGACCATCGATTTTTTTGGCCAAAGCATGATAATTTTGTAAGCGAAAAATTTGCCCAAGCTGCGTTTGTTTTGCTAAAAGCGGAGCCTGCACAAACACTTCAACCACATGGTCGGAAAGGCGATTTATTTCTTTAATTTTTACAAGAAAATTATCGTTTATTTTTTGTAAAAACTTATTGTTTATTTCATTTTGTTGCGATGCCTCATTAGCAAAATATTTAATCGGCACTACGTTTGCATCTCGCGATTCATTTTGCGCTAATAAATCGCTGATCATCTTATGTCCCTCTTTCGCGCTAGCCATTGCCTTCACAACATTTCCTTCAAAATTTGGATGTAAATCTCCAAAAAAACTCACCGCTCTATTTTGAGCATCAATCTTGGTGAAGACGCTAAAATCAAGGGGTTTGGTCATATGAGTTATGTCGATTTTGCGACCATTTTTATCAATTGCAGCAAAATATTTTCCCTCTAATTTGAAGTCTAATCCGTCTTCTAAAACTGGCGCCAGATTAGGCGTGGTGCCCGCCGCGATCAATAAAGTTTTGCAAGAAAAAACCTGACCATCATCGCATTTAATTGCACTAATATGCCCAAATTCATCAAGCAGCGCCTCGCTTGGATTAGAATTGGCAATAAATTCGACTCCTTCTTTTAACGCCGCCGAAAGCTCTTGATGATTGAGCCTGTAGGAAGGCGCATCTTGAATTTTTTTGCGATAGATAATTTTTACGCCAGCAATTTTTTGCAACAATGATGAGCGTCCGTGTTTATTGACCTCATCTTGATGCGCTAAAAATTCTTGCGCGATAATTTTCTCCTCCTCGCTCAATTCTGACCAAATTTTTTTTTCACCAAAAAGCTCTTTTAATTTTGCAAATTGGCGAGTGAATTTTTTAATTTGCGTAAAATAATATTCTTGCGCTTCTGTTGCGGTATCAACTGCCGTAAGACCTCCGCCAATTACAACAATTGGCATCCGCACTTGCAAATTTGCGAATAATTCTTCTTTGAAAGCGCCATTTAATTGCAAAGACATCAAGAAATCAGAAGCAGATCTAATGCCTTTGGCGTAGTTATTTTTAATATTGACAATGTTGGGCCGACCAGCGCCAATGCAGAGCGCAACATGGTCAAAGCCATATTCATCAAACGCGGTTTTATCGGTGATTGACGATCCAAAACGAATGCCGCCAAACATGCGAAAATTTTCACGGCGCTCTAATAAAAGACGAATTATTTTGAGGAAATTTTTATCCCAACGCACCGTAATTCCATATTCTGCAACACCTCCAAAGCCTTGAATTAAGCGACTTGAGAGTGGCTCATAAATTTCATCGAGAAATTTTATTGGCTTAAATTTTATGCGCCCACCATGGTGATCGATTCCTGAAATTGTAGGGTCAAGTGGCTCAATTTTTAATCCATCGATTGCAACAACAGTGTGTCCATCATTCAACAAATAGTGCGCGAGCGTATAACCAGCGGGCCCAAGTCCTGCGATGAGAATTTTTTTACCAGAATTTTTGTGCGCTATTGGTTGCGCTAAATTTAGCGGATTCCACCGAGTTAACAGCGAGTAGATCTCGAAGCCATAAGGCAATTTTAAAACATCCTTTAAATTTTCACTTTCAATTTGCGGAATATTGACGGGGTCTTGTTTTTGAAAGATGCAAGACTTCATGCAATCATTGCAAATACGATGCCCTGTGCCCGCAAGCAGCGGATTATCTAGCGCAGCGATGGCAAGCGAGGCGAGAGAAAATCCCTCACTTTTCAACAAATTCATTTCAGAAATTTTTTGATCGAGCGGGCATCCATGAAGCTCTAGGCCGAGCGGATCTCGCGCAAACTGCTTAGACACATTCTCCTTAATGCCCGTACGGCACGAATCCTTATTCTGATTGTGACAGAAGATGCAATAATGCGCTTCGGCAAGCGTTTGATTTAAGCTAAAACCTTTATCAGTAAGATTAAATCCATCGCGCTTATGCGCTAAAGCAGCGTCACTCTTGCCTGCGCGATAAGTGTTCGCTTCTTTTTCAAAATCAAATAATTTTTGATGATCAATTTTTTGCGGCAATTTAAACAGCGCGCCATCTGCGTGTAATTTTTTGCCCTCTAGAGAATAAAGGGCCCAAGCTGCGTATAGCGCCAGCGATTCAAATTCTTTTTGCTCTTCTTCGGTAAGGTTTTTTTCTTTTTCAAGCAGCGAGAAAATTTTTTGAGCGAAATTTTTTTCTAAAATTGTGGCGTTATTTTGCTCTGTTTCTACAAATTTCTCCAAAACCCTTCTCCCATCTACATCTAGTGGCGCTTCTTTAAATTTCTTTGCAACAATTCTTTGCACAAACTCACGCTTCACAAAATAAATTTTCTGCAAAACCGCATGCTCATTTTTTAACGCTAAATTTTCTTTTTCGATGTTAAAAAGATAAACTAAGAAATCTTCTAAAGCCCGCGCCGCTTCTATCAAAATTGCCGTTTGCTGCTTCTTATCAAAAGATAATGGATTATTTTTTAGTGCCGCAAAATTTTGATGAAGATTCTGATTTTTAATTGCAAAAAATTGCTGAAATTTTTCTTCAACTTTTTGCAATCCTTCAGAATTATAAAGATCGTAGAAATCTAGCGCCAGAGCTGGGTTAAGAGGGCTTTCTATCATCATTATTTTACAATTCTCCAAATTGTTTTTATGATTTTTGCACCCGATTCATCTACGCCACTCACATCTTCTAACGCAATATTTTGTGCCAATAAATCATTGCGAATTTTATCTGCTAAGGCCCAATCTTTATTGGTTTTTGCATGAGCGCGCAAAGCAATTTGTTCAATAATATGATTTTCGTCAATGTTGCTGTTGTTGCTGCGTTTAGAAAAAAATTGATCATCTAGCAGGCCTAGAAAATCAAGGGCTACAATGAAATCGTATTTTAGTTTTCTGTTATTCTCTAATTTAATTTCTGATACTTCTGCATGCAATAAAGCCAAAACTTTTGCTGCGTTTAAATCTTCTGCCAAGTCACGCAAAATATTCTGCATTAAGTGGCTTGTTTCAAGGGTTAGAGACGGGTTGGCGCGATATTGCAATAAATCATTTTCATCAAAAATTGCATAGAATTTTTCGATAGATTTTTTGGCATCGTCGAGCGTTTTTTGGTTATAATCGAATGGCTTGCGATAATGGGTTGCAAGCAGCAAATACCTGATTGCAATGCCATCAATATTTTTATCAAGCAAATCGCGAACTGTGATAAAATTTTTGAGCGATTTGCTCATTTTTTCGCCATTCACTGTTAAGAAACCATTGTGAATCCAGAAGCGCGCATAATGCGACGAAGCGTTAGCACACCTGCTTTGTGCGATTTCATTTTCATGATGCGGAAATTGTAAATCTGCTCCGCCGCCATGCACATCAAAATCGGCGCCGAGATATTTTGAACTCATCGCCGAACATTCAATATGCCAACCCGGACGCCCACTGCCCCAAGGGCTCTCGAAGATTGACGAGGCGTCATCTTCGGCATTGGCGGGCTTCCATAATACAAAATCTAGCGGGTCTTTTTTGTAAGAGGCAACTTCAACGCGCGAGCCTGCAATCATTTCATCAAGCGACCTGCGAGACAAGGCGCCGTAGTCTTTACAAGACTTTACATCAAACAAAACATGGCCATCATTCACATAAGCGTGGCCCGTTTTTATTAATTCTTCAATCATAACAATCATATCTGGAATATGCTCGGTGGCACGCGGCTCAATGGTTGGGCGCAGCACATTTAGCGCGTCCATGTCTTGATGAAAAACTTTTGTTATTTCTCTAGTAAGCTCGCTGATCATGATTTTACGCTCGCGCGCGGCTAAATTTATTTTATCGTCAACATCGGTAATGTTGCGAACGTAGGTGACGCGCGGGTAGACGCGCCGAAAGAATCTGTAGAATAAATCATAGACCACCGCACTGCGCGCATTGCCTAAATGCGGACGATCATAAACCGTGGGGCCACAGACATACATGCGCAAATGTTCTGGCTCTAGGGTTGTCAGCACTTCTTCCTTGCGAGAAAGTGTGTTGAAAATTTTGATGATCATTAAGTTTTTAAGTTATAGTTTATATATGCGCAATTAAGCTAATATTAGCTTCTCGCAAGTATTTTTGCTAATTAAACATGATATTCCATGGTAAATCAAATCAAAATTGCTCCATCAATTCTTTCTGCAGATTTCGCTAGATTGGGAGAAGAGCTTAAAGCCATTACTGAAGCGGGTGCAGACTATATTCACATCGATGTTATGGATGGCAGTTTTGTACCAAATATCACAATTGGAAATGAGGTAGTAAAATCTCTGCGGGGCCATTCGGCGCTGCCTTTCGATGTGCATTTGATGATAAATAATCCCGATAATCACGTAAAAAATTTTGCTGATGCTGGCGCAGATATTATTACGATACATGCCGAAGCCTCTATACATCTTGATCGCAGCCTCTCACTTATCAAATCTTTTGGTAAAAAAGTGGGGGTTTCTTTGGTGCCGTCAACTTCAGAAAATGTGTTGGATTATGTGATGGATAAAGTTGATTTAATTTTGGTGATGACAGTAAATCCGGGCTTTGGCGGGCAAAAATTTTTAGCATCGCAACTTGAAAAAATAAAAAATATTCGCACGAAAATTGCAAAAAGTGGGCGCAAAATTGATTTGCAAGTTGATGGCGGGATTAACCCTGAGACTGCGCAGATGGTGATTGCAGCCGGTGCAGATGTTTTGGTTTCTGGATCTTATATTTTTGGCAGCGGCGATTATCAAAAGGCGATTAAAAGCTTGCGGTAAATTTAAGTGTCATTAAAAAGCGAGGAAGGTGATTGCGTGAAATGGGGCGAAATTAGCGCCCCATTTTTTTAGCCAAATTTGTGATGCTATTTTCCTAGCGAGCCCCTATTTCAGCTAATTCCCCAGATTTTTTTACGCCTTCGCAATAATCTTAAAAAACTTTTTCTTACCTACCGCCAAGTTAAATTCTCCTGCGTCTTTTATAAAGTGATTCACCTCTAAAACCGCTTGATCATTGATTTTAACGCCCCTTCCCTCAATTAATCTTTTTGCCTCAGCATTAGATTCTACTGCGCCAATTTCTTTAATAATTTCAATAAGTTTTTTTCCATCACCTATTGCGATCTCTTTAATTTCATAGGCTGCGGAGCTTTTGGCAACAAAAATTTCACGCGCTTTTTGCAAAACTTCTTGCGCAATTTTTTCGCCATGGCAAATTTTTGTAACCTCGAAAGCTAGGATTTCCTTGGCTTTGTTGATTTCTTGATCTTTAAGTTTTGCGAGTTCAGAAATTTCTGCGAGACTCAAATCGGTGAAAAGTTTGAGGAATTTTACCACATCTGCATCGTGGGTGTTACGAAAATATTGAAAATAGTCGAATGGCGCAAGCATGCTAGAATCAAGCCAGACCGCACCATCAGCGGTTTTGCCCATTTTTTTGCCGTCGGCGGTGGTTAGTAGTGGTGAGGTTAGGCCAAAAACGGATGTTGCATTGGTAATTTCATTATACAATTTATAATGATCCTCAATAAAATGCTTGATTTCTGTCTTAAATTCAGATTCCTCTTTCGATGCACTTACAAATTTATTCATACTATAAACATCTTCGAACTTTTTATATTCCTCGCCTTTAGATTGAAATTTTTCTAGTTTATCGCGAGATTCTGTATTGAATTTCTTGATGCCCTTTATTCTAGTAAAGTCAATTCCACTTACAATATTCCCCCATTGATCCGACCCGCCAATCTGTAAGCGACAACCATATTCTTCATTCAGCTCATAAAAATCATAGGCCTGCAAAATCATGTAATTAAACTCAAGAAACGAAAGTGACTGATCGCGCTCTAGTCTAGTCTTCACCGAATCAAAAGTGAGCATGCGATTCACCGAAAAACACTTGCCGACATCACGCAAAAACTTGATGTAATTTATATTTCCTAGCCAATCATCGTTATTTACTAATCGCGCTGCAGCCCTGTCAGAGTAAGAGCTATCTACATCACCAAAAGAAATAAACTGCGCCAAAGTATTTTTTATTCCTTGCAAATTCTGCTGAATTTTTTCTT
>CAMCAW010000004.1 GCA_945872855.1 Rickettsia typhi | reverse complement strand
ACTACTACAATTAATATATTAGCTCTTCCCTACATGATAATAAAATCTCTTTTCCCTAAATAATTTATGCGAAATATTTTTGAAGAAATCGAACAAATAATCCAAAATAATAATGTTGTGCTTTTTATGAAAGGCACGAAGGATATGCCTCAATGTGGCTTCTCTGCTACGGTGTCGCACATTTTAAATCAGCTTGGCGTTGAGTTTTTTGATGTTGATATTTTGCGCGATGCAGAAATTCGTCAAGGCATTAAGGAATTTTCTGATTGGCCGACAATTCCGCAGCTTTATATTAAAGGCGAATTTGTTGGTGGCTGCGATATTGTGAAAGAAATGTTTCAAGCAGGCGAATTGCAAGAAATGTTGAAGGAAAAAGAATTGGTTGCATAATTTAAATATCGAAAAAATATTTAAGTTTGATTAGCAAAATTCATAAAAGAATTGCTCGCAGAATCTCCAAGAGTAAAAAATTTTTGAATATTCAACAAAATATCTTACAAAAATTCTCAACTAAATCACAGCCCGTTCCAAAAAAAAGAATATCGGTCAAGAAAGACAAAAACCCCTTCCCGATATGCTTCGAACCGAGTTCGGCGCGCCGGTGTCTGAGGGGCGAAGTATGTCGGGAAGGGGTTTTTGTCGAGGACAAGATCTAGAATATAAGCGTTTTCCACCGCAAAGTTCTTGCCACGCACAAAATCCAGCGCTAAAACTTTCGCAATAAATTACCGCAATCAAGTTAAGCAAATTTCCCATGTCAAACTTCGCAATTGAAATAAAAGGCCTAAACAAAACCTACAAAGCCAAGAAAAAATCCCCCGCTAAAGAAGCGCTAAAAAATATCGATTTACAGATTAAAAAGGGCTCGTTCTTCGGTCTTCTAGGCCCAAACGGCGCTGGCAAATCGACCATCATAAATATTTTAGCAGGCTTGGTAAATAAAACTTCGGGCCAAGTTAAAATCGCAGGAATTGACATTGACGAAAATCAGCAAGCCACCAAATTCAAGATTGGCATAGTTCCGCAAGAATTAGTGATTGATCCATTTTTTAACGTGCGCGAAACTTTAGAGATTTATGCGGGATATTTTGGTCTAAGAAAATCGCAACGAAGAACCGATGAAATCATTGAGGCTCTAGGGCTGAAGGATAAAGCTTTGGCCACGCCAAGAAGTTTATCGGGCGGAATGCGACGCAGATTATTAGTGGCGAAAGCTTTGGTGCATAGCCCCGAAATCCTTGTGCTAGATGAGCCGACGGCTGGTGTCGATGTTGAATTACGCACGCAATTATGGAATTATGTGCGCAAATTAAACGCCGAAGGAACCACGATTCTCCTTACAACCCACTATCTCGAAGAGGCAGAAGAATTGTGCGATGAAATTGCGGTTATCAACCATGGCAGCGTGATTGCGGTGGATAAAAAAACTAACCTGATGAATCTGTTAAGCAGCAAAGAATTAATTATAAATTTCACCAAAGAGCTCGATTATAAAATTTTGCAATTGCCCACCGAAGCCCATCTCAAGCAGCTCGCGCCCGATCAAATTTCAATTTCTTACGATCCAACAAAAATTGCAGTGGAAAAAATTTTCAATTCAGTTTCAAATGTTGGTGTTGGAATAAAAGATATTTCAACGAAGCAGCCAGATTTAGAAGAAGTTTTTAAATTTTTAGTCAAATCAAAAACCTAATGAAGCGAGATTTAATCAGTATCGACGAGCTCTCTTGCGAAGAGATAAATAAAATTCACAAGCTCGCTTCTAAATATTTTTCTAAGCCAAAACCAAATAAAAATCTTGCCGGAAAAGTGCTGGTGAATTTCTTTTTCGAAAATTCTACGCGCACGAGAATGTCGTTTGAAATTGCGGCGAAGCGCTCTGGTGCTGAGGTGGTGAATCTTGATATTTCGCTTTCTTCGCTGAAAAAAGGTGAATCGATAATTGATACGGCGAAAACTATTAATGCGATGCGGCCTGATTTTGTGGCGATTCGGCACAATTCTAGCGGTATTGTGGCGTTGCTTAAAAATTACATTGAGGCTTCGTTAATTAACGCGGGCGACGGAACTAACGAGCATCCAAGCCAAGCGCTGCTCGACAGCTTTGTGATTAAGCAGCATAAAGGCGATTTATCCAAGTTAAAAATTGCGATTTGTGGCGATGTTTTGCATTCGCGGGTGGCGCGCTCCAACATAAAATTGCTGCGAAAATTTGGCGCTGAAATTCGTGTGATAACGCCGCCAACCCTGATGCCCGTTGATTTTAAGCAATGGCTGCAAGAAAAATTTGCGATTCAAGTTTTTGATAATTTGGCGCAAGGAATTGTTGGTGTTGATGTGGTGATGATGCTGCGGATCCAGCAAGAGCGTATGCTGGGCTGCTATATTCCATCGCTGGCAGAATATGCGAAGCTTTATGGATTAACCCACGAGAAATTGCGCTTGGCGCGTGAAGGTGCGCTGGTGTTGCATCCGGGGCCGATAAATCGTGATGTAGAAATTTCGGCAGAATTGGCTGATGACGTTTCGGTGAGTTTAATTTTAGAGCAGGTTGAAGCGGGAGTCGCGGTGCGGCAGGCTCTGTTAGAGCTAATCGCTTAAAATGGCGCGGTCGGATCTTAAAATTTCTTTCAAGAAGATTTTTGTGCTCCTGAAAGCTTTTTATTTTTGCTGCAAAAATTCTTCAAATTCCTCTCAAAAAACTTCCCCTAAAATAACCTCTTGCTAAAAACTATTTTAAAGTTTTTATTTACAAATAAAATAAATAAAATATCGTCCCGCGCTCTTTAAAAAAGTTCTGATTTTTTCGAAAAAATTAAATAGGTCGCGAGGCCTAGGCAGCACAGTAAAAAATCAGGATAAATTTTAGGTAATTTTTTTAATTTTTATCTACTTAAAACGAAATGGAAAAATCACAAGAATATGACGGCCGAGGCGCTGCTCAAAATGTTGGTTCTAAAGTTCACTTTGTCGACTTTCGCAAAGCAAAAAAAACAAAGACATTAAGCTCAAAAAATTTAGATGCTTCTGGCTCTGCCGCAACTGTTGCAGATCATGTTTTTACTTCTAAGCCAGCTTTTCCAGTTTATTTTATCAGGCCGCAATCGTTGAAACGTGCGGCTTCGTGGTTTTTAGAAAATTTCAAATCATTCAAAAATTTCTCTGGCAAAAACCTTGCGGGCGATGTGCTTTATTCAGTAAAAAGCAACCCAGATGTCATGGTTTTGAAGCATTTATTTGATGCGGGAGTTCGCCATTTCGATGTTGCTTCTTCGGCAGAAATTAACCTTATTCACAATTTGTTTGGCAAGGCTGCAAGCATGTATTTCATGCATCCAGTTAAATCTCGCGAGGCAATTTATGAGGCTTATTTTACTCATGGCATTCGTGATTTTTCACTCGATTCATTCGATGAATTGAAAAAAATTCTCGAAGTTACTAACGGCGCAAAAGACCTTGGTTTGCATGTGCGTTTGGCTATTCCAAACGCGCGTTCAGCAATCGATTTATCAGGAAAATTTGGCGTATTGCCGCGCAAAGCTGTTTCGCTTTTGCGCAAAGTTCGCTCTGCTTCAAAGCGTTTTGGCGTGTGCTTTCACGTGGGTTCGCAATGCATGGATCCTACACAATATCGCGCTACGCTAATGATCGTAAAAGAAGTTATCACGCAAGCAAAAGTTAAGCTTGATGTGCTTGATATTGGTGGCGGTTTCCCTTCCACTTATCCAGGAATGACGCCTCCAAGCATGCAAAGCTATCTCGATGAAATTCAAGATGCGCTAATGTTGATGCCAATCGATAATAATTGCCGCATCTGGTGCGAACCGGGCCGTGCGTTGGTTGCAGAGTCTGGCTCGCTTTTGGTGCGTGTTGAAGCGCGCAAAGGCAATATGCTTTATATCAACGATGGAACTTACGGCGGCTTGTTTGACGCGGGTTTGCCAGCTTTTATCTATCCCACAAAATCTCTGCGCATTAGAAAGGGTCGCGCTCTATCCAACAACAATGCGCCTTTCGGATTTTATGGCCCAACCTGCGATTCGCTTGACACGATGAAAGGCCCATTTTATCTGCCAGAAAATATTGCGGAAGGTGATTACATTGAAATCGGCCAGCTTGGCGCTTATTCAAAAAGCATTCGCACCGAATTCAACGGCTTCAACAAAACAATGCAAGTTGAAGTTAGCGACGAGCCTCTCAGCAGCATGTATAAATCTTCTGATGCAGAAGAAGAAGCATCTTCAAACAATTTAAACTCTTAGAAAATGGCCGCAAAAAAAATTACCAAAAAAGATCTTCTTAAAAGAGAAGTTAAGCATATCGACATCACTTCATTTGATGCGCGCACAATCATCGATCAGATGGATCACATGTCTTTCACCTCGCGTGATTTGGCGCGGGCCACGCAAATCTTCAACATGATGCTGAAAGATTCTTCTTGCTCAACAATCTTAACCCTTGCGGGCTCTACTTCTGCTGGGGGCTGCATGAAAGTTTACGCCGATATGATCAAGTTTGGCATGATCGACGCGATCGTTTCAACTGGCGCTTCTATTGTCGATATGGATTTCTTTGAAGCCCTTGGGTTCAAGCATTATCAAGGCACGCCGTTTATTGACGATAAATTCTTGCGCGATAATTACATCGACCGCATTTACGATACTTACATCGATGAAGAAAGCTTGCAAAATTGCGATAACGTAATTTTCAAAATTGCTAACTCTCTAGAGCCGCGCGCTTACTCATCTCGCGAGTTTATCTGGGAAATGGGAAAATATTTGAAGAAGAACTCGAAGAAAAAAGATTCATTAATTGAATTGGCTTACGATCACAATGTGCCAATTTTCTGCCCAGCTTTCACTGATTCATCTGCTGGCTTCGGGCTTGTTTTGCATCAAGTGAAAAATCCGAAAAAACATTTAACGATCGATTCAATCGCCGATTTCAAAGAATTAACCGACATCAAAATTAAAGCTGGAACCACTGGCTTGTTGATGATTGGCGGTGGTGTGCCAAAAAATTTCGTGCAAGATACAGTAGTTTGTGCAGAAATTTTAGGGCATGAAGTTGAAATGCATAAATATGCGGTGCAAATTACAGTGGCCGATTCTCGTGATGGCGCTTGCTCAAGCTCTACTTTGAAAGAGGCTTGCTCTTGGGGCAAAGTTGATACTGCTTATGAGCAAATGGTTTTTGCGGAGGCTACGTCGGTGGTGCCTTTGCTTGCTTCTGATGCTTATCATCGTGGGTTTTGGAAGAAGAGAAAAAGGCGTAATTTTGCTAAGATGTTTGCTTAGTTTTTTCGATATTCGTTTTGTTGGGGCCTCTGGGGTTTTTAATCTCAGGGGCTTTTTTATTGGGCGGAAATAGCATATTTCAAGATCTTGTCCTCGGCACAAACCCCTTCGCGATATACTTCGCCCCTCAGACAGCGGCGTGCCGAACTCGGTTCGAAGTGTATTGCGAAGGGGTTTATGCCTTTCTTTGCCCAGCTCCGCCCCTCCTACAAAAAAATTTTTAATAAGTTGGAAATTTTAAATTAAAAAATCTAAATTATTATTTTGCGAAAGTTTATAATAATTTTCGATATTTTCGATTCGATTCCACCTTAACAAAAATTCCCAAAGCCTTGTTCGCAGAAAGATCAATTTCCCGTATCACAATCCTCCACTTAATCGCCGTTTTATTCGTTATCTTCAACGTCTCCGACATCAAGATTGGCGGTCTCTCAAAGCTTATTCCACTTTTTGATTTAATGATAATTTTTTACTTCGCAGTTTTTCATCGCGTCTTCGGATTATGGTTTGTTTTCTTGTTAGGAATTTGGAACGATGCTCTAAACGGAAGCCCACTCGGCCTTACTCCCTTATGCTATATTGTCCTAATTAAAATTTTCGTTACCCTAAATCAGCGCTTAGTAATTCGCGAAAATTTCAAGCAAGTATGGAAGCAATTCATAATTTTTTGCCTCTGCTTTTTATGCTTAAAGTGGATGATTTTGTCAATATTCAATGCCGCTTTCTACAGCGTCGCTACTATCTTAGTGCAATTTGTGCTCACGTCTTCTTTTTATGTTTTGATGCATAAATTTTTTGATTATCTCTACCAAAAATTAATCGAAGAAAAATAAAATGCTGCGTGATATTCGTAAAAATAAAATCTTTAATCGACGCACTTTTTTAGTTAGCGGAGCGCAAGCTACTCTAACGGCGGCACTGGTTACGCGTTTGAGTTATTTGCAACTATGGAAGCATGGCGAATATTCTACGCAGTCGGATAGCAATAGCATCAAGCCCATAATTAATCCGGCGCCGCGCGGCATTATCTTTGATCGCAAAGGCATCGCGATGGCGGTGAATGAAAATAATTATCGCTTGTTGCTTTATCTCGAAAATAAAAAAAACACTGATGAGCTGGTTGAAAAACTCACCGAAATTCTCAACCTCGATGCCGACTCGCGAAAAGTTTTTTACACCAAAATAAAAAACGCGCGCCGCAAAACAATTATTTCGCTGATCGACAATTTATCGTGGGATGACCTTGCGCGCATTGAGGTCAACTCTTATCGCTTGCCCGGAGTTTCGATTGAAAGTGGAATTCAGCGCCGCTACCCATTTCCTTACGAGACCGCGCATTTCTTGGGTTACGCGTCGCTTCCATCTGAAAAAGAAATCGATGAAAATGAGTCAAATTTGTTTATGCATCCCGATTTTCGTCTAGGAAAGGCGGGAATCGAGCGCACTTTTGACGAAGCTTTGCGCGGCAAATATGGCGTAAAATATGTTGAGGTAAATGCCTTTGAAACTCCGCTGCGCACATTGTCGGTGAGGCAATCAGAAGAAGGCTCGCGACTACATCTAACCATCGATATTTTGTTGCAAAAATTTGCCACTGAGCGCATCAAAGACGATGTGGCGTCGGTGGTGGTGATGGATGTTAAAACTGGCGAAATTTTAACTTATGTTTCAAGCCCATCTTTCGATCCCAATAATTTTGTCGAAGGTATCCAATATCAATTGTGGAAAGAGCTCAACGACGATCCCCGTAAGCCGCTTAACAATAAGCCGATCGCCGCGCTTTATCCGCCGGGATCAACTTTTAAATTGATGGTGGCGTTGGCGGCCCTAGAAAGCGGCGTGAATCCGCATAATCATGTTTCTTGCAATGGCTCGTATCAATCTGGCAAAAGAGCTTTTCACTGCTGGAAAGAGGGTGGGCACGGCTCGGTAGACATGATGGAAGGCATTATGCAATCTTGCAACGTGATGTTTTTTACTTTGGCGAATCAAATTGGCATTGAAAAAATTGCTGAAATGTCACGCCGTTTTGGTTATGGCGAAAAATTCGATATCAGCCTTTATGGCGCCAAAGCAGGCAACGTGGCCTCTCCCGAGTGGAAAGAAAAAGTTTATCATCAGCCATGGGTTGGCGGCGACACCCTAAACACGGCCATCGGGCAAGGTTTTATGTTGGCAACTCCGCTGCAAATGGCCTTAGTAACGGCGCGTCTAGCCAATGGTGGCGTGCCTATCAAGCCTTATTTGGTGCGCAACCACAATATTTATAGCCAGTTCGATGATTTAAAAGGAGATATTTTAGTGAAAGACCCAGAGCATGTAAAATTTGTGCTTGAGGGCATGAGACGGGTAGTTAACGACCCGCGCGGCACTTCTTATTTTAGAAGAATCACCGAAAAAGGCTATGAAATGGCGGGCAAAACTGGAACTTCGCAAGTGATTTCTAAGCGTGAAAAAGAAATGACCAAGGCAGAAACTGCGCTTAACGCAAATAAAAATCACGCAATTTTTGTGGGATTTGCGCCGGTGGGAGATCCAAAATATGCAATTTCGGTGGTGGTTGAGCATGGCAAAAGTGGCTCTGGTGCTGCTGCGCCAATTGGTCACGATATTTTGCTAGAAGCGCAAATGTTGAATAAAAGGCCGAAGTTAATTTAACTTGTAATTTAAGCAAAAGCTCATAGCATATCCGCCCTTCAAATCGAGCTTTTCAGAGCTCTTTTTTGGCTCTAGATCAATATAAATTTTGGCAAAATAATTTCGATATGACAAAAAATTCTGGAAAAATTTCACAAATCATTTCAGCTGTAGTTGACGTTGAATTTGAAAATGGTGAAATGCCTGCAATCTACAACGCGTTGGTTTGCGACAATAACGGTAAAAAACTAGTTTTAGAAGTTGCGTTGCATATCGGTGAAAAAACCGTGCGCACAATCGCGATGGATTCAACCGATGGATTAACTCGTGGCCTTAAAGTTGAAGATACTGGCGCACCAATAACAGTGCCAGTCGGCGCCTCAACTCTTGGTAGAATCATTAACGTTATCGGTGAACCAATCGATGAAAGAGGTGCAATTGAAGCTGTTGATTATCGCCCAATCCACGCGCCCGCTCCAGATCTGGTTGATCAGGCCACCGAAACTGAAATTCTTGTTACGGGCATCAAAGTTATCGATCTTCTCGCGCCTTATTCTAAAGGTGGAAAAATCGGTTTGTTTGGCGGTGCTGGTGTTGGTAAAACAGTTTTGATTATGGAATTAATCAACAACGTTGCCAAGGCGCACAGCGGCTATTCAGTGTTTGCCGGTGTTGGTGAAAGAACTCGCGAAGGAAACGACCTTTACCACGAAATGATGGAATCTGGCGTTATCGATATAAAAAATCCAGCAAACTCAAAAGTTGCACTGGTTTATGGACAAATGAACGAGCCGCCTGGAGCCCGCGCCCGCGTTGCTCTTACTGGTTTGTCGCAAGCAGAATATTTCCGTGATAAAGAAGGCCGCGACGTGCTTTTCTTTGTCGATAACATTTTCCGTTTCACGCAAGCTGGCTCTGAAGTTTCGGCGCTGTTGGGTCGTATCCCTTCAGCCGTAGGCTACCAGCCAACTTTGGCAACAGAAATGGGTATGATGCAAGAGCGTATCACCTCTACAAAGCACGGCTCAATCACGTCTGTGCAAGCGGTTTACGTGCCTGCAGATGACTTAACCGATCCAGCACCTGCAACGTCTTTCGCGCATCTAGATGCCACAACGGTTCTATCCCGTCAAATCGCTGAAATGGGAATCTATCCTGCGGTTGATCCACTCGATTCAACCTCGCGCATCCTTGATCCGCGTGTTGTTGGCGATGAGCATTACCAAACTGCGCGCGAAGTTCAGCGCGTTTTGCAAGCCTATAAATCATTGCAAGATATTATCGCAATTCTTGGTATGGACGAGCTTTCTGAAGAAGATAAGCTTACAGTTGCTAGAGCGCGTAAGATCCAGCGCTTCTTGTCGCAACCATTCCACGTTGCAGAAGTTTTCACTGGCTCACCAGGAAAATTAGTTTCTTTGAAAGATACCGTTTCTGGCTTTAAAGCAATCTGCGCTGGTGAATATGATCACTTGCCGGAATCTGCTTTCTACATGGTTGGATCAATTGAAGAAGCTATTGCAAAAGGCGAAAAATTATTGCAAGAAACAAAGTAAGGTTGCCAAAAATAATCGTAAGGGCGAATTAAAACTCGCCCGTTTTCAAACAAATAAACGATGCTAAAAATCGAAATCATTTCTCCTGCTGGTATAATTTTTGAAGGCTCATGCTATATGGCTGTAGTGCCCTCTGTTGCTGGAGAAATTGGTATCATGCAAGATCATGAAGCCTTTATTGCCACACTAACAGAAGGAAAAGTTGCGGTTTATAACGAGAAGCAAGAGATTATGAAAGAGCTTGCTGTTCTAGGCGGTTTTGCTGAAATTAACGATGGTAAAAAACTGACAGTTCTAGTCGATTAACCCCCTCCCTTGTCTTCTGAGCTAAAATAATCCTATTAAGAATTAGTTCTACCCTTTTTTATAATCTTCTTAAAATCTGCATCGGGCAAAATTTGATTAACGATCGCGCGCCTTGCAACCACATAGTTCAACAGGTTTGCGATAATAATATTAAGCGCAATAATCACCAAAGTTTTTGCTAGTGAAATCCACGAGAATTTCTCCAGCTCTACAGCCAGCAAGATTAGTGGGATAATATAAAAATTGCTGATCGTGATAATTTGCAACATCACAAAAACATCCTTCGCGCGAAATAATGCTATTGAGGCAAGACAGAGTAAGGTTGCGCCTAAAATCCCAAAAATCCACGCGGCGATAATCATATTTTTTTGCGATTAAATAATAGAAATAAAATCGCCACAAATTGCAGTAAAAATAAGATGATGATGATATCGAGCATGGCGTCAAAATTAGTGACTGCGTTGATCAAAATTAAAATAATGAAATTGGTAAAAATAAAATAAAATCCAGTGATTTTTTCGTAGATATTATTTGCTGTTAGCAGCTTAAAAGTAGTGGTTGCAAGGGCAAAAATAATGGCGAGTGAAATTATGATAGACATCAAAATATATTTATTTTTTTCTATAGGTTCTAATTTATCGTAATTTTTTTGAACGATATTTTTTCGAGATATTGTGGGCGCGTGCGCGAAATTATTTCCTTGATTTGCGCAATGTTGTCACTGCTTAACTCAGAATTTATAGCGATATTTTTGGCGCAACTAAGAGGCAGCGCTTTCGATCTTTTTTGATAAAGAAATATTGGTAAATTATACAAGATATTTTCATAGATTTTATCTGAAAGAGTGTGGTCTTGTGTTGCGCTTATCGCGCTGGCATCAATATGTGTCGTGATGATTTTTATATCGCGATATCTCTCATCAAAATATTTTTTCATTTTATCGCCATAAACATCAGGGGCAAATATGGCGGTGTGAGTGTTTGGCAAATTTATCAAATATTCTAAGAAATTTTTAGTGAGCGCGACTTCTTTTGGTTTTTTGCTATCGTAAGGGGCGTTTTTATTATCGATAAAATGATTGAAGGTGAAGCTCGCTTTATATTCAATTTCAAGGGCCTTAAGCCTTGATTCTAGATCTTGCGCCGTGTCTAATGTAAAAACCAATCCATCTATGCTAGAATCGCCAAAAACGACACGATATTCTTGATCGCTTGCTATTTCGGCCCCATATTTTGCGCAGACATCTTTGGCTTGCGCATCAAAGATGTAGAAGCCAAAAATAAAGATAGAAGCGGCAAATTTTCGTAAGTTTTGCATAATGCAAGGTGAGTTGATAGTGATTTTGCTAGACTTAAAAACAAAGAGAATAATGCACTTGATAAAAAAGATAATAACTAGGTATGATCCAGCGATATTTCTGAACACAGAGCATTCTACGCTTCGTTATTTTTTTCAAGAAAAATTTATGATAAGAAAAATTGTTGTATTGTTAGCGCTAATTTCGATCTCGTGCAAATCTAATGAAGATTCAGCGAATAATTCTTCTGCGTCATACAGCATAGCATCAGGAGACGCTTGGGTTGGCGAGGCATATTCTGGCTTTACAGATCGCAAAATTGCGCAGTCAAAAAAATTCATGATTTCTACCGCAAATGAAAAAGCGAGCAATGCTGGTGCAGAAATTCTCGCCAAAGGTGGAAATGCAATCGATGCCGCAATCGCTGCTGAATTGGTGTTGAACGTTATAGAGCCGCAATCTTCGGGCATTGGCGGCGGAACATTTTTGCTTTACTATGACGCTGCAAGCAAAGGTTCTGCTTATTTTAATGGTCGAGAAAGAGCGCCATTGCGTGCGAATGAGAAAATGTTTTTGGACAAAAATGGCAGGCCACGAGATTTTTATGATCTAGTGGGAGGCGGTTTGTCTGTAGGTGCGCCGGGCGCTCTGAAGGCTTGGAAAATAGCTCATGCAAAATATGGAAAATTGCCGTGGAAAGATTTATTCGCGCCTGCAATCGCGGTTGCTAATGAAGGATTTATACTCGATAAAAAAATTCATGTAATTCTAGAAACTTTGCCATATTTAAATCACTTCGATGGCATGAGAATTTATTTTAACGAAGATGGTTCGCCAAAAAAAATTGGCACGTTAATTAAAAATCCGCAATTAGCTAAAACCTTCAACATCCTTGCTAATCAAGGGATTGAGCCATTTTACAAAGGTAAAATCGCGCGCGATATTGTTGATGTGGTGCAAAATTCTAAAATAAATCCGGGCCATCTTTCTTTGCCCGATCTTACAAATTACAAAATTAAGGCGGGCAATTTATTATGTCGCACTTATCGAGCAAAATATAAAATTTGTTCGATGCCAATGCCAAGCTCTGGCGGAGTAACGCTGCTGGCCACTTTGGGCATTCTCGAAAATTTTGATTTGTCAAAAATTAAGCCATCTTCTACTGAAGCGGTGCATTTAATTACAGAGGCTTCGAGGCTTGCCTATGCTGATCGCAACGAATATGCGGCCGATGTGCCAAACGTTCCAGTGAAGCAAATGCTAAACAGAGAATATCTTAAGCAGCGCGCCAGTTTAATTAGTTTGGATAGCGTTATGAGCGATGTAAAACCGGGAATTTTTGGTGATAAAAAATCTGCAACCACGTCAAGCCAAGATAGTGAGAAGCCCTCAACCACGCACATCTCCGTCGTCGATAAATATGGCAATGCGGTTGCGATGACCAGCACAATCGAATATCTTTTTGGCTCGGTGTTAATGGTTGATGGCTTCATGCTAAATAACCAACTCACCGATTTTTCTCTCGCGCCAGAAATTGACGGCAAGAAAGTTGCTAATCGTCTCGAGCCTTTAAAGCAGCCGCGCAGTTCGATGACGCCAACTTTTGTTTTTGATGATAAAAATAATTTAATCATGGTGATTGGCTCTCCGGGCGGGCCGCGGATTATCCAATATGTTCTGAAGGCGATTATCGCACATCTCGATTGGGGAATGAATGTGCAAGAGGCAATCGCGCTACCCAACCACATAGCCCTAAACGGGCGCGTTGAGTTAGAGGATCGCACGATGCTGGTGAAGTTGCAAAAACCGCTAGAGAAGATGGGGCATAAAGTTGCGGTGGTCGATATTACCAGCGGGCTGCACGGCATTGCAATTGAAAAAGATAAGATGCTTGAAGGTGGCGCAGACCCACGGCGACAAGGGCTTGCAGTGGGAGACTTTTAGCGCCCATCGCAACTAAAATTAAGTTAAATAAGGATTTTTTATCCCGAGTTTTTTGAGAATTTTAATCTCAATTTTTTCCATAATTTCAGCATCTTTTTTCTTCTTGTGATCATAGCCGATAAGATGCAATAGACTATGAAGTAGTAAGTGTGTTAGATGCTGATGAAAATCTTTTTTTGCCGCAAGCGCCTCTTTATTTATCACCTCAAAAGCCAAAATAATATCACCAAGAAATATTTGCTGCATTGGCTTTACAGTGTTTTTAAATCCATTTTTACGAATTAATTTTTCATCTAAAAATGGAAAAGACAAAACATCGGTCGCTTTATTTTTCTCACGAAATTCTCGATTTATTTTTTTAATCTGCGCGTTTGAAACCAGAGAGACAGAGAGCTCAAGGCAGTTTGATTTTTTTTGCAAAAATGTTTTTATCTCGCTGAGCAAAATTAATTCTTGGCAAGTTTTGCTAATAAATTTTTCAATATTTTTTACCGCCAACCATTTTTTAGATTTGCTGACAATGTCAATATAGATGCGTTTTTCTACACTCATTTTTCTGCACTAAATTTTGATAACAACTTCGCAAAAGCTACAGCCCGATGACTTATCGCATCTTTTTCTGCGGTTGAAATTTCGCCAAAAGTTTTTGTCATTTTGTCTTTTATAAAAATAGGATCATAGCCAAAGCCTTGATCGCCGCGGGCCGGAAAGGTTAAGGTGCCATCGATGCGACCTTCAAAAGACTCAGAGAAATTTGTTTGAGGATCAAAAATTGTTAAATTGCAAACAAAATATGCCTTAGAACCGCAAGGCTCCACCCCATTTTTTTGCAAAGAATTAGAAATTTTTTCGAAAGCGAGCGGAAAGTTTTTTTGCCCCAAAGAATCTAAAGCAAAGCGCGCCGAATGTATTCCAGGTGCGCCATTCAAGGCCTCAATACATAATCCAGAATCGTCAGCTAGCGCAACAAGACTGGTTTTTGCAGCGTAATATTTAGCTTTAAGTAATGAGTTTGCAGCAAAGTCAGCGCCAGTTTCATCAGGCTCCGCAAGGTCTGCGGGGGCTTTTATGGCTTCGATATTTATTCGCTTGAGAAGATCGGAGATTTCAACGAACTTCCCAGAATTATTGGTGGCGACCAAAATTTTTCTGGGAAGTTGCATGTGTAAAGAATTGCGTTAAGCAGCAGCTTCTGGTGCGGCTTCGATAGAGGCAGCAGCAACTGCAGCGGCTTCAGTTTCTGCGGCCTTTGCAGCGGCTTCAGCAGCAGCTTTAACTTTTCCTAAAGCTTTCTTTTTCAAGCCTTCGCCTGTTTTTTTAGGAGTGAAATCTGGCTTGTGTTTTGCAGCACCTTTAACGCCAAGAGCAATTAAAAATTTAGCAACGCGTTCAGATGGAATCGCGCCAACAGAGAGCCAATGCTCAATGCGGTCTTTATTAATGACGATCTTTTTCTCATCAGTGTCATTAGCAAGTGGGTTGTAAGTTCCCAGCTTTTCTAAAAATTTTGAATCTCTAGGAGACGTGCTGTTTGTAGCAACGATGCGGTAAAAAGGCACATTTTTTCTGCCACCACGGGCAAGACGAATTTTAATCATATTTATGTTTAGTTTTGTAAATAAATCAGCCGCTAAAAGCAATTACAATGACTTGAGGAGCGGGGAATTATGGGTATATTAAAACAAAATGCAACATATTTTGTCGAATACTGAAAGAGATAAATTATCGTCTCGTGAAAATTGCGTCAAATTAATTCAGCTAAAAATTGTCACCTAATTTTAGTCTAGATATTGAGAAGTATCGCTTTTATAGCGACTTACAAAAGACTCAGAATTTCTAGTCGGAGATGTTATGCTGCTTGGTCTTGATGTTTTTGGTTCGTGATGTTGATTTTTAGGAATTGGGGTTGACGCTCTTGGCCCAGAAATGTAATCGGGAAGTATCGCTTCTAATTCCTCTTCAAGATGGCCCTCTTCTGCTACAATTTGATTTTCGCTAGCGTTGTAATTTGGATTGATATTGCGCTCTAAAAAGTATCCTGGGTCATCAATGCTTGAGGCTATACTTTGATTTAAAAGACTAGATCTGTCATAATCACTTGTCGTACTGGCATTTAGCGAGTTTTCTACGCAATATGAAGAGGCTTCGCTTCTGAGTCCTGAGTTTACAATGTATGGCTTATTGCACTTTTCTAATTTTTTTATTCCTTTTAGATCTGCCATCGCTCTTCTCGCGTCATCTCCATCATGAGCCCATTCCATTAAAATCTCACGTATGTCACCTATATCGAAAATGCCATATTTTATGCAGTTTTCCGCAATCCAATACATATGATCTTTATCAAAGCGTCCCTCATTTTCCATCGCGTCGGCAATTGTTATTTTTAAATCTTGATCAAGATTATCGCGATTAACAAAGTTTAATAAATTTGGTTGAGTATAAAATATTTCACATATTAAATTGTTATTTTTTTCTTTTATAATTTTATTTACTAGGCTTCCTAATTCATCAAATAAATTTTCTTCCAGCTCAAGATTGTTATTGTCGCGTGCTAAATAATAATTTTGCAATATGTAGCTTAATTTATCGCCGTCTAATAGTTCACTATCGTTTGCGTAAGAAGATTCGGCAAAAGAAGATTCTTGAGTGATATCTAAAAGATTAGGTGGAAGAATTGCTTCATCATCATTTATGGGATTTGTTTCTCGCCACGCAGCACTATCTTGTGTAGTGATTGATGCATTGAGCGGCGAAGAGGTTAATTCTGTTGGTTTTTTGTCCATAATCTTAATTGCTTAGTTGTTGCATTTCGCTAAAACCCTTGAAGCTCTTGCAATAACATTGGTTGAGTAAAAATCAAAATCTTGAGCTTGTATTTTCTGCGAAGCTTCTAAAGCCTTATTTGTTTGACTAGAGTGCCATTTTGCTTTTGTAATTCCTCCCACATTTGCAAATACAGAACTTTTGTTTTTCATTAATTCACGCAATTCATCAATGTTGCGAAAACCAAGATCGAGACTCAGTACATGGGCAATTTCATTAACAATTTGCCAATCTTCTTTCGCATCATTGGGAGCGAAAATTGCACGAGTTGTTTTTTGTGCGCGACCCTCAAGATTGACATAAATCGCTTCTTTTTCGCTAAAAGCAGAGGCGGGAAGGATTATATCAGCATGGTGCGCTCCTTTGTCGCCATGGGAGCCGATATAAATTTTGAAGGCGTGATTTAGGGCGTCAAAATCAATATCGTCAACGCCAAGTAAGAAAGCAAGTTTGGTATTTTTTGCAATGCCACAAAATCCTGCAGCGTTTGTGAAATGAAGCTCTAAGCCATTAATTAAGCCGCTATTTTTTTGCAATAAATTAAAACCATTCCAATTTTCTTGGATAAAATTAAATTTCTCAGCGATTTTTTTCGCAAGATTTAAAATTTCAACACCATCTTTGCCACTTACAGCATCAAGACCCAGTACCAGCATTGGTTTTTTTGCTGCTGCTAAAATTTTACTAAAATCAGATGAACCATCAAGAATTTTTTGTAATGAACTAACATCGTTGCCAAGCTTAGAATATTTATAAGTTAAATCAGCTTCAACGCCAATGGCGCCAACACTAAAAGAGGCATGTTTGTTGATGCTTCTTTTTTTGATTCTTGCATTTAAAACGGGTGAATCTTTTCTGGGGTTTGTGCCAATAATTAAGCAGACGTCTGCCTCTTCAATGCCTGCAACACTTGTGTTAAAAAGGTATGAGGCTCGATCTTTTGCATCAAGTTTTTCATCATGCAAGCGGCATTCGAAGTTAGGGCTGTCTAGTTTTTCAAGCAAAACTTTGAGTGCAAAAATTTCTTCTGCCGCAGATAAAGGTCCAGCGAAGCCACTGATTTCTTGACCTTGTAGAGTTTTAGTTTTTTTGGCAATTATTGCGTAAGCCTCATCAAAGCTTGATTTTTCTAGCTTGCCATTTTTGCGAACGTAAACATTGTCGAGTCTTTGATATCTAAGGCCATCATAGCAATAGCGTGTTTTGTCAGAAATCCATTCTTCGTTAATTTCTTCGTTTAAACGAGGCAAAATTCGCATAATTTCCAATCCGCGAGAATCGATGCGAATGTTGCTGCCAAGCGCGTCCATCACATCAATCGATTCAGTTTTTTTCAATTCCCAACTGCGCGCATTAAAGGCGTATGGCTTCGAGGTTAGAGCGCCAACGGGGCAGAGGTCGATAATGTTTCCTGATAATTCTGAGGTGAGGGCTTTTTCAACATAAGGAGTGATCTCCATTTTTTCACCGCGACCTACAGCACCAAGCTCTGGTACGCCAGCAACATCGGTGATAAAACGCACGCAACGAGTGCAATGAATGCAGCGCGTCATCGTGGTTTTAATTAGTGGGCCCATGTCTTTGTCGCGCACGGCACGCTTATGTTCGTGGTAATTAGAGTGATCACGACCATATTGATAGGCCTGATCTTGTAAATCGCATTCGCCGCCTTGATCGCAAATTGGGCAATCTAGCGGGTGATTGGCGAGCAAAAATTCCATCACGCCTTCGCGGGCTTTTTTCACCATTGGCGTATCGGTAAAAACTTTCATGCCGTTAGAAATTGGCATGGCACAAGATGCCACGGGCTTTGGCGGCCCACCAACAACCTCAACCAAACACATGCGACAATTGCCAGCAATCTCCAATCTTTCATGGTAGCAGAAGCGCGGAACCTCTATTTCAGCGATCTCGCAGGCCTGAATGATGGTTATTCCTTCTGGAACGTCGTAGTCTTTATTGTTGATTGAGATTGTCGCCATGGAAAAATTCGAGATATATTTATGGCCTGCCAAGTCGCTATTGAAGCGGTGTTAAGCAGGTTTATAGTTTGTATATTAAGCCCAAAGTCGCACTATAAAGCTTGCAACAGTGAGGTGTGAATATGGCTCGAGGCACCAAATACAAGCCCTGGCAAGCTCAAGCCACATAATTCATTTAACTAAAATGGAATTTCGTCATCAGTTTCTTCAACTGAAACATTGCTGCCTTTTCTTGAATCAGAAGTGCCGCGATCGTAAGACTCGCTTGATCCGCCGCCACTATTTTTATTATCAAGAATTTGCAGAGTGCTGTTAAAATTTTGCAAAACAATTTCAGTTGTATATTTCTCTACACCGTTGCTATCAGACCATTTGCGCGTTTGCAATTGCCCTTCAAGATAAAGTTTAGTGCCTTTTTTAACGTAATTTTTTAGAACCCCAACAAGGCCTTGCGAGTAAACCACAATGCGATGCCACTCAGTTTTTTCGCGCTTTTCGCCCGAGTTTTTATCTTTCCAATTTTCAGATGTAGCAAGTGAAAAAGTGGCCAATTCTCTACCGTCTTGGGTGTTTTTAATTTCTGGATCTTGGCCAACATTGCCAACAAGAATAACTTTATTAACTGACATAAAAATTTATTTAGGTTTAAAAATAATTGGGTGTAACTTGTGTATGACGAACTGTCATCAGTCATAAATTAAAGATGATTTTGACAAAAGACAATAAAATTATTCAAAGATGTTAAATGTTCCAGAATTAACCGTTGCCGAGTTTTCTCGCTCCATCAAGCACTTGGTGGAAGACGCTTTTGGCTATGTGCGAATTAAAGGCGAAATTAGTGGTTTTAAGCGCGCCAGCAGTGGCCATCTTTATTTTAATTTAAAGGATGACGAGGCTTTGTTGAGCGCCGTTTGTTTCAAAAACATGGCCGATCTTATAAATTTTGAAGTGGCAAATGGCTTACAAATCATTGCCTCGGGAAGGGTTTCAACTTTTGCGGGTCGATCTAATTATCAGATTATTGTTGAAAAAGTTGAAATTGCCGGCGTTGGCGCGATTTTGGCGATGATTGAAAAAAGGCGACAAAAGCTTGCAGCTGAAGGCTTGTTCGATGTTGAGCATAAAAAACCGCTGCCATTTTTTCCGCGCATAATTGGCGTAATTACTTCTGAAACTGGCGCGGTAATTCAAGATATTATTCATCGTGTTGAGGCGCGCTGCCCTACGCATTTGCTGCTTTATCCAAGCGCTACGCAAGGCAAAGAAGCGGTGCAAAATATTATTCAGGCGATTCGATTTTTTAATAAATTGCCGCAGCACCGAGATTCGGGGCAAAATTCTTTTCGCCCCGAACTGCTGATAATAGCGCGCGGCGGCGGTTCGTTCGAAGATTTATTGCCATTTAATGACGAAGATTTAGTGCGCGAAATTTTTAAATCAGAGATCCCAATCATCTCGGCTGTAGGGCATGAGACCGATACCACTTTGGCCGATTTTGTCGCCGATTTGCGCGCACCCACGCCCACAGCCGCCGCAGAGCTTGCGACGCCAGTTTTAAGCGAGTTGCGAAACCAACTAGAATATTTTGAGCAGAGATTTTTTAGCGCCACTGAGCGAGTTTTTTTTGATAAAAAACTACAGCTAGAAAATTTGCAAAAACACATCATTAATCCAGCAAAGGCACTGCAGCATATCGCTGAAAAATTTGATTTTACTAAGCAAAAACTAGATTCGCTTATCAAAAATATTTTTGATAAAAAGCAGCAAAAGTTAAATTCAAGAGCGGTTTCACTTTTGCCAATTTTGCACAAAATAAATTTTGCTGAACAAAAAATTGTAACTTTCTCCAATTCTTTAAAATCAAGCGTTGCGGGCTTTTTTAGAAATGCTGAAATTGAATTAGAAAATTCAGGAAAATTATTAAAAACAGGTCATTATCAAGAAATTTTAAAGCGCGGATTTGCTTTGGTAAAAAACGAGCGCGGCGCTTTAGTCTCGTCGGTGCAACGGCTTAAGGCGAAGGAAGAAATTATTATAGAAATGAGTGATGGCGAATTTCATTCTTATGTTTTATCTTGCAAAAAAACTGCGCATGAAGAAGCTGTTGAGCCTTTAGAATCAATACAAAGAAGATTATTTTAATGTTGATAAAAACCCCCAAATTTTGGCTACGCAGAAATTTTATTTCATATTCCTTGCTGCCTCTAAGTCTTGTCTATCAGGCTGTGGCGCTGTTTATTGCCATGATGCGCGAATCAGAAAAAGTTGCGAAGCCAATAGTTTGCATTGGCAACTTAACCTTTGGCGGATCAGGAAAGACGCCAGTTGCACTCGCTATCGGAAAAATTTTGCAAGAGATGAATATTGAGTTTTCTTATTTAAGTCGCGGATATTTAGGCAAAGAAGGTCAATTTGGTTATGTTGATAAAGTGAAATCGATGAGTCGCGATGTTGGCGATGAGCCCTTGATTTTGGCGGAAGTGGCGCCAACTTTTATTGCTAAAAATCGTTTATTCGGCGCCAAAGAAATTGCCAAAAATCGCAAAATTCAAATGATTGTGCTTGATGATGGAATGCAAAATAATTCACTAAAAAAAGATTTAACAATTTTAGTGATTGATGATAAAGTGCAATTTGGAAATGAATTTTTATTTCCTGCAGGGCCTTTAAGAGAAAGCATTTCCGATGGTTTAGCAAAAACTGATTTTGTTATTGTGGTTGGTGAAATTGATAAAAATTTGCAGCAAATTTTAGCAGAAAAAAAAGTTATTTCGGCAAAAATAAAAGCAGCAAATCTAGATAAATTTACTGGGCAAAAATTAATGGCTTTTTGTGGCTTAGCTTATCCCGAAAAATTCTTCACATTCCTTGAAAATAAAGGCTTGGAAGTGGTTGCTAAGCAAGATTTTGCAGATCATCATCCTTATAAAATCAGTGAGTTAGAATGGCTAATTGCAGAAGCAAAAAAACAAGACGCAAAATTAATTACAACTAAAAAAGATTGGGTAAAATTTCCTGCAAATTTTAAGAGAAAAATTGAATATCTCGATATCGACTTAGAGCTTGAAAATAAAGAGCTTATAAAGGGCGAGTTGAAAAAATTATTAGTAAAAAATGATTAAAAAAATTCGCTATTTAATCGAAGCGGCAATTGTAAAATTAAGTCTGTGGTTTTTTGAAATTTTGGGGCCACAAAAAGCTTCTGACTCGGGGTCTTTTTTGGCTCGCCTTATCGGCAAAAGACACCCAACACATAAATTGGCGATGCAAAATATCAGCAAAGCTTTGCCAAATTTAAGCGCGCAAGAGAAAGTAAAAATCCTCGATGATATGTGGGATAATCTTGGTCGCGTGGTTGGTGAATATGTTCATATTGTTAAAGCTACGCCGCAAGAATTGATCGAAAAATATATCATTTTTAATAAGGAAAGCCTCGCCAATATTGAGTTCTTGAAGCAGAATAAGAAAGGCGGAATATTTTTCTCGGGCCATATTGGCAATTGGGAAGTGGGGCCAAAAATTTTTATGCATCAGGGTTTTGATGTAAGTACAATTTATCGTCCGCTAAATAACCCATATGTCGAAAAAATGACGGCGCCAATTCGCGGCTCAAGGCTTATAGCTAAAGGTTCGCAAGGCAATCGCCAAATTATTGAGGCTCTGAAGAAAGGCGAATATATTCTGATTATGGCCGATCAAAAAATCAGCGAAGGCGAGCCAGTAAAATTTTTTCATGATGACGCAATCACTGCAACCGCAATCGCGCGCATCGCTTTAAAATACGATGTGCCGCTTATTCCGGTGCGCTCAATTCGCCTCGAGCATCGCGTAAAATTTATGGCCGAAATCGAAAGACCTCTTGCTTTTCAAAAAACTAATGACATAAATAAAGACGTGATGAACCTTACTCGCTTGGTCAATTACAAGCTTGAAGAATGGATTTCTCAATATCCGGCGCAATGGTTTTGGGTTCATAATCGCTGGAAAAAATAACTTAAAATTTTACTCATGAGGCTGATTTTTAAAAATATTCTTTTGATCGCAACTTTGTGCGTCCTATCTTCATGCGCCTTTTTGATGAACGGAAAAAATGTTGATGTAACAATTAACAGCAACCCTGCAGGCGCCGATATTGTAATCGACGGAAAGAGTTATGGCAGAACTCCAGCCACCCTCAATCTTGAGCCAAAAAATTATATAGTGGTTTTAACCAAAGAAGGCTACGGCTCGGCGCAGTTGAAGCTAGAATCTTGGCAGGCAATCAGAAGAAAAGAAGGCGAAGGCAGTAGATGCGTTGCTGATGCAGTGGGAACGATGTTGATTGTGCCAATATTTTCATATTGGTCGGTTTATTGCCGCGATTTCAAAGAGGCGGAATATTTGGTTAATATTCCTTATTTAGGATCTGCTGCTGCACAACCGCAGCGCAACAATATTTTGCAGCAGCCGCACAGTAATAGTCAATATCAAAATTATTACCAGCCTTACAACTATAACAGCGCGCCAGCCGCATATTAGCCAATCTCTCCGTCGCATATCATGATTGTGCGATCGAGTTTTTTTGCTAGTTCAATATTGTGCGTAACCAGCAAGCAAGCAATTCCAGAGCTGCGCACCAAATTTTTCAACAATTCAAAAACCTTCTCCGAATTAACAGAGTCAAGGTTTCCTGTCGGTTCATCAGCTAAAATTAACGATGGCTTTGTGATAATTGCCCGAGCAATCGCAACGCGCTGTTGCTGGCCGCCAGATAGCTCTGCTGGCTTGTGATGCAAGCGATTCGATAAATCAACTTCTGCCAAAATTTTCTCCGCTTCTTGCAACGCAGAATTTTTTGCAACGCCTTGAATTAAAAGCGGCAAAGCCACATTTTCTAGCGCTGAAAATTCTGGCAATAGATGATGAAATTGATAAATAAAGCCAAGATTATCGCGGCGGATCTTAGTGCGCACAGCGTCGCCAGCTTTCGAGGCATCAAGAGAATTAACGAAAATTTGACCAGAATCTGGCGAATCTAATAATCCAGAAATTTGCAGCAAGGTGGTTTTGCCAGAGCCAGAAGGGCCAACAAGCGCTGCAATTTCACCTTTTTTTATCGAAAGATTAATATTGTTTAGTGCAAAAATATCTTGCCCACCTTGTGTAAATTTTTTCGTGATATTAATCAGTTCAAGGGCGCATTGACTCATGTGAGTTATTTTTTGCGTTTCTTGCGAGGCTTGTCATCATCATCGTCGTCATCATCTTCTTCGTCATCGTAAGAATCTCCTTCTTCGTCATCGTCTATTTCTTCGTCTTCAATTTCGTCAGAAGATTCTTCTTTGTCATCGTCATCGTCATCAAAATCGTCGTCACGCTTTAGTTTTTCTACTTTATCATCAGATCCAAGTTTATCTTTTGCAGTAACGACAACTTTGCCCTTCGCTTCTTCAAAATCAACTTTATAGATTGCAGAATATTCTGCCGCAAGCCGTGAAACCGCGGTTTCGTAGATGATTCGCTCAGAGTAAGATCTTTCACCATCTTCAATATCGCGAGTTAAATCGCGTAAAACTTCGGCCAATAAAATAATATTTCCCGAGTTAATTTTAGATTCATATTCTTGGGCGCGACGGCTCCACATTCCTTTCAATTTTTTAATACCGCTGCGTAAAATAGAAAAAACTTCTTCCATTTGTGACTTAGAAACCAAAGGTCTCAAGCCAATTTTCTCAGAATTGATAATTGGAACTTTAATAGTGAGTTTTTCTTTCTCAAAATTCATTAAATAGCAGCTAAAATCAGAACCAAGTACGGTGGTTTTTTGAATATCGATAATTTTTCCGATGCCATGCGAAGGATATACCGCATATTCGCCAATCTTGAATTCTGAGGCTTTGGCGTTTTTATTCACAATTTTTGGCACAACCATTTCAACGATTTTTTTTTCAACCACCTTAGGTTTTTCAACTTTAACAACCGGTTGTTTAGTAACTTTTTCTTTCGGAGCTTTTGCTGCAGCTTTTTTTGCCGCGATTACTGGTTTTTTGGCTACAATTTTTTTCTTTATCACCTTAGACATAGAACTCTTCGCCGCCTTTTTTGCAACTTTTGCAGCTATTTTTTTAACTGGCTTTTTCATTGCTTTAACCGCCGCTTTTTTAACTGGCTTTTTTACAACTTTTTTTACAGCCTTCGCTTTTTTTGTGGGCGCCGCTGGCTTTTTTACCAACTTCGCAACTTTATTTTTTTTCGTAAGTGACTTCGCTTTTTTTGCTGACATTTTTATGAGAAAAAGATGATAAAATTTAAAGAAGGGGTCATGCTACGATAATTTTTGGCCTCTTGCAAGAGTTTTTTAAAAAGAAAATCATAAATTTGTTGTAGAAAATAAACTCAAATGATGAGATAACCTTGCAAGATATTCCTCTGTAATTTAATCAAGGCAATAATTTGAAAAAATTTCTCACAAATCTTATCAGGCTCGACAGGCAGCGAATATTGGTTGCGATCGATAAAATCATCGATCATAAAATATTCAAACCGATTGCGATTTCTATTATTACTAGCTTCATTTTATTCAAAGGAATTGAAGTTACGCGCAGTTATGTGGCGGATCGTAAAGAAAATTTATTGCAAAAAAAAGCTACAACTCCAATTAAAATTACAATTACCGAGGGCGGCAAAGCCATTAATTTCAACGAGATACAAGTTTCGGAGCAGCGCGTTAAAAGCGGCGATACAATGTTGAAATTATTGACAAGAATTGGTTCGAATGAGACTGAAACTTTTGCAATTTTATCGGCGATGAAAAAAGTCTTCAACCCGCAAGATATATCGGTTGGCGATAGTGTTGTGGTGAAATATCGCTTGAAGATTGATGCCGAGCCAAAAGAAGATGCGGGCAAGCAAGTTGTGATTAATGAGATTCGAGTTGTTCCTTCGCCAGAGCTTGAAATTATTGTAACGCGCGGTGCAAATGGCGAATATAATGCGCGCGAAATTAGACAAAAATTATCGCGTTATGTGGTGCGATATTCGGGCGTCATCAAAGACGGGCTCTATGTTGACGGCGTAAATTCAGGAATTTCTCCCACTTCGATGATGAACATGATTGGCCTCTACGCCTACGAAATTGACTTTCAGCGCGATTTGCATGATGGCGATAAATTCGAAATGTTGGTCGAAAGTTTTTACACCGAAAATGGCCGCAAAGTTAAAGATGGCAATGTATTATTTTCGTCGCTTGCGCCAAAAGGTAGAAAGATCGAGATCTACGGCCACATGGTCGATTCGCATCTAGAATATTTTGATGGCAATGGAAATAGCGTGAGAAAATCTTTGCTCAGAACGCCAGTTAACGGTGCGCGAATTTCATCGGCTTTTGGCTTTCGCAAGCATCCAATTTTGGGATATTCGAAGTTGCACAAAGGTATAGATTTCGCGGCCCCGATGGGCACGCCAATTTTTGCTGCTGGCAATGGAACCATCTTGTTTATGGCCCCGCATGGTGGTTATGGTAATTTTGTGAAGATCAAGCATAATGCCGATTATGAAACGCAATATGGTCACGCGAGCAAATTCAATAAAAAATTTCGTGTGGGATCGAAAGTTAAGCAAGGCGACGTAGTGGCTTTTGTTGGCTCTACTGGCCGCTCTACGGGCCCGCATTTGCATTTTGAAATTCTCTATAGAGGCAAGCCAATAAATCCTGCTAGCGTAAAAGCCGTGTCAGGAATTAGGCTTGGCGGTAAAGAATTATTGCGCTTTAATGCAACCAAAGCTGAAATTGACGGCTATCGCAAAAAAATTCCTAATGAAATAGCGCGTCCATATTAGTTTATGTTGGATTTAATCGCACTTTTTTATCAGCTGATTCGTCGCGCAGGCCTTGTATTGCCAAAATAAAGTAATCCATATTTTTAAAAATGAAGATCGTAAATATTTTATTCAACTATAAAAAAGCAACTCACGATAACCAGATTTTAGGCGTTGAGCGTTGCTTCATCGACTATGCCAGATATTTAATTGAGCGTAATAACGAAGTGGTTTCGGTGCTAAAAGACGGCATGGTTTATATTGATGATGTAAAGCGTGCAAGCTCGCGAGCCGTTGAAATGAAGGCTTTTGGGGGTGGTGATATTTTTACAATGTTGCACATGGCATTTTTACTTTTCACCTTTGCACCCGATATTATAATTTGTCACTCGGGTCGCGCCTTACTCTTTGCTCGCATCTCACGATTTTTAACTTTTTGTAAAACGCCGATAGTCGCAATAAATCACGGCATTAGAGTTCGTAAATTTTTGAAGGCCGATTATGTTTTTGCGGTAAATTCATATTTTACGCGCGAGCTTGTTGCGGCAGGAATGCCTGCAGATAGGGCGATTGCGATACCAAACATGATAGAAATTCCCAAAAATTTTATCGCGCCAGTTAAGCAGAAATTCCGCAAACCCTTGAGATTAGGATCTTTGGGCCGCCTCTATCCCGAAAAATATTTCGATAAAGTTTTGAGTGCGATGGCTATTTTGCGCGATCAGGGTTTTGAATGCGAATATGTTATAGGTGGCGTTGGCCCAATGCAGGCGCTACTCGAAAAGCAAGCGCGTGAATTAGGACTAGAAAAAAACTTCAAAATTTTAGGTTGGACCGAAGACAAAAAAACTTTTTTTGAAGGGCTAGATATTTTTATTTTGCCATCTTGGGGCGAAACTTTTGGCATCGTTTTGCTAGAAGCCATGCTATACAATACCCCGATTATAACCAGTGATAGCTGGGGCCCAGACGAAATTATCGATGAAGGAATTGATGGCTTAAAAGTATCAAAAGACGATGCAGAAAAAATGCCGCAACTTTTGGCGCAAGCAATTTTGCGCTTGAGCAATGACGAAGAATTTGCAAAAAAATTAGCCGTAAATGCAAGTAAAAAATTCTTCGAGCAATATTCTGCAGAAGTAGTGAGCGGGCGTCTTAATGAGTTATTGCAAGATATAGTTACGCAGCAGAAAAAACCAACTTAGTGCCACAATAAAAATGAAAATCATCGCCCAAAACCGCAAAGCTTATTTCAATTACACCATCGAAGAAGAAATCGAGGCGGGTCTTGTGTTATTTGGCAGCGAGGTAAAAGCTTTGCGCGACGGACGCGTGAATATCAATGATGCTTATGTTGCTGAAACCGACGAAGGAATGTTTCTAGTTAACCTGATCATCGGCTCCTACAAAGGCGCGGCAATTTTTACTCACGATGAAAAACGTCCGCGCAAAATTCTGATGCACAAAAAAGAGACGCAAAAACTGATCGGAAAAATGCGCGTTAAAGGCTATTCACTAATTCCGACAAAGATTTTTTTCAATCGTCGCAACATGGTTAAGGTGATGCTTGGATTAGCGAAAGGCAAAAAGCTTTACGATAAGCGCGATACATTAAAAAAGCGCGATGAGAAGCGACGCAACGATCGCGGCGAAGATTAGTTTTGTAAGAAATGCCGGCTAAAAAGCAATATTTTACAAACAAGGAAAGTAAATTTATTTAATAAAAATCGCCAAAAGTCATTGCAATAAAATGCATAACACAACCAGTTAAGAAAAGGGCAAAAACCATTTCCCGATATGCTTCAAACCGAGTTCGGCGCGCCGCTGTCTAAGGGGCTAAGTATGTCGGAAGGGGTTTTTGCCGAGGGCAAGATCTGAATGAATAGCGCACAAACAGGTAATTAATTCTAAAAACCACAAGCATTTAAACCATATTTTCATGCTAAAAATATTACTCTCACCATTATCGTCGCTAAAGCGAGTAGGCCCCGCAATCGAAGAGACTCTAGTGAGGCTAGTCGGCAAAAATAAAATTTTTAACCTACTTTTACACTTCCCACTCAAGTCCGAAAAAATTCTTTTAGCCTCACAGCTTTCTGATATCGAAAATAACTCTTTAGTCATTATTAAGGCGAAAGTTGAAATTCACACTAAGCCCACAACATCGCGCCAGCCTTACAAAATTCTGTGTCGCACACCAAGCGGATATATAACTTTAATATTTTTCAAAATCTTTCCCAGTCAAATTGAAAAACTCGCAATAGGCCGCGAATTAGCTATTTTAGGGCATTTGCAGCGGTCGCTTGGTGAAAATCAAATTACTCATCCGCAAGAAATTCTTGACGTCGCGCTAATAGATACGTTGCCTAAGACCAATATTATTTATCCAATGACCTATGCTTTAACGCCAAAATTCTTGCGTCAAAAAATCGAAGAAGCGTTGCAAATTTTGAAAAAAGAATATTCGCCAGAGCAAGAATGGATCGATAAGAAATTGCTACAAAGCCAGAACTGGCCTAGTTTTGCAGATGCTTTAGAAATGATGCATGATTATAAAAAAGAGAAAAATCTTTTGCCAAATTCTGTAACAAAATTTTCACCTGCAGAAAATTTTCAAGAGCAGAAAGGCTTGGTTTATGACTCTTGCGAAGAGGATTTTCAAGAGCAGAGAGAGCAAGTGCAAAATATAAATCACGCCAAAAAAAGATTGGCTTATGATGAAATGTTGGCGTGGCAATTGGCTCTATTGCTGGTTAAAGAGGCGGAAGTTGTTACTAAAAAAATGCCAAAAATCACCAGAAATTTTGCTGATGAATTTTTGGCAGCAATGCCTTTTAAGCCAACAAATGCACAGCTTCGCGCCGCTTCAGAAATAAAAAACAATGTCCTTTCTAATAAAAAAATGCTGCGATTATTGCAAGGCGACGTTGGTTCGGGAAAGACCGTGCTAGCAATCTACGCCTGCCTTCTCGCCTTTTCGCAAGGTAAGCAATCTTGCATTATTGTTCCAATCACAATTCTTGCAGAACAGCATTTTTCCTATTTTCAGAAAATGCTGCAAAACCTTGATTTTTCTAGCTTGAAAGCGGATTCGTCTTTGCAAAATACGCAGCAAAACTCTTCTTCTAAGTTAACTTCTGCGCAAAATAATTCACGAAAACCAGTTATAGAATTGCTTCTTGGCAAGCAAACCAAGAAGCAAAAAGCTAAAATTTTACAAGAGTTGCGCGAAGGAAAAATTGATATTCTAATCAGTACCCATGCGGTTCTGCAAGATGACGTAATATTCCAAAATCTCGCACTTGTGGTGATCGACGAGCAGCATCGTTTTGGCGTAATGCAAAGATTAAAATTGGTAGAAAAAGGCCCCGAAGTTGATGTGTTGCTAATGAGCGCCACGCCTATTCCGCGTAGCTTGATGATGGCAATTTATGGCGATATGGATATTTCAATTTTAGGTGAGAAGCCTGCGGGCCGTAAGGAAATCGAGACTTTGGTGATGTCAGAAAATAAAAAATCCGAAGTTTTTGTGGCGATAAAACGCGCCCTTGTAAAGCAAGAAAAAATTTATTGGATATGCCCCGCGATCGAGGAAAATGAAGAGGTGGAGCTAGTTGCGGCAGAAGAAAAATATAAGGAATTACAAGAAGTTTTTGGTGAAAAAACCGTGGCACTAATTCATGGAAAAATGAAAGAAAGCGAAAAAGAGAAAGTGATGGAAAGCTTTGCTGGCAAAGGATCAGCGGCATCTTCATTCGCTATCGCAGAAGATAATAAATCTACTAAAAAAATCTCTGATCAAAAAAATATTGTAATTATTTATGATGCAGAAAATAGCATTGTAGAAGGCGGTCGATCCCCGCAAATCCTAGTTGCAACCACTGTTATTGAAGTTGGAATTGACGTAAAAGAGGCTGCAATAATCGTCATCGAAAATGCTGAAAATTTTGGACTTTCGCAATTGCATCAGCTGCGCGGCCGCGTCGGGCGTGGCGAGAAGCAATCTTACTGCATTTTACTCTACGGCAAAAAATATGGCACAAAAGGCCGCGAGCGCTTGTCAATCCTCAAGCGCAGCAATGATGGATTTTTCATCGCCGAGGAAGATTTAAAAATGCGAGGCAGCGGCGAACTGCTCGGCACTAAGCAAAGCGGCGTTCCAGAATTTAAAATTGCCGATCTCGCGCTAGATACCGATCTTCTAAAAATCGCCCATAAAAATGCCCAAGTAATTTTACATGAAGACTCTCAGCTCAACGCTCCGCAAAGCAAAAAATATCGTGAGTTATTAGATTTGTTTGGCTATGATCAATGTTTAAAAGCAACATCAGGAGGCTAGAATTTGCAGAATATTATCAATAATTTTTTCCAAAATAATTTTACCAAGCTCCCCAAATCCTTTGCTGTAGCAGTTTCTGGAGGAATTGATTCTTTGGCCCTAACATTTTTGCTGCACGATTTCTGTGCAAAAAATAACATCAAATTATTCGCCGTTACCATCGATCACAAAATGCGCAAAGCCTCGTCAGTAGAGGCTGATAGCCTTCACAAGTTTTTAATAAAAAGTAAAATCACTCATCAAATTTTAGCATTAAATCCAGAGGCGTTACCAAAAAGTAACGTCGAAGCCAATCTTCGAGAAGCCCGCTACGAACTGCTCTACAGCTTCTGCAGTAAAAATAAAATCGAACATTTATTTTTGGGGCATCACCTAGGAGACGTTGCAGAAAATTTTCTAATCCGCTTGTTTCGCGGCAGCCAATTAGATGGATTGTCGGCAATGCAAGAAGTCTCACAACGCAAGAAAATAAAGCTCTGCCGACCATTATTAAATACTTCAAAAGATGAGTTAAAAAACTTCCTGCAAGCCAAAAAAATTAAATGGTTTGAAGACGAGTCAAATGAAGACGAGAAATTCTTACGCAATAAAATCCGCAAATTTTTTGATAGCTTTGAAGAGAAAAATTTAATTCAAAAACGCATTAAAAGCGCGACAGAAGTTATCAAAGAAAGCAAAGATTTTATCGATGATATTTTGTTGCGCGAAGCCGCTTTTTGTCTAGCTTTTAAGGCGGAAGGAAGTTTTGTTGTAAATCTAAAAAATTACCAAAAAATTCCTACAAATATTGCGCAAAAAATTCTTAGCCTAACATTAATTGAAGTTAGTGGAAATTCTTATAAGCCGCGCCTAGATGGCCTAAAAAATTTCGAGAACAATATTCTAAATTTACCCAAAGGGAAAAAGAAAAACTTCTATGGTTGTATGGCTTTAAGCCTAGGGAATCAAGCGTTAGAAATCTATCGCGATGAAACGGAGGCGCAAAATCCTGCTCAAAATTTCGATGAAAAAACTACGTTGATTGATGGAAGGTTTTTGGTTAGCATAAAAAATAAAAAGGCAAAGCCGCAATTTTATTTCCGCACGATTTTAGGAAAAATATTTACAGCATAATGAAAATCCCTCCTTACCAAATCGATCAATATATACAAAATATCGCCAATACAAAAATCGCTGGAGCCTTGATTTTCGGCCCTGAAGAGAGCGTTATCTCGCACAACATAAAAACCATCGCGCAAAAAATTACGCCAAATTTATCCGATCCATTTCTTGTGGTTAATCTTAGTAAAGACCGTTTCGCGCAAGACAGTTCTTGTCTCGCCGATGAATTTTATTCTTTCTCAATGCTTGGCGGTCGCAAATTAATTCTTATAAAAGATCCTGACGCAACTGCCGCCGCAGCCCTAAAATCGCTACTCGCCGACAAAGATGGAGTTGTAAAAAGCGAAAACTTCATTCTAATTCAAGCGGGAGATCTCGATAAAGGCTCGCCACTACGTAAGGCTGCCGAAGAATATAACAGCTTCGCAGCCATCGCCTGCTATGAAGACGACGAACGCGCCATCAAAAAATTCATCGAAGCCGAGCTGCAAAAAAACGAGATCGAGCCGCAGCCAGATTGCATTCAGCACCTATTCGACAAGCTCGGAAAAAATCGCCAAATCATCGCTAACGAAATCAGAAAAATCGCCATCTACCTAGACGGCGCCGACATCGAGCCCGATCTAATCGACCGCGCAATCGATGCTCAAGCCATAATTTCTACCAACGAATTCATTAATAATTTCATTAGCAAAAACTACGCAATAGCCGACGAACAGGCGCAATACCTGCTCAAAAATGGTTTTGATGCTATCACGCTAATTCGTTTTTTATCAAATTATCTACAAAAACTCTACCACGCCAAAATCGCCACAGATGTTGCTGTTATTGACTTCGAGGCTGCTATAAAAAACCAAAAACTATTCTTCAAAGTTGAAGCAGAATTCCGCAAAAATTTAAAATCAATAACGCTAGAGCGCCTAAATACATGGCTCCAAGCCATACAAGAATTAGAAATAAAGATCAAAACCACCTCAACAACCTCTCCAAAACTATTATTTGCAATTTTTTTGCAAGAATTCTTAAAGAAAAATTAAATTTTTTTTCAATAAAGCTTTATCATAGCGCCAACAGCTCCTGTATTTCCTAGCTTCCGCACCAGTTAGAAAAATTTTTGACCTAGCCTGTTGACATTTAATTTTAGACGGATTATTGTATTTGCCCTCGCTTTTTTTCGTGTATGTTTATTGGTTTTGAGGCTCTCGAGTCGCTCCCAATATCTAGAAGAAAATTTCTAAGTGAGAACTTCCAAACAGGAATTTAAAAATTAGCTCTTTTACATCGTGAATATTTGTGTTTTTATGAAACAAGAGGCAAAGATTAAGGCGATAGTCCGTCAGTTAAAAGTATGACTATCCTTAACTCTTTGGCCTTTAGGGTCCAGAGTTTTAAGATTTATATAGTCGGAATCATTTTCTCAAAATTTGAGAGTTTGATCCTGGCTCAGAACGAACGCTGGCGGTATGCTTAACACATGCAAGTCGAACGGATATAGCAATATATTAGTGGCAAACGGGTGAGTAATGTAAAGGAATCTACCTAGCAGTAAGGGATAACTTTGGGAAACCAAAGCTAATACCATATATCACCGGGCAACCGGGAAAGATTTATCGCTGTTAGATGAGCCTTTATCGGATTAGCTAGTTGGTAGGGTAATGGCCTACCAAGGCTATGATCCGTAGCTGGTCTGAGAGGATGATCAGCCACACTGGAACTGAGACACGGTCCAGACTCCTACGGGAGGCAGCAGTGGGGAATATTGGACAATGGGCGCAAGCCTGATCCAGCAATACCGCGTGAGTGATGAAGGTCTTCGGATTGTAAAGCTCTTTTAGTGAGGAAGATAATGACGGTACTCACAGAAAAAGCACCGGCTAACTTCGTGCCAGCAGCCGCGGTAATACGAAGGGTGCTAGCGTTGTTCGGAATTATTGGGCGTAAAGCGTATGTAGGCGGTTTGGTAAGTCAGTTGTGAAAGCCCTAGGCTCAACCTAGGAATTGCAACCGAAACTGCCTTGCTTGAATTTGGTGGGGGATAGTGGAATTCTTAGTGTAGGGGTGAAATCCGTAGATATTAAGAGGAACACCGGCGGCGAAAGCGACTATCTACACCAACATTGACGCTGAGATACGAAAGCGTGGGGAGCAAACAGGATTAGATACCCTGGTAGTCCACGCAGTAAACGATGAGTACTAGTTGTCGGGCTCTTAGAGTTCGGTGGCGAAGCTAACGCGTTAAGTACTCCGCCTGGGGACTACGGTCGCAAGACTAAAACTCAAAGGAATTGACGGGGACCCGCACAAGCAGTGGAGCATGTGGTTTAATTCGATGCTACGCGAAAAACCTTACCAACCCTTGAATCCCATTGACCGGTACAGAAATGTATCTTTGGAGCAATCCACAGTGGAGACAGGTGTTGCATGGCTGTCGTCAGCTCGTGTCGTGAGATGTTAGGTTAAGTCCTTCAACGAGCGCAACCCTCATCCTTATTTGCCATCGGGTTATGCCGGGAACTATAAGGAAACTGCCAACGACAAGTTGGAGGAAGGTGGGGACGATGTCAAGTCATCATGGCCCTTATGGGTTGGGCTACACACATGCTACAATGGTGGTTACAGCAGGAAGCGAAAGAGTAATCTGGAGCAAATCCCAAAAAGCCATCTCAGTTCGGATTGAGGGCTGCAACTCGCCCTCATGAAGTTGGAATTGCTAGTAATCGTAGATCAGCACGCTACGGTGAATACGTTCTCGGGTCTTGTACACACTGCCCGTCAAGCCATGGAAGCTGTTTCTACCCGAATAGGTTGAGCTAACCGCAAGGAGGCAGGTCTACACGGTAGGAGGAGTGACTGGGGTTAAGTCGTAACAAGGTAGCAGTAGGGGAACCTGCGGCTGGATTACCTCCTTTAAAGTAAGAAATCGTCTTCGGACTTGAATTTCAATTGTAATACGCTTTTTACGAAGCGGCTATCGTCTTTATTTTTGCCTCTAGTTTCATAAGAACACAAATCACGAATCAAAATTTTAAGGGGATCGAATTAATTTTCAGTCCCCTTTTTTGTTGTTTAAATTTCTGGAAGGTTTAGATTCTGCAAGAAGAAAGTTTTAAAACGTCCTAAGGACAAGCTTCTTCATAACTTTTTTCTTATAGAATCTAAAAACCAAACTAACATATGCCTCATATCACTATTGAACATTCATCGAATTTTTCTGCTAATGGAATCGCGAAGCTTTTTCCTGAGATTCAAAATATTATGGCCTCAATTAAAGAGGGTAATTTTGATTTAGAACAGTGCAAGGCTAGGGCAGTAAGTTTTGATGAATATTTAGTTGGTTCGTTAAATCAAAATAAATCAGCTTTTTTGCATATTACAATCAAGATTTTGGCGGGGAGAGCGGTTGAGGTTAGGCAAAGGTTGGCGAAGCTTGTTATGGAGCATCTGAAGAGGTTTTTCGGTGATTTTATTGCTTCTCCCACTGGAGCGGATCAAATTATTGCGGTTGCAGAGCAAGTTGCAGATTTAATCACAGGAACTCCTAATGTGGCGATGCCGATGCAAAATAGTGAGTTGGCGAACAAGCGCTGCGATCTTTCGGTGGATATTGTAGAGATAGATCGCGAGACTTATCAGAAAGAGCGTATTGGTGACTAGAGCTGCATTGATCAATTAACAACTAGATTTGGCTCTAAAAATAGCGAAAAAATTAGCAAATAATGTTTGGAAAAAACAAAATCTTGAAGCCTGAAAATCACGATGGCTCTAGTCTTGCGGTGCAGGAAATTTTTGCAACTTTTCAGGGAGAAGGGCCATTTGTTGGCTATCCGTCGGTATTTGTGAGGCTTGGCGGCTGTAATTTGGCTTGTGATTTTTGCGATACGGAATTTGATTCATTTGCATCAATGTCTCTTTCAAAAATTATCACGCAGATTTTACAATTGGCGAAGAATGAGACGCAAGAAGGTCTGGTGGGCTTTGATAATAATAGAAATGAGGCTTCGCAAGAAAAGCTCCTACGAAATTTGGTGGTTATAACTGGTGGCGAGCCGCTTCGTCAGCCGATTGAGAGGCTTTGCAAGGAATTGATAGAGCATGGATTTTTAGTGCAAATTGAAACCAATGGCACGCTGTTTCGCGAATTGCCGCCTGAGGTAAAAATTATTTGTTCGCCAAAAAATGTAGGCGCGAAGCATGTGGCAAAAGATCGCGAAAGTGAAGAGTTCGATGCTTTTGGTTATCATAAAATTCGTGGTGATTTATTGGCGCGCTTGGATGCGATTAAATTTATAATTTCAGCATCAAAGCTTGGCTATCAAGGGTTTGCAGATGTTGGGCAGAGCATTTATAATATTCCAGTTTATTTGCAGCCGATGGATGAATATGATGTTGAGAAAAACCGTGCGAATATGGCGCGAGTGTTGGAATTGGCGGCGAGGCAAGGTGCACGGGTTTCGTTGCAGATGCATAAGATTTTGGGAATTTCTTAAGAAAATCGCTATTTCTCGATATTTCTAATATAGACAATAACTGCCATCATCGCCGCGGGGGTAATTCCTTGAATGCGTAAAGCTGCACCAACATTGGCTGGGCGGGCTCTGTTGAGTTTTTCGCGCACTTCGTTGGAAAGGCTTTGGATGCTGTTATAGTCTAAATTTAGCGGGATTTTTATATTTTCATCTTGGCGCAGGATTTCTATATCTTGGTCTTGGCGCCTTATGTATGGCTGGTAGAGAGCCTCAATGGCAATTTGTTTTTTGGTGTTGCTATCGATTGTGGCGATTTCTTCTGGCCAAATTTTTTCTAGTTTTTCGAAGGTAAATTCTTTTTTTACAGCAACTTCTTCACCTGATTCTTCAATGGTTATTAAATTTTTGCTTTCAGAATTATTGCTTCTTGCAATCGGATTTATTTCTGGAAAAGACAAAAGTTGAAAAGCTGAGCGCACTACGCCGTCTTGCTTCATCGCGATGTTGAAGTTGACTAGTTTTTTTGGCGAAATAGATAGATTTTTTAGCAAATTTGTGGCGTGATCGAGTTTGCTTTTTTTATCGTGGAAGAAATTTTTGCGCTTGAGGCCAATGCAGCCAATGGCGATGCCGCGCTCGGTGAGGCGGAGATCGGCGTTGTCGGCGCGCAGGTTGAGGCGATATTCGGCGCGCGAGGTGAGCATGCGGTAGGGCTCGGAGACGCCGAGGGTGGTGAGGTCGTCGATCATCACGCCGATATAGCTGGAGGCGCGATCAAGGATAAATTCTCGATCATGGATTTCGTCGTTAAATTCTTGGCCGAATTTATTTTTTTCAGCGCCACATAAATTTCTGTTAGCGCTTTCATTGACGCCAAGTTTTGTTTTGGTGCTTTTCAGTGCCGCGTTAATTCCTGCTACAAGCCCTTGTCCTGCGGCTTCTTCATATCCCGTGGTGCCGTTAATTTGTCCCGCAAAAAACAAATTGCGGATTTTTTTAGTTTCAAGCGTGGGCAATAATTCGCGCGGATCAACAAAATCATATTCAATTGCATAACCGCACTGCGTCATCACGCAATTCTCTAGGCCTGCGATGGTTTTTAAGAATTCGATTTGCACGTCGGCGGGCAGCGAAGTCGAGATGCCGTTTGGATAGACTAAATCGCTCTCAAGCCCTTCTGGCTCTAAGAAAATCTGGTGGCGCTCTTTATCTGCAAAGCGATGAATTTTATCTTCGATCGAGGGGCAATAGCGCGGGCCACTAGAGGCGATGTGGCCGCCATACATTGCGGATTTTTGCAAATTTTGCGCGATAATCTCGTGAGTTTTTTGGTTGCTATAAGTGATGAAGCAAGAAATTTGTGGCGCTTCAACTTTTTCATTGAGGTAAGAAAAAGGCTGCGGAGGCTTGTCCCCAGCCTGTTCTTCGAGTGCACTATAATTTATCGAGCTTTTTAAAATGCGCGGCGGAGTGCCTGTTTTAAGCCTTCCCAGTGCAAAATTATGTTGCGCCAGTTTTTCAGAAATGCTGCAAGACGGTTTCTCGCCAATTCTGCCAGCAGGAGTTTTTTGATCGCCGATGTGAATTATTCCGTTCAAAAAAGTGCCAGTGGTGAGAACTAATGAGTGACAAGAAATTTGTTGTCCATTGTCTAGAAGCACTGCTGATATGGCTCTATCTTTGATTTCAAGATCTTCGACTGAGGCAAAAATTATTGTGAGATTTTTTTTGTTGCAAGAAGAGTTGTTGTCATCAAGCGAATTAAGTTTTTGGAGCGAGTTGGCACTAGAATAATTCTTGGCAAAGTCAGCATTATCAAGGGTTTTAGGGTTTTTAACGGCAGAATCTTCGCTAATTTTTTTTGCGCTTTCATCTTCTAAATATTCTTCGCGCAGAATTTGTTTGATGGCTTTTTTGTAGAGTGCCCGATCGGCTTGCGCGCGCGGTGAGTGTACGGCGGGGCCCTTGGAGGCATTGAGAATGCGAAAGTGAATTCCGGCTTTGTCGATGGCGCGGCCCATTACGCCATCTAGCGCGTCAATTTCTCTTACGATTGTGCCTTTTGCGACGCCGCCAATTGCGGGGTTGCATGACATTTCGCCAAGATTTTCTATGCTTTTGGTGACTAGCAAAGTTTTGGCGCCCATTCTTGCAGAGGCGCAGGCGGCTTCGATTCCGGCGTGTCCAGCGCCGATTATTATTGTGTCGAAATGTGATTTTTGGTTTGTTGGCATCTTTGTTTTTGTCTTATAAAAGCGCGCTGGGATTGGGTTGCTTGGGGATTTTATTATTGTTGTCTTTAAATGTAAAGATCTTGTGGGCGGTGAAAGCCCCCTCCCGATATCCTCTGCCCCTCAGACAGCGGCGCGCCGAACTCGGTTCAGAGGATATCGGGAGAGGGCTTTCACCTATTTTGGGATTTTTTTGGTGGCTTATATATTCAGTGGGGCTGCGGTGTGGTGCTTCTTTTATTTTTTGTGTGCGTGGCGGTAAGTTTTGTGGCTGTGTTTAGCTTTTGGTTTTGCGGTGGAGAAATAGCGTTGTGACAAATAATCCTAGGCAATAGAAAATATTCCACGATGCCATTGAGAGACCAAGGAAAAAGAATTGCGGTTCGTCGCAGCGAGCTAGAGGAGCGTGAGCTATGAGCTGTTTTAGCTCTTCGATAGAATTGTAATTTTCGGGGATTGTTGAGTTGCAGCTTTCAGAAAGTTTGAAGATTTTTTTTTCTATACCAGTGTGATAAATTGCAATTGCGGCGTTGATTAATAGAAAAAACATTGAGAGAAAAATTGCGAATTTCTTGGCTTTTTTCTCTCTAAAAAATACTAAAATCAATAGACAAATTGCAATGACTGCAAAAAATGGTTTACGTTCATAGAGGCAGAGATTGCAAGGTTGTAGACCAAAAAAATATTGACTGATATAGGCGAGCAATAAAGCGAAGGCAGAAGCAAAAATTAGAAAAAATAATATCTGATTTTGTCTAAAATTTATTGTCATGAATTTTTTAGATTTTGTTCGAAGCAAGAATTTTTTTCGCTAGATCTTTGCGCAACTCAACAGCTGGTTGGTCAAACGGATTGATGCCTTTAAAATCGGCGATCAAAATTACTTCCAAAAACATCTGCATCATCAGGCCACCCAAAACTTCTTCATCTAATTGATCGATAGAAAAAAGTCGAATTGGTAATTTTTGTTGGTTGAGAACCTCTATGGTTGTAGACTGCTCAACCTCAACGATCTCGCTTAATTTTTTGCCACCAAATAATGTTAGGCAATTTTTTTGATCTTTAATATCGAAGTTTTGAGGATGATTTTTTTGCGTGAAAAAAGTAAAAAATTTATTTTTTGGACCATCAAGATAAAGTTGCAATTGACTATGCTGATCGACCGTGCCCATTGAGTTGATCGGGGTTGAGCCAAAGTGATGTTTGCCCAAAGATTCGGCCCAAAGTTGGCGATACCAATCGGTAAAATTTTTGAGATTGTCGATATAGGGCATCACAACATTGCTGGTGAAGCCTTGGCGATAAAGGCCTAGCTGCATTTCGCATGATTGCAAAATTTCGTTATGCTCGCTGTCTAAAAAATGAGCGAGAATTTTTTTGGCGCCACTACGAATTTTTTCGGCATCAGCGCCGCAAAGCATTGCCGGCAAAAGGCCAACAACAGAAAAACACGAATAACGTCCGCCAATATTTTGCGGATGAGGAAAGATTTCAGCGCCAATTTCTTGTGCGATTTTTGCGATAGAATTTTGGTTTGATTCGGTGATGAATAAAAATTGTTTGGCAAAATCGTGGGTTTTTTCTTGCTGCAGTTTATCCAGCAAAATCAAGGCTTGGCAGATAGTTTCGATAGTTTCGCCAGATTTACTTATAACTAGAAAAAAGGTATTTTTTAAATCGGTTTCTTCTAAAGCATTATGGATTGTTGCGGGGTCAATTGATTCTAAAAATTGTAATTTATTCTGGAATTTTAGCGATGTCAGAGTTTTGCCACCAAGACTAGAGCCGCCAACGCCCAGCACTAATACTTTTTTATATTTAGAAATTTTTTGCGCAAGTTTTTTGAATTCCTCTAAATCATTTTCGTTAAAAATAATATCAATCATCGCCAACTTTTGATCTTTAATTTTTCTGATTAAAGTTTGATATTTTTGTAACAAATCTTTCGAAATTGGATTAACAAGAATGTTTTTAAAGCTTTGAGAATAAAGGCCTGAGAGCATTTGTAGGATATGTTATGGTGCACAAGAATGCTGCCTTAAATGCAGCGATGAGTGCGTAAATTATTAAAAATAGCCTATCATTATTATTGCGCTAAATTTTAAAATGAAGCCAAAACTTGTAATATTGATTTTGATGTTTATATTTGCCTTTCCCTGAAACAAGGCTGGGTAGCAAAGTGGTAATGCGAGAGCCTGCAAAGCTTTTATGCGTCGGTTCGATTCCGACCCCGGCCTCCATGGTTTGCAACCATGGGTTTTAAAACCCCCTAAATCCCCCAAGGGGGACGGCGTGCTTTCGCTGCACTTACGCAACGCTGGTTTCTTAGTTGGCTGCTTTTCTCCTCTCCTCTCTAGATTGCTCTGCTTCTCTTCTTCGGAGGGCTCTTTTTCTTCTCTCTAGATTGCCCTACTTCTTCCTAAAATCTTTTTATTTTGAGTCTTTTCTTTTGCTGATTCTTGGCATGCGGAGGTAGGCGGGGTCTGCGTTGCTAGAATTTCCTTTGGTTAAAAATTCTTCATGTGCTATTTGGCCGATTAAGTCGGCGCTTACATTTTCTGTGGGGTTTTTTGCGCTGCCGCAAATAAAATTATGCTCTAGGGAAATTTTCGCGAATTCTTCTTGGGTTGCAAGCCTTGATTCTGTAAGTCGGCGCAGCTCTCCGTCTTCTGCAAAAAATTCTGCTATAAAAAACTCATCCATCTTGGCATCAATGGCGGCAAGGATTGGACCGTTATGATTGCGGTGTTTGTGGGCGATTATTAAGAGTGAATCTAAGAGAATTAGCGGCAAGTTGGTAGCTAGTTTGAGGGCGCGGGCACAGGAGAGGCCGATTCTCACGCCTGTGAAGCTTCCGGGGCCTTTGGTGGTGGCGATTAAATCTATATCTTGATACCAAATTTTATTGTGGTGCAAAACCTCTTCGATCAGCGTCACCAACAATTCGGCCTGTTTTCCATTTTCTTGAATATCGATAAATTGCAGAACTTTTTTATCCTCAAGAAGTGCGATAGAAAGCGCGCCGTTGCTGGTGTCGAAGGCAAGAATTTTCATCGCTAGTTGACGATATTTTTTATTGTTGGAACATCGAGCGAGAAGGCGGGAATCTTGGCGTCGAAAAGCTCGCCATTATCTTTTTGTAATTGATAATGGCCCGACATTATTCCTGAAGGATAGCGTAAATGCACGCCGCTGCTATATTGGAAGGCGCTTCCTGCGGCAATTTGCGGTTGTTCACCAACGACGCCAGCACCATCAACTTCTTGCAGTACGCCTTGTTCATCAATAATGCGCCAGTGACGATTGATTAGTTTCACGCTTTCATCGCTGTGGTTGTTGATGCAAACGCGATATGTCCAAACAAATAAACTACCAAGCGCATTAACTTGGCTATCCACAAATTCTGGCCAAACAGTAATTTCAATTCCATCAGTAATGGCATTGTAAGAATTATCCACAACCTTACTGCCAAGCCCTAACGGACTGGTCTCCAGAGGTTTATTTGATTTTGATAAGCGATTCATAGTAATTTAAATTATGTCGGCGTCTAATTCATGCGATCAGTTAAATCGACAACGCGAAGCAACTCTTTTAAGTCTGTAATGCCTGCCACAACCTTCTGCAGCCCATCTTCGACCATTGGTACAAAATTTTTCGTAAGCAAATATTGCAACAATTCTTTGCGACTTTTCGAAGCCGCAACCATTTCGTCTAACTCGCGATCGAAAGGCAAAACTTCGGCCACCACAACGCGCCCTTTGTAGCCAGTTTGATTGCACTTCTCGCAACCCACAGCTTTAAAAATTTTGTCAACATGAGCATATTTAGCGCCGAGAAGCCTCTTCTCTGCAACATCTAGCTCGTGTTCTTTTTTGCACGAATTGCAAAGCTTACGCGCGAGACGTTGCGCCACTATGCAAATCAACGATCCAGCCATGAGATAATTAGGCACGCCAATATTCATCAAGCGCGGAATAGCGCCGAGCGCGTCGTTAGTGTGTAAGCTGGTATAGACTTGGTGACCCGTCATCGCGGCTTGAATGGCGGCGATCGCGGTGTCTTTATCGCGAATTTCACCAATAAGAATTACATCAGGATCTTGACGTAGTAAGGCTTTAACGCCTGCCGCAAAATCAAGGCCCAAATCACTTTTGATGTTCGATTGGCGGATCATCGGAATATGATATTCGACCGGATCTTCCAACGTCATAATATTTTTATCCACCGAATTGATATAGCTTAACAGCGTATAAAGAGTGGTCGTTTTGCCGCTGCCCGTAGGGCCCGTGAGGATAATCACGCCTTCGGGGCGCTGCACCATTTTTTGCACCAAATTAATGCTATGCTCGGTGAATCCTAATTTATCGAGTGCGAGAATTGACTGTTTTTCATCTAAAATTCGCAGCACGATATTTTCGCCGTTAATCGTTGGCTGCGTAGAGACGCGGAAGTCGATCTTGCGACCGAGAATCTCAGAATTAATGTGGCCATCTTGCGGTTTGCGGCTCTCAGCGATATTCATTCCCGACATAATTTTTATGCGCACCGAAATTGCCGACCAATGATCTTTGTGCAGCGAACGAATTTGCACCATCTTGCCGTCAATGCGGTAGCGGATGCGCAAGAACATGTTCTCGGGCTCAAAGTGAATATCTGATGCGCCATTATGTACCGCGTCGTTGAAAATTGAATCCACCAAGCGCACCATCGGGCTTTTATAATCGCCGCGCAATTGCGATTCATCGTTGATTTTATTGACATCGATGCCTTCAATTTCCTTCAAAATCCCTTCGATCGACATTTCGTAGCCGTAATATTGGTCGATCGCGTGCAAAATATCTACTTCGGGGACATAAACAGGATTGATGCGGAAATTGTTGGGAAAGCAACGGCGCACTTGATCGATGGCGATAATGTCGAAAATATCGGCCATCGCAATAGTTACGGTGTCTTTCGAATATGAAACGGGAATGAGCTTATTGTGAATCGCAAATTCTTTTGAAACCTTCTTAACCAAGCGCGCATCGATGATTGATGACCTAATATCGAACTTTTTTATCCCTGTAGATTCGTTGAGAATTTCTCCCAAAACGCTTTCTGAAATAAAGCCCATTTCAACCAAAATTGCCGAAACGGTTTTAGAGTTTTTTAGGCGCGCTTGTTCTTTTAGAGCAATGGTTAGCTGATCTTCAGAAATGACTTTTTTCTCTAAAAGTCTGGCGCTAATGTCGGTGTTAGTTGAGGTTGCGGCCATTTGTTGATTTGATTTTGTAAATGAGTGCGTTTAGTGTCTATTTCTCCGTAAAAATCGAATTTTGTCAAGATAAAGAAAATAAAATTATGAATAATTCAGTTGTAACTCGTTTTGCGCCATCGCCAACGGGCTATTTGCATATTGGTGGCGCTCGCACAGCTTTGTTCAATTATCTTTTTGCGCGGGCAAATGGCGGAAAATTTTTGCTGCGAATTGAAGATACGGACGAAAAAAGATCGAGCGATGCGGCGATAGATGCAATTCTGCAAGGCCTTGACTGGCTTGGCCTAAAGCATGATGGCGAATATGTTTTGCAATCGAAAAATTTAGCAAGACATGCTAGTGTGGCGCAAGAATTATTGGCGCAAGATCGCGCTTATTTATGTTATACAAGCGCGGAAGAGCTTGAGGAGATGCGGGGAGCTGCAGAAAAGAAGGGCGAAGTTTTTCGCTTTAAAAGTTCGTGGCGCGATAAAGTGCAGTCGCAAACTAGCGTGGTGAAGCCTGTGATCCGGATCAAGGCGCCACTTGAGGGCGAAATTGTGATCGCAGATTTAGTGCAGGGCGAAGTGCGCGTAAGCGGCAAAGAGCTCGATGATTTAGTGATGTTGCGCGGCGATGGCACGCCGACCTATATGCTTGCTGTTGTTGTCGATGATCACGATATGGGAATCACGCATGTTATTCGCGGCGACGACCACTTTACCAACGCTTTCCGCCAAAAAATAATCTACGAGGCCTTGGGCTGGAACGTTCCGCAATTCGCGCATATTCCGCTAATTCATGGGGCCGATGGCGCAAAAATGTCGAAGCGTCACGGCGCAACTTCGGTGATCGAATATCAGCAGATGGGCTATTTGCCTGAGGCAATGCGCAATTATTTGCTGCGCCTCGGCTGGTCTCATGGCGATGCCGAAATTATTTCTGACATGCAAGCGGCAGAATGGTTTGGGCTAGATAAAGTTGGAAAATCGCCAGCGCGCTTTGATTTTGTAAAGCTTAACCACGTTAATAAACATTACATAAAAGAAAAAAGTGAGGCAGAATTATTTGATTTAATCGAGTCAGAATTAAATTCTTTGCGCTTTGCGAGAGGCTCTTCGCAAGCCTCAAATAACGCCGATAAAAAAATCACTGCCATTGAAAAAGAAAGAATCTCGCGAGCCTTGAAATTTCTCAAAGAACGCGCTGAAACCCTAAAAGATTTGGCCAAAACCGCGATAGTTTATTGCGATGATTTTTCTGCCAATTTAGATGAAGCGGCGCTTGCTTTGGTTGTTGAAAAAAAATCAATCATCAGCGATTTGCAAAAAATTTTAGTTGATTTAAAAGAGTGGAATCACGATGCTATAAAGCTCGCTCTTTCTAGTTTTGCCGAAAAGCATTCTTTGAAAATTAAAGATTTTGGTCCAGTTTTAAGAGTTGTATTAACTTTCTCCGCTTCATCTGCTGGTGGAATTTTTGATGTGATAGAAATTCTTGGACAGCAAGAGACTGTAAGACGTATCTCGGGAGCCCCCGCTTAAATTTACTCAAATATTACCATGAAAAATATTCGCACCCTTGCGCTGTCAAGCATTGCGACATTGCTAATTTTATTGCCCTATTCAAGCTTCGCCGCTATGCGCGATAGTTTTTTTCTTGAGCCATTTGTTACGGTCGAATATAGCGCGCCAAGATTTTACGGCGATTCAAGCGCCAAGCACTTCGCCACCGATTCCATCGTTACTCAGTTGAAAAATTTTGATAATATTGCGCTTGGTTTTCATGGTCGAATTCACAAATATTTAGGCTTCAATATTAACTGGTCGCAAACCGACCTATCTACGACCGCTCTAAGCGGCTACGCACTTTCAGAAAAAGCTAATTTGGGCATCGATTACCTAAATTTTTCTGCATTATTTTTCGCACCAATAGTTGAAGATAGTGTGGTTGAATTATTCGGCGAGCTAGGTGTTTCTAAGACGAAAAGCAAAATTAGTATTTTTGAAACTAATGGAAATTATAGCAAAAAAACTGCCAATCAAAATATTCCATTCATCGGAATTGGGCTTCAAGTGGCGCCGTTTGAATCTTCAAAAGATGCCTTCAGGCTAAGTTTTCAGCGCCATCTTGGCAAATTAGATTTAGTTGGGGCAAATTTTTCTACGATTAGAATTGGATATATTAAAGCTTTCTAGTTTGAAGCAAATTTGATTGCAGATCCTTCTGCGGCAAGCGTTTCACAAGTTAATTCTTGTAGGAATTTTTATCTTTCGGAAAGCCTTCCAAAATATAAAGTTAATGTTTTTATGCCAAAAAATTATTTATTCACGTCCGAATCAGTATCTGCGGGTCATCCTGATAAAATTTGTGATCAAATCTCCGATACTCTGGTAGATGCTTATCTGAAAAAAGATCCCTATGCGCGCTTGGCGATTGAAACATTTGCCACTACCGACACCGTTATAATTGGCGGAGAAATCCGCGCTCCACAAATTTCTAAAGACGAAATCGAAAATTTAATTCGCGGCACCGTCAAAGAAATTGGCTATGAGCAAGATGGTTTTCACTGGAAAAATCTTAAAATTACCAACTTGCTGCACGGACAATCTGCGGATATTGCGGTTGGCGTAGATGCTGCTGGCTCTAAAGATGAAGGCGCTGGCGATCAAGGAATTATGTTTGGCTATGCTTGCAAAGAAACCGATGTTTTAATGCCGGCGGCAATTTATTATTCGCATCGCATTTTGCACAATATAATGAATGCGGTTCGCGATGGAAAGCTTGACAGGCTTGGCCCTGATGCCAAAAGCCAAGTCACTTTAAATTATGTTAATGGCGTGCCAATTAGCGCAGAAACTGTGCTAGTTTCAATTCAGCATCCAGAAGGCATGACGCAAAAACAAGTGCGCGACGCAATCAGACCTTATGTTGAAGCAACATTGCCAAAAGGCTGGATGTGCAAGGACGAAAATTTCTTGGTAAATCCAACTGGCAAATTTGTGATTGGCGGGCCTGATGGTGATGCTGGTTTAACTGGTAGAAAAATTATCGTCGACACTTACGGCGGTGCGGCTCCACATGGTGGCGGCGCTTTTTCGGGAAAAGACCCAACTAAGGTCGATCGTTCTGCCGCTTATATGGCGCGCTATTTGGCGAAAAACGTTGTTGCTGCTGGGTTGGCAACGCGTTGCACAATTCAAATTGCTTATGCGATCGGCGTTTCTAAGCCTTTGGCGGTTTATGTGAATAACCATCATACGGGCGTTGCGGGTGAAGATGTGGTGAAAATGGTTCACGATTTAGTCGATCTTACGCCGCGTGGAATTCGCACGCATTTGGGATTGAATCGTCCAATTTATAAACGCACGGCGTCTTATGGGCACTTTGGGCGCTTGCCTGAAGATGATGGTGGGTTTAGTTGGGAGAAAACTGATTTGGCTGAGCAGTTGAAGAAATTGGCTTAGGTTTTTATTGAGGCGGGGCGCTTGTTTGTTGATGAGTGCGCCGAACTCGGTTCAGAGGATATCGGGGAGGGTCTTTGCCGAGGGCGAGATCTCAAGGCAAGTCACCTCAAAGCCTCGCATCAAAATACGAAGACTTTAATTACAGAAGCGGCGCATCATTACCAACCGCTTGCGAAATATTCTCCAGCCCATCTTTTTCAACCAACTCACTCAACTCCTTCGTAATTTTCTCAACCACGCCAAAGCCTTGATAAATAAGGCCAGAATAGATTTGCACCAAAGATGCGCCGCATTTAATTTTGGTATAAACATCTTGCGCACCGCTAATTCCGCCAACGCCAATTAGTGGAATTTTTGCTTCGGTGAATTTATAGAAATTTTTTAGCACCTCGTTTGATTTTTCAAGCAGTGGCTTGCCGCTTAGTCCGCCAGACTCTGCAGCGTTTTCTCCTCTTAAATTTTGTGGGCGAGTGATGGTGGTGTTGCTAATTATCAGCGCATCAATTTTATTTTTTAGCGCGATGGCGGCGATTGTTTTTTGCTCGTCTAAAGTTAAGTCTGGTGCCACTTTAAGCCATATTGGAGTTTTTTTATTATGAGTTTTTTCTAGCTCATTTTTTTTACTCATTAACGCAGATAAAAATAAATCCAGCTGATCTTCTTTTTGTAAATCGCGCAGATTTTTTGTGTTGGGCGATGAGATGTTTACAGTTATATAGGTCGCGGCTTCATAGAACTTTTCAAGAAGCAAAATATAATCGCTAATCGAATTTTCAGTATCTTTATTTTTGCCGATATTTATTCCGAGAATTAAATTTTTAGGTGCCGCGACAACATTTTTTGCAAACACCTGTGCGCCCTTATTGTTAAAGCCTAGACGATTGATAATCGCCTTCTCTTCAGGCAAGCGAAAAAGCCGCGGCCGCTCGTTTCCCTTTTGGGGCAGCGGTGTAACCGTGCCAACTTCAACAAAACCAAAGCCAAATTGTTGCAAAGCTTTTATGGTTTCGGCATTTTTATCAAAGCCTGCGGCCATGCCAATGGGGCTAGCAAAATCAAGGTTCCACAAGGTTTGTTGCAAATTTTTATACCGTTTATTAAGGGTGAATATTGTGGCTAAATTAGGGAAATATTTAAGAAAATTAATTGCTAAATTATGCGCAGTTTCGGCGTCTAGCTTAAAAATTAATGGACGAAAAATTTGGTAAAAATTCATGATTTTTTCAAAAAATTATTAACGATATTTGGGTAATTATTTATTTAGCAGCATTTTTTTTGCGCCGCACAAGCAGGATAATGCTGGTTGTGGCAACGATTATTAAAATTACATCGGAAGATCTTTTAAGTAAAAAATTCTCACCTAACTTTTTTTGTAATCGCATTTTTTTTCTCTCAACAAGATCTAACGGAGGTGGCGCGGGGTCAACTTGGGCCTGAGTTTCTTGATTGTTACGAATATTTTTCATGCTATAAAAAACGCCATTAGCAAGATAAAGCGTACAAGAAAAAATTATAAAAAACACGAAGCCTGCAAAAATTTTAATATAGGCTGGAGGCTTGATTTGCAACGACTCATCGTCGTTGGTTTTTGCTGCGTCATAGGTGGTGATTAAAAATAATACCACTATCAAATAAGAGATTAGCGTCAAAACTATCTCTTTAAAAGAATTATAATTTGTGATGGTGAGGCCAAAAAAAAGTATCAAGGTAAGATGAGCAACAATCAGCGTGGCAACAGTGGTGGTGCGGGTTCTAACGGCAAAAATAGCAATAATGCAAAGAGCAATGAATAGCAGTGCAGCGAGAATTTTTGCGTCAAAAAACACTTAAAATTTTTTTAGTTGTTAGAAAAAAACCATCAAGAATTACGAAATAACATATCTCATCGCAAAGTTTATCCAATCTAAAAACCTCAATCCAAAAGAGCCTCCCCTAGTAGGTAAGGCCCATTCCGATATCCTCTGAACCGAGTTCGGCGCGCCGTCTGAGGGGCAGAGGATATCGGGATGGGCCTTACCGCCCACGAGATCGAGCAAAATACTAATCCCGCAACAGCTCATTAATAGAAGTCTTGCTCCGAGTTTTTTCATCAACTTTTTTAACGATAACCGCTGCATAAAGCGAAATATTTGTATCGCCCTTAGCAGAAGCAATATTCCCCGGAACCACAACAGAGTAAGCTGGAACGCGTCCATAAAAAATCTCGCCACTCTCGCGATCGATAATTTTGGTAGAAGCGCCAATATAAACGCCCATTGAAATTACCGAACCAGTTTCAACGATCACGCCTTCAGCAATTTCGCTGCGCGCACCGATAAAGCAGTTATCTTCAATGATTACGGGGTTGGCCTGCAAAGGTTCTAGAACCCCGCCAATTCCAGCTCCACCAGAGATGTGACAATTTTTTCCGATCTGCGCGCAAGAGCCCACGGTGGCCCATGTGTCAATCATCGAGCCCTCATCAACATAAGCGCCAACATTCACAAATGACGGCAATAAAACTACGCCCTTAGCAATAAAAGCCGAATAGCGCACAACCGCGCCTGGCAAGGCACGAAAGCCAGCTTGACGGAAATTTTCTTCGCTCCAATTAGCAAATTTTAACGGCACTTTATCGAAAAATGAAATGGCATCGCCGCTTACTCCCACATGCTTGCTCAAATAGTTATCGTTAAGACGAAATGATAATAAAATTGCCTTTTTTACCCATTGATTAACTTGCCAAACGCTATCTTTTTTTTCGCAAATTCTTAAAGTTCCTGCATCAAGCAAAGCCAGAGTTTGATTGACCGCATCGCGTGTTTCGCCTTTGGTAGAAAAATTAATTTCTGCGCGATTTTCAAAAGATTTTTCGATTATTTGTTCTAAGTTTTTTATCATGTTAAAAATTAATTAATTCTAAGGAAATTTTAATTGCCCCATTCAAGGCTGTTGCTAGTTTTGCAAGATTGACATTTAGCTGTCCAAACAGCGCTCAAATGGCCGCAAGTTGAACACTTATAATGATTTTCGCGCGTTAACATCGCAGCATTTTCTAAAAATTGATTCGCCTTTTCATTATTTCCCAAAAGTTTTTCAACCACTCCCAAAGCTTTATAAGTGCGATAAGTTTTTTCTTTCGCCAATGAGGAATATAAAAAATCTTCAGCCTCTTTATAGCTTCTGGCTCTAAGAGCGGTGAGGCCTAGAGCTAATGTGCTTAAATGCGTTTTTGCGTTTAAAGACACAAGTTTTCTCATCGAATGAATTCTGTTTTTTGCAGAAGATTTGCGATTCATTAAATCGAAAATTGTCGCAAAAATTAAGCGCGGATTTTCTTTCCATAATTTTTTTATTAACCATTTTGCGCGAAAAGCAAAGCCGCGCTTAATCCACGATTTCAACAAAATTTCAGTGGCAGGCAAAAAGTTTTCATCCGATTTTAGTGCAAGCTTCGCATGCTTAATTGCCTCGCGAAAATCTTTCTTGCGATAAGCCTCTAAAGCCAAGGAACTATTGATTGTAGCCATGTCTCGCTTTTGCAATTCATCGCTAAAATATTTAGCGTCATTATCTTGGATTAATAATTTTGCTTCTTGCCACAAACCTTCTTTTTTATAAAGCATAAAAAGCGATTTTATGATGCGCGAATTATCTTTTTTCAGTGATAAAATTTGCTTGGCATAAGCGATGGCCGTTGCATTATCGTGTTTTTCCATCGCCATTTCAAACTTGCAAGTAAGCTCCATAATTTTAGCGAATTTGCTATTTTTAATTTTAGCAAAAAACTCGGCAGCCTTAGAGAAATCTTTGCTCTGATAATAAATCTTTCCTAAGAAGAAATTATTTAATTGAGGATTTTTAATGAGAGAAGAAAGTTTTTTCTGCAAAGAAATCGAGTTTTTTACGTCGTCGCTTTCTAAAGAAAGCAAAAGTTGCGAAGTGAGATCGATGCCTTGCCAATGCCGATGAATAGTGGCTTCCAAGCGCTTGGTATAACTTTTTTTGAACAGTAATTTAAACAGATTCGGAAATTTTAGTGCCAAAATTCTAGCCAAAATATAAGAGAAAATAAAAACAATCGCGGCAAAAACTATGGCAATTAAAAGGGCGGTAAGAATATCGGTCTTAGCCTCGTAGCCCAGCCACGTGACTAGCACGGTGCCATTATGATCTAGCACCCAAACCAGTGAAATGCTGGCGGTAAAGGCAATGAATAAAAACCACAAAATTGTGAACATAAATGTTTAATTTTTTTTAAACTGAACTGCGCAAATAAAGCAAAATTTCTTGATCAATTTTGTGTAATTCTGCGGCCGCTTTTAATTCTTCTAAAAACTCTGGTGAAATTTTAAGATAGCTTGGATCTAGCAATGCAAAGGCGTTAAGGGCGCTAACAAAATCTTCATTCTGCAAAAAATCTTCAACCGTGCGCACAATTCCATCAACAGTTTCTGTATTAGAATCTAGTTTGCGAATCACAACTAATTTAGAAAGATTGTGACGAATTTTTTTTACCAAACTATTATTTGGATTGTTAGTTTTAGTGGCAATTAAATCGGGAATTAACGCTGTAAAATTTTTAAGCAAAGTTTTTGAGCCATGAAATTTTTCTAAATTTGGCTTGAAGTCGGAAATTTTTGTTTGCAGGTTTTTATCTAGAGCTACAACGGTTTCAAAGCTTTTTAAAGTTTCGGAGAAATTTTCCCCAGCATAAATTTTTTCTCGCAAATCAACGTAAATAAAGATAATTTTCCCAGCTTTTTCTTGTGCCTTATATTTGGCAAATTCAAGTTTTAAATTTTGAATATCGTTTTTTAAATCACCAATTTGCACTTGGTTTTTAAGTAATAATTGATAGATAAATTCAGCGCCGCCTTCCTTAAGTTCAGTTAAGGTGATATTAGAAAGTTTGCTGTCGTCTAAATGAACATCATCATGATTTTTATCATCGGTGGAGAGATCGAAAATATCGCTCTCAATATTATCAAATTGGCTAATTTCTGACTGCGCATTAAGGCGCTGCAAAGCTTTGAATTTCCAGTATCTAAGGCCAAAATAGCTGGCAAGAATTACTAAAAAAACAATGATAGTTTTGGCAAGAAAATAGCTCTTCTTTTTTTCTGCTTTAATCGCTTCGGACATAATTATTTTTTTAAAGTAGGAATTTCATTAAAATTGCCTAAGTTTTTGAAGCCCAGTTCTTTTGCTGTTGCGGCAATTTTATCGCTTAAACACAATAGCCTTGAATTGCCAAAATATTCAAGAAGATTGTTATTTTTTGCGAGTTCGTAAAATTTTTTCACGCTATTTTTGGAGTAAAATAAAATAAAATCAATTTGCTTTTCCTGCGTTTTTTTCAAAAATTCGGCCGAGAAATTTTCGTTCCATTTAACTTTATAAGCAAGAATTTTTACAACTGTAAAACCAAGCGGCTCTAATTCCAATTTAAAATCGAGAGTAATAAAATCTCCACAAAAATATATAATCTCACCTTGCTGCGTAGGCAAATTCGCGATGATCAAATTTTTTAAGCCTTCAGCAGAATTTATTTCCGGATAAAAAATATTATTATAGCCGCGCTCCAACAGTTTTTGCGCGCTTCTATGGCCGATAGCAAAAATTTTAATATTAAGCGCAAATCCAGAATTTATAATAGCATCGCAAGCGTTAGAGCTAGTGATTACAAGCGCTTGCGGGTTTTTATTCTCCACATTAACCACTAAATTCTCAACAGAAAAAATTGGCTCGACAATAGTCTCGACCCCTTCATTTCGAAAAATCCCAGCAGTTTTGCGAGCATCATCTTCAGCGCGAATAATTAGATAAGTTAACATTTGTTTGTGAGGCTAAAAAAGTTTACAAAAAAGTATTTGCAATTTATCGGAATAAAAAATCTCAAGAAAGGTAAGAGCCCCTTCCAGATATGCTTCGAACCGAGTTCGGCGTGCCGGTGTCTGAGGGGCGAAGTATGTCTGGAAGGGGCTCTGACCGAGGACAAGATTTAGTTCAGGTATAAGTAAAAACAAAATCCATATTTACCCCCTTGATTTCTCGAACTTAAAACCTACAATGCCTCCTCTTTTTTTCCAATCGATTTTAGTGCAAAAACATGAATATTCACGAATATCAAGCAAAACAACTACTAAAAAAATTCGGCGTTTCTGTGCCCGAAGGCCACCCCGCCTTTAGCGTAAAAGAAGCGGTTGAAGCTGCGCAAGAATTACAAAATAACGGCAATAAAATTTTTGTAGTAAAGGCGCAAATCCACGCTGGTGGCCGCGGCAAAGCTGGCGGAGTAAAAGTTGTTAAATCAATCGATGAAGTGCGAGAAAAAGCTTCGCAAATTTTGGGAATGACATTAACCACCCATCAAACTGGCCCAGAGGGCAAGCTAGTAAAGCGTTTATACATTGAAGCAGGCTCTAATATTAAAAAAGAATATTACCTTTCTGCCGTAGTTGATCGCTCAAGCAAAGCAATTGTTTTTATGGCCTCAAGCGAAGGCGGCGTTGAGATTGAAGAGGTTGCAATTAAACATCCAGAAAAAATTATCACCGTAAAAGTTGACATCGCAGCAGGAATTCAACAATTTCATGCGCGTAAACTTGGCTTCGCTCTAGGTTTAAAAGGCGATGTGCTAAAAAAATTCATCAAAATAATTTTCTCAATTTATGAGGCTTTTGTTAAATGCGACGCTTCTCAGCTTGAGATAAACCCTTTGGTTGAAACGGCTGAAGGTGATATCATCGCACTTGATGCAAAAATAAATTTTGACGATAATGCAATGTTTCGCCAAGAAGAAATTCGTGCTTTGCGCGATCTTGATGAAGAAGAGCCGCTAGAAATTCAAGCTTCAAAATTCGATTTGAACTATGTAAAAATGGATGGCAAAATTGGCTGCATGGTCAATGGTGCAGGGCTTGCAATGGCTACCATGGATATCATTCAGCTTTATGGCTCATCGCCAGCAAACTTCTTAGACGTTGGTGGTGGAGCCACGCGCGAGAAGGTTACGGAGGCTTTCAAGATTATCCTATCTGATCCAAATGTTAAGGGAATTTTGGTGAATATTTTTGGTGGCATCATGCGCTGCGATATTATCGCTAATGGCATTATTGAGGCGGCAAAAGAAGTAAATCTTTCGGTTCCTCTAGTTGTGCGCCTTGAAGGCACCAACGTTGATTTGGGCAAAGAAATTTTGGCGAAATCTGGTCTAGCAATTATTGCGGCAAACGATTTAGGCGATGCTGCAGAAAAAATTGTAAAAGCAGTTAAAGACGCGGAAGCAATATAATCAACAATATATAAGTTAAAAAAATGTCAGTATTAGTTAACAAAAACACAAGAGTTATTTGCCAAGGATTCACGGGTGCGCAAGGCACTTTTCACTCTGAGCAAGCAATCGCTTATGGCACAAAAATGGTCGGTGGAGTAACTCCCGGAAAGGGCGGAACTACGCATCTTGGCTTGCCAGTGTTCGACACAGTTTATGACGCGCGCAAAAAAACTGATTGCAACGCTTCAGTAATCTATGTGCCGCCTCCATTCGCTGCAGACGCCATTCTTGAAGCAATCGATGCAGAAATTGAACTTATTGTTTGCATCACCGAAGGCATCCCTGTGCTTGATATGGTAAAAGTGAAAAAGGCTTTAGCTGGCTCTAAATCTCGCTTAATCGGGCCAAACTGCCCTGGAATCATCACTCCGGGTGAGTGCAAAATTGGCATCATGCCTGGCCATATTCACAAAGCAGGGTCAGTTGGAATTGTTTCGCGTTCAGGCACCCTAACTTATGAAGCAGTGCACCAAACAACCAAGGCTGGCTTGGGTCAAAGCACTTGCATCGGAATTGGCGGCGATCCCGTTAATGGCACAAGTTTTATCGATTGTTTAGATTTATTTTTATCAGATCCGCAAACCGAATCAATCATCATGATCGGAGAAATTGGCGGCTCTGACGAAGAAGATGCGGCGGCATTTTTGAAGGCTGAAGCGAAAAAAGGTCGATCAAAGCCATGCGTAGGATTTATCGCGGGAAGAACCGCTCCTGAGGGCCGCAGAATGGGCCACGCAGGCGCTATTGTTTCAGGCGGAAAAGGTGGCGCTGAAGATAAAATCGCGGCAATGAAAGACGCGGGAATTATGGTTTCAGACAGCCCTGCATTGCTTGGCGAAACTATGTTGAAATTGCTAGGCAAGAAATAAATTTTTAGCATTTTTTAAAAATGCATTTTTTACAAACAGTTTAAGAATGCCTTATATTCTTAACAAATTTAAACCATTTAAGGAGACCACATGACAGACCGTAAAAAAGCCCTCGAAGCAGCGTTAGCGCAAATCGACAAACAATTTGGCAAAGGCTCAGTAATGACTTTAGGCCAAAAAGCCGTGATGGATGTTGAAGTTATTCCGAGTGGGTCACTCGCACTAGACTCTGCGCTTGGCGTTGGCGGATATCCGCGCGGCAGAATCGTTGAAATCTACGGACCAGAATCTTCGGGCAAAACAACGCTAACTTTGCACGCAATCTCTGAAGCGCAAAAAGCGGGCTTGTCTTGTGCCTTTGTTGATGCTGAGCACGCTTTTGATCCATCTTATGCTCGCAATCTTGGCATTAACCTAGATAGCCTAATCATTTCGCAGCCAGATAATGGCGAAGCGGCGCTTGAAATTGTTGATACTCTAGTGCGTTCGGGCGCAATAGATCTAGTGGTGGTCGATTCAGTTGCGGCTTTAGTTCCGCTTGTAGAGCTTGAAGGCGGCATGGGCGATAACCAAATGGGCCTACAGGCGCGCTTGATGAGTAAGGCTTTGCGCAAACTAACTTCTACAGTTTCTAAGAGCAATGCCACTATTATTTTCATCAACCAAATCCGCATGAAAATTGGCGTGATGTTTGGCTCTCCTGAAACAACTTCGGGTGGTAACTCGCTAAAATTCTATGCTTCGGTGCGTTTAGATATTCGCCGCGGCTCGCCAATCAAAGATCAAGAAGAAGTTTTAGGCAATGAAACTCGCGTTAAAGTTGTAAAAAATAAAGTTGCGCCGCCTTTCAAAACAGCTGATTTTGAAATTATCTACGGTGAGGGCATTTCGCGCATTGGCGAAGTGATTGAGCTTGCAACAAAATATAATGTTATCGAAAAATCTGGCTCTTGGTATGCTTATAAAGGTATCAAAATTGGTCAAGGTAAAGAAAATGTTAAAGCTTACCTGAAGGAAAATCCAAAAGTTGCAGATGAGCTAGAAAATTTAGTTCGTGATAAATTAGGTATTGCAGGAAATAAAAAATCTGCGAAGATAGAGCAAGAAGTTAAAGAAGTGGTGAAAAAATCTAAAGCCGCCGCTTCTTAATCGATTTAAAAAGAGGCAAGAAATTGCCTCAAAATTGAATCGGTAAATTGGTTCGCAATTCCCTGCAAATATTTATATTTGCTATACGCACTCGTAGCTCAATTGGATAGAGCATCTGACTACGGATCAGAAGGTTGTAGGTTCAAATCCCGCCGAGTGCGCCATTCCCCCATGTTTTTCGCGCATATTTTTTGCAAAATAAATCCAATATATTGTCTTAAGTTGCGAGTTTTATTGTTGCAAAGTGTATCGACTTTTTCTCGAGTTGTATCTTGAAGTTGCAAATTATTTTTGAAGCAAGCAGTATCGCAAAATCCCCACTAAAATTATTAATTTCTATCTAACGATTATGAAAAAATTATTAGCAGGCTTTGTTATTGCGCTTTTTGCTGTAAGTGTAGCTAGTGCAAAAGATGGGTTTTATGTTGGAGCAGATTTATTGCAGGCAAGGGCGCATCATCAATATCGCGTTTTATATAGTGCTGGTGTTTTTGAGGATAATGGCGCTCAAGCCAAAGCTACAAGCACAGGTTTTTCACTTAATTCTGGCTATAAATTCAACCTAAATAAAGTATTTATTGCGCCAGAAATTTTCTATGATCGATTAAATAATTCTGCAAACGATTTTACTTATCAAGATTCTCCAGCAAACTATCGCGATAATATAAACATGAATTCTCGTTATGGCGCTAAGATTAATCTTGGCTATAATATATTTTCAAAATTTGCAGTTTTTGCTAATGCTGGATTTTCTAATGTTAGTTATAGTGTGAAGTGGCCCTCAGTTGATAACGCGCGCTACGGGCATAAATTAGCGATGATTTATGGCGTTGGCGCTTCTTATAATATCGATGATAATTGGGCTGTGCGGGCTTCTTATGACCGGCAAAGATTCAATATTCAATGGGTTTGTGAAGGCTTGCGCAGCGCGGTTGATCTTAGTGTGGCAAAGGTTGGTGTGGTTTATGGGTTTTAGTAATAGCGCAAATTATTTGCAAATGGACCAGCAATCGCGGCGGTTTTAATTATTTTAAATTTGCCGCCCGCCTAATTTCTGTTTGTAATTGGCGTTGCGCAGAAGGAGATGGTTTGGAGGAGGGGCTATCTTCTCCAGAGGTTCCATATATCGCGCTGCTAGCTCCTAAATCATAAGCCGACTCACCCCATTCGGGCAGTTGTTGACCAGTGGCATATATTTGTTCTGCCATTTGATCTACGTCAATATCGCCAAAGCCATATTCTCTAGACACTTCTCGCATTTTTAATGCCACCGCATGAGCATCTTGTTGTCTTTGACTTATTGTGGCAGCGCCCATGTCGTAAAGCACCTCATCATCGCCAGTTTCGTCGTTGGATGCAATTTCGATATAGCCCTGTATTCCATCAATACTTATTTGGCGATAAAACTCTTCTGGATTAATAGTGGTAATTTCTGACTCAAAGCCCTCTCTTGGCCTATTCATCGAGGTTCTTTTTGTTGAAAGGTGTGATGGTGGCTCGTAAACTGGATTATGCGCGCCATTGGTTGAAGATAGCAACTCATAAACTGGATCATGATCACCAATTTCTGCGTAAATTGGATTATTCTTGAGGCGAGTTGGCGCCTCTTTCTGTGGATTATGTACGCTGTCTGAGATGGGCACTTCATAATCATTGAGTGGAGTTGGCGCCTCTTCGCTAGGCTCTACCCGCGAAGATCCTCCAAACCATTTTCTAGCAGCGGCGACTAAGGATCCGATAACAATGACTCCTGCCGCCGCTCCTGCAATTGGCCCAACGATATTGGTAGAGGCGCTTCCTAAGGGTGCGGGTGCGCTAGTTATTTGCGGCGTTGATGATGAAAATGATGTTGATGAAGGTGGTAAGAAAGTGCTTGTTGCCGATGATGAAATTACTGAACTACTATATGGCGATGTAAATGTTCTTGAGGTAGAAGTAGAGGTTGTTTTTGGCTCAGCGCTCGTTGATGGGCTTTGCGGCGCTGGAGTAGAAAATGTTGTAGTCTTTCCCGTGGTTGGGTCGATTGAGGTGGAGATGCTTGTTCCAGTAGTGGTGGTTGTGATTACAGCAGTTTCTCCAGTTGTGGGATTAGTAACGGTCGATGTCAAAAGGCCAGTTGAAGAAACCGAAGTGGTAGTGATTTCGCCTGTTGTAGGATTGGTAGTGGTTTCAAGAAATGTAGATGTAGTGGTGGGCGATGCGGTTGCGGCAGAGCTAGTGGTGGGCATCGTGGTGCTTGCTCCAGTTGTAGTGTCGATGGTTGAGGTGCTGATTAGGCCAGTTGTTGCATCAGTTGTGGTTATGGTTGAGGTGCTGGTAGCAGGATTAGTGGTTATGGTTGTAATACTTGTGGGCTGGCTAGAAGAGCTAGAGCCTCTGCTTGTTGTAGGCGTGGTTGAGATAGTTGTTGTGGTCGCTCCCGTGGTTAAATCTGTGGTAACTTGCGTTGTGGTCGAGCTAGTAGATCTAGTGCTGGTTGAGGTAGAAGTGGTGCTAGTACTAGCGCTAGAGGTTGTTGTTACGGTAGGTGGAATGGTTCTTGGCGACATAAATCAAACTAGTTAATGTTAAAGTTAATTAGCTTGATAAGTAGCTAGGCGTAAGGGTCAAGAAAATATCAAGGCCATTTATCTCTGTGATTTAAAAAGCTACAAGCTTGCTTCAATCATCCAGATATGCTTATCATGAATTTCGGCCCTTGTAATTAATATATCGGCACTAGCTTCATCATGATGTTCCTGCGCGATTACAATGCCTTCTTTCAGCATCTTAGAAAGAATTTTATGACTAGCGGCCAAATCTTTTAGCATTTCGGCGCTGTTAAAATTTTTATCGCCACTTTTTATTTCGCTTAATTTAGAGAAGGTTTCAAAGCCAGCATCTACTTTGCCGCCTAACATGCGAATTCTTTCGGCAACTTCATCAATTGCAGCAGCTAAATCTGTATATTGCGCGTCGAACATTTCGTGCAGAGACTTAAAATTTGGGCCAGTGACATTCCAATGATAATTCTGCGTTTTAAGCGCGAGGGCGTAAGAGTTGGCAACTATCACTTCGAGGCTTTTTATCATGTCATTCATTAATTTTTTCTATTGTTTTTGTTGAAAAATGACTTTTGTAGAGTTTTTATTATTTGTCTACAACAAGGGCGAGCGCGAGCTTCGTGTGCCCTAAATCAAGACATTTTGAAGCTCTCGCGCCCGCGCTTTAAGAGTGAATCGACCTTTTATCTACTGCCATTGCTGCCTCTTTAACCGCTTCGTTGTAGGTTGGGTGAGCATGGCAAGTGCGGGCAATATCTTCTGCCGAGCCGCCAAATTCCATCGCTACCACAACTTCGTGGATTGTGTTTCCGGCCTCGCGGGCGATGATGTGAGCGCCAAGAACGCGATCTGTTTTGGCGCAAGCGAGAATTTTTACGAAGCCTTGATCGTCAAACGTGGCGCGGGCGCGTGAGTTTGCCATCATCGAGAATTTTCCTGTTTTATAGGCAATTCCCGCTGTCTTCAATTCTTCTTCGGTTTTGCCGACAGAGGCGATTTCGGGGTAAGTGTAAATTACGTTGGGGATTGCATCATAATTCACATGGCCAGCTTGACCTGCGATAATTTCTGCAACAGCGACACCTTCATCTTCAGCTTTATGCGCCAACATTGGGCCGGTGGTAACATCGCCAATAACATAAATGTTGCTAATATTCGTTTGCAAATGGCTATTTTCGATGAAGCCGCGGGTGTTAGTTTTGATGCCGACATTTTCGAGCCCAAGCCCGTCGCTGTTGGGTTTGCGACCGATTGCCACGAGAACAACATCGGCTTGCAATGTTTCTTTGGCGCCGCCAGCAGCGGGCTCAACCTCAACAGTGGCGCTACTTCCCTCTTTTTTAACCGCGATAACTTTTGTGGCAAGACGAAATTTAAAGCCCTGTTTTTCGAGGATTCTTTGGAAGTTGCGCGAAACCTCTGCATCCATAGCGGGCGTGATTTTGTCGAGATATTCTACCACTTCAATTTCGGTGCCAAATCTACTCCAAACCGAAGCCATTTCTAGGCCAATTACGCCAGCGCCAATTACAATCATTTTTTTCGGAACAGCCGCAAGCTCAAGCGCACCAGTCGATGAGACAATTATTTTTTCGTCAATTTCTACGTTTGGTAATTTTGTAACTTCGCTGCCTGTTGCAATCACAAAATTCTTGGCAGTGATTTTTTCCTTAGAGCCATCTGCTTTGGTGACTTCAACAGAATTTTTATCCAAAAATTTTGCGTAGCCTTCAATTGAAGTAACTTTATTTTTCTTGAACAAACCCGCGATTCCAGTGGTTAGGCCAGCGATAATCTGGTTTTTATTATCCAACATTTTTTTGACATCGATTTTTGGAGCAGACACGCTAATGCCTAGAGCGCCAAAGGAATGCGCTGCATCATGAAATTTATGCGAGATTTCCAACAGAGCTTTTGAGGGAATGCAGCCAACGTTTAAGCAGGTTCCGCCAAGGGTTTTGCGTTTTTCTACGCAAGCAACTTTAAGGCCAAGTTGTGCCGCGCGAATAGCGGCCACGTAGCCTCCCGGTCCACCACCAATTATTACTACATCGAAATTTTGTTCTGTCATATTAAAATTTATGTTTTGTTGAATTTACAAGGAAGCTTGTTTCTAGGGCCTTCGCGCCATATTTTAGTGCGATAAAATAAAAAGCCAAACGAATATTATAACGCCAAAAAATCAGTATAAATATTTTGCAATTTATTACTCCATCAAATTTTCTTTTGCAGGAAATTTCCCATTTTTTACATCGCTCACAAACCCTTGAACCGCAAGGCTAATATCACTTGCAATTGAGGCATAATTTTTAACGAATCGCGGCTTAAATTCTTGATTGAGGCCGATTAAATCGTCAATTACCAACACCTGTCCGTCGCAGTTGGCTGAGGCTCCGATGCCGATTGTAGGAATTTCTAGCGCTTGCGTAATTTGATCGGCAAGCTTGGCAGGCACGGCTTCGATCACGCAGGCAAAAGCTCCTGCGGCTTGCGCAAGTTTTGCAATCTCGATAATTTCTAGTGCAGATTTTTCGTTGCGGCCTTGATATTTATAGCCGCCAAGCTCGCGCACTTGTTGGGGCAACAGGCCAACATGGGCCATCACCGCAATATCATTTTCGACCATCATTTTTATTGCCGCAATTGAATCGCGCGAGGTTTCAATTTTTACGGCATCGCAGCCAGTTTCGTCGATAATTTTTTGCGCCGTTTCGCAAGCCTGCAACGCCGATTTTTCGAACGAGCCGCAAGGAATATCAACCACAATCAAAGATTGTTGCGATGCTTTTACCACCGCGCGGCCGTGATTTATCATCATATCAACCGTAACCTCAACAGTGTCTGCGTGCCCGTAAACACACATTCCGAGAGAATCTCCGACCAAAATTATATCGCAGAAATTATCAAGAATTTTTGCGACAGGAAAAGTATAAGCGGTGAGGCAGGTTATTTTTTCGCTGTTTTTTTTATTCAAAATATCGGCGATTGAGATTTTATTTTTCATCGATTTAGGCACAGAAGTTATTGTTGATTGGTTGGTGCTGGCGCAGAATTATTTGGCGGCGGTGTGCCCTGAGGCTTTGCATCTATAGGCGCTTCCGATGTAGCGCTTGGAAGCAAAACGGATTGCTGTCTTTGCGGCGGCGCTGAAACGGAAGAATTGGTTTTGGCGGGCTCGGCTTCAGGAATTGCAGTCGGCAATCCTAAATATTGATTCACCTGATTAAGATTGGTGCTGTGATTAATATTGCTAAACCCGCCTTTAAGATTGGTTGCAATATTTAGCGGGATTTGTTTTTTGGCGGTTCCGGTTAAAAAAACAATATTTGCCGCCGCGTCGATCGAGCTTCTGACCAAATCAATTTTGCCCGAGACAATGCCATTTGCGGCTACAGTTTCAACATCTGTCTGAAATATATTATCGCGACCTCTATCGATTGTAACCGTGCCCACTGCTTGTTTAAAAGTTGTTATAGCGTTTGGAGCGAAAAGAATTTTTTCTGGATCACGCAAATCTTCTGCATAATTTTTTACGTTGAACATTTTTTTAACGAGGTCGTTCAGGCCATAGCCCTCAACGGTTACGCCTGCTATGCTAAACTTTATTGAGCTGGTTAAGTTTTTGAAAAATTCCTCTTTATTGCTAGAAGAATTTCCGACGCTAGCAGAAATATTGGCCGTTCCATCGATATTTTTTATGCCCACTAAATCTGATAATAATGGTTTTAGCGAGGCGTTGGTTAGAGTAACGTTGCCGCTCCAAGCCTTGTCAAATTTCATTCCAAGCACGCCATTATAAGCTAAATTTCCGTTATAAATATCGGCAGAAAAATTAGTGAAACTCATAATTCCATCTTTTAAGTTGCCAGCAATTTTTATGTTATCGGCGACAAACTCATCAAAAGTTGCCTTTTCTACATTGAAAGAAACATCGCCAATAAACCCTTCTAGAGAAGGCAGGGCGTAGAATTGATCGAGTGCGGTAATTTTTTTATTTTGCGCGGGAGCGGTTTTGTCTTCGCTATTTGAGATAGTATTTTCTAGAGATTTATAGCCGAAATTTTTTGATGCAACCGCCATGTTAAATTTAGGGTCAGAGCCACTAATATCAACGGATATAGAGGCTGCTAAATCAATTTGGTCAGAGTTTAATTTTAATTCGCTAACTTCAAAATAACCTTGCCCAAAACGCATTTTTATCGATTGATTATTGAAGGTTGAATTTTTATAAACCAGTTTATCAAATGATAGAGAAAGATCGTTGCTCGAGGTGAGATTGTTAAGCCAGAGAAGCTTCTTCAGCAGTGATCCGGGAGATAAATAAATATTTTGCCCAGAAGTTAAAAAATAATCATCAACCGTTAAACTATTAACACGAAAATTGCTTGAAATTTCAGAGCTTTTTGAGGTGTAGCGGATCTGCATTTCGCCCAGCAATTCACTCTGTCCGCCATTAATATTGAGATAGACGTTATTGAGAATTGTTGAGCTAGGAATCAACATAATGTCAGAGTAAAGATTATAAGCCTTGAGATTGTCATAGATTAAATTTTGCGATTCGATGTGAAACCATTTAAAAATATCGGATAGCTTGGGGCCGCTCGCATCAAGGCTTCCGATGAATTTTGGTGTGGTATAATTTTCGAGAACGCCGCTCATGCGAAACAGCCCGCCACCCGGAACTTCTAGTGTTAAAGGCAAAATTAAAATCTCGCCTTGTTTAGAGATTGTGGCGTAAAGATTGACATTTTTTATTTCTTCATCGAGATATTTTACGCGGCTAACCGTGAGTTCGGCGGTTAGGTCAAAATCGCGAATATCTTTGGCAAGATTAAGGGTGAGGTCTTTCTTGACTGTATCTAGTTTAAGCGCCGCGTCATTGTGGCCATTGCTTTCGCCAGCGGTTTCTGTCGCAGATTTATCTTCAGCAGTTTCGGCATTTTGTTTTGCCTCATCGGCAGCGATTGCAATTTCTTTGTCGCTCAACCAAATGGCATCGAGATCAACGTTTTCAAGGCTAAGCTTGACATCGATCAGCGGTAATTTTGTGGATAAATCGACCGCAATATCGCCGCGACCATTGATAATGTTAGAGTTAACAAAAATATTGCTTATGACAATTTGTTCTTCGTTGTTAACGATGCTAGCTTTAAGCTTGATTGGCTTGATTGCAGGGTTAATTTTATTATAGATAAATCCATCTGGCGTTACATAGCTTTTGTAAAAATTCTTCAAATCAAAAATTTCTGCTTCAATTTTGCCCTTAAATTTACTCTTTAAAAATCCTATATTTTCACTAGGAAAAACGCCGCTAATTTTAAAATTTCCATAAATAGAAGAGAGTTCTAAAACCGAATTATTTGCATCAGAATCGTCATCAGATTTTTGTTCAAATTTTGCAATTAAGCTAAAATTATTAACGATGTCTTGATTAGAGAACGAGCCTTCAGCAGCGATTTTCTTTTTTGAGAATTGAGCGTCAGCATTGATGGCCACAACTTCTTTTTTGTTGGAAAATTTATCGTAAGATATCCACGTTGATCTCTCGATGGATATTTTTGGCAAATTAGCGCTGTTGAAATTATCTAAATTTAAATTATCAATTTTGAATAAATCGACAAATATTTTGCCGCTAATTCCGCCCTTAACTTCTTTTTTTGGCACCGATGTTGCGGCTTTTTTCGCAATGATTTCAGTCATTTTATCGGGCATTTCTGTGGGCTTGTTGTCGCTGCTATAGCTTTGCAAAAGCGCGTTAGAAAAAATAATTTTGTTTATCGCAAATTCTCCCATCAGCGATGATAAAAACGATAATTTCACCGTAACTTCTTTGGCATAAAAATTATAATTTTTGCCTTCGTGATTATAATTTTGAAGAATTACATCGTTGATAGTTATTGAGGGAGTAGGAAGGAAGACCACTTCAACTTTGCCATCAATCTCAAAATTTGTTTTGAGCGCGGCGCTAATTCTTTGTTCAATTTGAAATTGCAGCGCAGAATTATTGAATAAAAATGGAACAAAAGTAAGTAAAAACAGGCAGGTAAAAAAAACTGGCAAAACTATCGTATAAACCTCAGAGTGCGCCAATCTTGCCTTGATGGCAGCAATGTGAGGCGCGATTTTGGTTTTGATTTTTTCTACAAATACCATTGATGCTGTTATATTTAGGACAACCGAATCTTAGTTATATTAATAGTGGCGTAAATTTAGAAGTAAAATTAGTTGTTAAAATATGCCTCATCTTTTCAAGATGAATCACTTAAATTGTTTTATAAAAATGCGCAAGACAATCAACTGGCAGCAGCAAGAATTTTAAGATAATTTGAGGGATATAAATTTTAACACTAGCGGTACCGATAAAAAATATGATTTAGCTAACTCTTTGATTTTGGTTGGGACGGAAGGATTCGAACCTACGCATGGCGGGATCAAAACCCGCTGCCTTACCACTTGGCTACGTCCCAATATGAAGGAATTAAAAGGAAGGCGGGCGATTCTAAAGGCTTTGAATTTTCAAGTCAATGTTCTATCGAGAAGAAAATTTAGTGATGAAATTCTCTTCGATAGAATCGTAATTATATAAAACCATTTGACAGAAAATAAAATATCGGCAAACCTTCTCACATACAGTTAATTTAATTTAAATTTATGAGCAAAATTCAAGAAATTATCGAACTTTCCGATCAACTCAACCGCGACACTGAAGCGCTGGTCAATAAAGTGGCTGAAATTAGCGCTACATCTGCCTTTGGTGGTGGTGTTGATCCTTTTGTTTTTGGTATCACGGTTTTTATTCTCACTTGCTTTGTGGGATATTTTGTGGTGTGGCGCGTTACGCCAGCCCTACATACGCCATTAATGGCGGTTACTAACGCAATTTCTGGCGTGATTATAGTTGGGGCAATTATTGCTTTGGGCTCAACCAAGGCTTTCTCGCTAATTTCGGTGGTGAGTTTTTTGGCAATTACTATTGCCAGCATCAATATTTTTGGTGGCTTCTTCGTTACTTGGAGAATGCTAGAAATGTTCAAAAAATAATTTAAACCATGAGTCGCCCTCTTTTTTCTGCTGCCAGAAGAATTGCTTCTATGCCATTTGCAATGGAAAGAGGAGGCTCCGTTGCCACTTCTATCGCGGGCTCAATGTGCCTAAGAAGGGCGTCTTCACAGGCTATCACTCTTCAAAAATATAATAACCAAGTTCAATTTGTTGATTTGCCGCCAAAATTTTGTGCCAAAATATCAGATATTTCTAACAGTTTGATAGCGAGAAAAATCATCATACCTTCGCCAGAATTTATTTCTGCTGTGGCAAAAGTTAGAGAAGAAATTGAGCAACATGATGACCTCGCAGAATCTTTGCAAAATTTTGAAAATGGCGAGTATCAATCAATAATATTCGAAGGAAAATTTTCGCCAACCGTTGCAGATGTAGGAATGGTTGGTGCAAGTGTTCAGCATATAGAAAAAGAAGGTGAAGAAAGTAGTGATGAAAAAGTGCTAGAGGCCATTAATCGGAGCCTTCCAGATCTTTTATTTGCGACTGCTTTAACGAGACAGAACATTACGCAATTTGATCGCATATCAAGTTTGAATTCACAGCTTCCTCACGTAGATTTTAACCCTAGTCCCGCTACTTCAAAAGATGGCGACGATGTCAGAATAAATATTATATTTTTTGCAGGAATCGCAGATAATCCATATCCAAATGTTGCTACGGGAGCGATTCCAGCTTCTGAAATTTTAAAATATTTTTCCGATCAAGAGATTGAATTTTTAAGAGGAGTAAATTTTGTAACAACTTCTAGAGATATTGAAAGAGGGGTAGATGCATTATCTGAGCCATTTGCGATTATTGCGAAAAAGGCGCTAAATTACGATGGTTCACTTGAGAAGAGGATTGAGGCGGTCAAAAACCCCGATAATTTTAATGTGCAAGAATTATTTGAAAGAATCACCAAAGTGTCGGCTTTGTTGCTTCACAATAACATGGTGCCAATTGTGGTTTTAAATGATAACACAAAAACCATCATGAGAAATTACGATGAAGAATTGGGAAACGTTATGCATTTTCGCACCGAGGCAATGCCTGCGCTTGGAGAGGGCGGAACGCCAAGCTATAGTAGCGATCCAACTAAATTGTTCAGAAAGAAAGTCGATTCTTCTGCAGATCTTGTTTTGCCTAATGGCGCGCAGCCTCGCGAAATTATTAGGATAGGGTTCTCGAATCAGAAGCTGCAATTTCAAGATGATAAATCAGTGCCAATGAATAGCGTGTCTGCAATAGAAGTTTCTGGCGTGGGCAACAGTTTGAGTGATGCGAATAAGCTGCGTTAAATCTTCAAAATTCCGCGCAAGCAAAAGCGCAAATCAGCCAAAATGTTTTTATAATCTGCGGTTTTAATCTCGCGGCGGGCGATTATCACATAGTCTTGATGGTTTTTACCATGCTCCGGAATTAGGGCCTGCACAGCCTCGCGCAATCTTCTTTTGGCGCGATTTCTTATAACTGCATTGCCAACGGTTTTGCTTACGGTGAAGCCAACGCGTGCAAAATTGGCAGCATTTTTGCCTTTAAGTTTATCTTGTAGGTAAAATTCTGAGGTTGGAGAGCTGATTAGGAGAAGGGTTTTGGCGTGGAACTTTTTACCTTTCTTGCCGATAGTTTGAAATTCAGTGGATTTTTTTATTCTGAGGATTTTCACTTTCTTGAAGAAAAGCGCTTGAAAAACAAGTGTTAGTGCGCCAAGGTTTTAAAGCGGGTTTTAAGCAGCTAAGCTGATAAAACCGCGCGACCTCTAGCACGACGACGAGCAAGAATTTTTCTACCGCCAACTGTTGCCATTCTGTGTCTGAAGCCATGTCTTCTTTTTCTTACCAATTTGCTTGGCTGCCAAGTTCTTTTCATATAAGTGAGTTACATCTAAATTAAAAATAGGGGCGGGATTTTAGGTTGGTGTGTTTAAAATGCAAGATGGTTTTTATGATGAGTTTAAAAATAACTTTAATGGATTGACAAATAGAGGGTCATCTTTAGTTTCGCCTTTCCCACAGACTTTTGCTGCGCTTGCCTCGCGAGCGGTTTATTAAATTTAAAATTCAAAATATGTCGAGACAGTTCTTGCAAAATCCTGCTTTGCGCCAAGCTACAACAATGCTTTTTGGTTCTGGTAAAAGCCCTATGAGTGCGGTGCATTCTTGGCAAGCTGCGCCGCCTTTTTCACCTAGGGGTTCGGTTAGAGGGGCTGCTCACACTCCTTGGTTATTGGGTCAGACGAAAGAAGGTCTGGCGCAATTGAAGGCGGAGGTGCAGGGAGAGGCGCTATCGCGGGTCGAAACAATGCCTATATCGAAATTTAGATATATTGCAGAAATTGCACCATCGGTTAAAAAATTATTTATTGAGAATACTTCAATAGCAATTTTAAAGGGCGGTTTGCCATCTTTATTTGATCAGTCTGAAATAGTAAAAAATGCAGAATCGTTGCGTAAAGAATTGGCGAGTTTATCAAGGGAGGGTGACCAAAATGCTATTGCGATGGCGCAGTTAATCAAAGATGCTGCTCTGGGCAATGTTACGCAGTCTTATATATCGGACGGCATTCCGCCGTTTACCATTACTGGGCTTGGCGAATCGGCATTGCGAGAAGTGATGAGGTTTAAGGTTAGGGTTGAGGATCAAAAGACTTCTTTCGCTGAATTTGCCCCGGGGGATAATCCTTATGCGAATGCGCTGCAGCAGGCTCCAAGCATTTCTCTTACCTATGCTATGTGCAATTTAATTTCTAAATCAAATTATCCAACTGCAATTTCTTGCTTTCGCACAACTAATTCTCAAACAATTCATAGTCGTCCTAATATTGATAAAAATCGTGTGAGTGCAACTGCTTTGATCGGTATTAATGCTGATGGCTCTGTAGTTACTTATATGGTTGATGCTGCGCAAATTGTGCATTTTCTCGATGAAGATGAAATAAAACTTTTGATGCAGAAAAAGTTTTATCATCCAGAGAGGCTTTATGGCGATGAAAATAAGGCCAACGAATTTGCGATTTTAGAGAAGGTGGCAGGAAAATGGTGCTTGAGATTGGAGGATTCTGCGTTTATTTCGAAGGATTTAGGATATGAGGCTTATAATAAATATAATCTAATTTTAGAGAAAATTGATCATGTTGTGGCGCTTTTATTGCAAGAAGAAAAGGTTACGAAGGTTGCGGTAAAAACGGGGGAATATGCCATGATGAATAATCTTGAAGCCGCTTGGGGCCGTAATTCTGAGACGGAGGCTAATAGTTTTGATGTTAACGCCAAGCCGAATAGCAAGGTGGAATTCAGAAGGGTTATGAACGTAAGTGTTACGCAGCTTCAGCAACCTTCGCAGCTTGCAAAGTAGGAGGATTTGCTAAAACTCAAATCCTTTAAACCCATAATGTTGTAAGAAGCGCACGTCATTCTCAAAGAACATACGCAAATCTGTGATGCCATATTTGAGCATGGCGAGGCGCTCTATTCCTATGCCAAAGGCGAATCCTTGGAATTTTTCTGGGTCTATTTCGCAGTTGCGCAGCACGTTTGGGTGAATCATGCCGCAGCCAAGAATTTCCATAAACTTGGCCGAGACTTGATCAGCAACGCTTGCAGAGCCAATTTTGATGCGACCTTGTTCAATTTTATAGCCAATGTCAACCTCGGCAGATGGCTCGGTAAAAGGGAAGAAGCTTGGTCGAAAGCGCAATTCAACATTTTTCACTTCGAAAAACTGGCGCAAAAATTCTTCAAGAACCCACTTCAAATGTGCCATATTTGTGGTTTCATCGACAACGAAGCCTTCAATTTGGTGGAACATTGGCGTGTGAGTTTGATCGGAGTCGCGACGGAAAACGCGGCCTAAAGCAACGGTGCGCAAAGGTGGTTTGGCGCTAAGCATCTTGCGGATTTGCACGGTTGAAGTGTGGGTGCGAAGCAGTGTTTCGTTTTCAGAATTTTTCGTCGCGTTCAAATAAAAAGTATCTTGCATCTGGCGCGCAGGGTGGTTTTGCGGCATATTTAGCGCGGTGAAATTATGAAAATCATCTTCAATTTCAGGGCCTTCTGCAAATTCAAAACCAAGGCCAGAAAAAATTTCACGAATTTCTTTCACAACTTTGCTAATTGGATGCGCAAAGCCAACAGCTTGCTTGCGCACTGGTTCGGTAACATCAACTTTTTCTTGCGATAATTTTTTGTTTAATTCAGCATCGGCAAATAATTCTTTTTTTGCGTCGATTTTTTTTGTAACTTCATCGCGAAGCTTGTTGATCGAGGCTCCAAAGGATTTTTTTTCTTCCGCAGAAACATTTTTTAGCTGCGAAAAAAGCTCAGTTACCAAACCTTTTTTGCCTAAAAATTTTACACGAATTTCATCAAGTTGCTGCTCGCTATTGAGCTCTAAGAATTGCGCGTTAAAATTGTTGAGAATGTTATCGAAATTATTCATCTTGCTTAAAAAATATTTAGCGTTGTTAACAAATAAAATGTAGTTTTTTGCAGATAATTTATATGCAAAATATGTAGAAATCTGCTTTTTCGGCAAATTTTATAATTAAAAATTGGAAAATTAAATGTCTATCAACTGGTTCGGCGCCTTCGCCCTCTTAAAGAAAGAAGTCTGGCGTTTTCTCAAAGTTTATCATCAAACTTTATTTTCGCCAGTCGTAAATATCATGTTATTTTTTGCGGTATTTTGTTTGTCGATGGGCAGCCACGTTACTGCGGTTGGCGAAGTGCCATTTCCAATTTTCGTTTCGGGTGGATTAATCATGATGGCGGCGATGCAAAATTCCTTCGCCAACAGCTCGTCTTCAATGGTGATGGGCAAGGTGATGGGGCATTTTATCGATTATTTAATTCCGCCACTCGGTGCTTTCGAATTGCTTTTTGCTTTCACGGTTGGGGGCATTTTACGCGGCTTGGCTGTTGGGTTGGTAGCGTTTATCACGATTTCATTTTTTGTAAAAATCACGGTTTTTAGTTTTGGATTAATGTTTTTCTATGCCTTCTTCGCCTGCGCCTTTCTAGCGATGCTCGGTGTTTTATGCGGCATCATTTCTGAAACATTCGATCACATGTCGGCGATCACGAGTTATATCATCACGCCCCTCACCTTCTTGTCTGGCACGTTTTATTCTACGAATGCGCTGCCAGAATTTTGGCGCAATGTTGCGCATTTTAATCCGTTTTTTTATATGATTGACGGCTTTCGCTATGCGCTGACTGGGCAGAATGATGGCGATGTGATGGTGGGAATTATTTATATTCTTGCGATAAATTTTGTTTTGGCGGGCGCGCTTTATTTGATGCTGAGCAAAAGTTATAAAATTCGGAATTAGTTTTAATACCACAAAGCCAATGGAGAGTAAGGATAAATCAAAGTGCTGCAAATTAAAAATGTAAATAAAATTTTAGTTTTTGATGAAAAAAAAATCACAATATTCCATTTTAATCAAATAAATATTTCGATATTCAACGTATTTTAAAAAAACCCAAAAAGTAAATTTCTAAAAACCACAATAAAAAACCATGCAAATCAAAGTAAAAAAAATCACCAACGAAGCTGAAAGAATAAATTGGATAAGGCTCGCGCGTAGCGAAAACATTGGTTCTGTAACTTTTTTTCGCCTCATAGAAATTTTTGGCTCGGCAAAAGCGGCGCTAGAAAAAACCCCCGAACTTGTTGCGCAAGCGGGCGGGCGCAAACGCGTGGCAATTTGCTCTGAGCGCGATGTTGAAAATGAAATCGCGCAGGTCAAAAAATTTGGCGCCGAGATTTTGCTTTTTGCCGATGACGCTTACCCGCGCTTGGTGCGCGAGATTTATGATCCAGCGCCGTTGCTAACGGTTTTTGGGCGCAAAGAATTACTAAATCAAGATTTGATTGGTGTTGTGGGGCCTAGAAACGCAACGTTTCATGCCTGCAAGTTTGCCGAAAAAATCGCAGAAGATTTAGGGCAAAATGGAGTAACGATAGCTTCGGGATTGGCTCGTGGCGTAGATGCGGCGGCTCATCGCGGTTCGTTAAAAACGGGAACGGTTGCGGTGATTGCTGGTGGCATTGGCGATACTTATCCCGCCGAAAATTCGTCGCTTTATCAGCAGATTTACAAGTCGGGTGTGGTGGTTTCTGAGGTGCCATTTGGTCTACAGCCGCGCGCTTCTAGCTTTATTTCGCGCAATCGAATAATTTCAGGAATGTCTTACGGCGTTGTGGTTGTAGAGGCTGGGCTGCAATCGGGAAGTTTAACTACGGCCAGATTCGCGCTAGAGCAGGGCCGCGAGGTTTTTGCGGTGCCGGGTTCGCCGATGGATCCGCGCTGTTTGGGCAGCAATATGTTGCTTGAAGATGGCGCGATTTTTACGCAAGGTGCAACGCGAGTGATGAAGGAAATTGGGGGAATGAAGGCGCGATTTTCTGAGGCGGGAATGCTTGAAGAGCCTGAGGGGCATGACTTCGTGATGCCACCGCTTAAAATTCCTTCTGATGCCGATTTAAATAAGGCGCGCGAGGAAGTTCTACGGCGGATTGGGTTTGTGGCGGTTTCGATTGAGGATATTATTGCGGAAGTTGGGATTTCTTCTCGGTTAGTGAATATTGCGCTGGTGCAGTTGGAGTTGGCGGAGGTTGTTGCTATTGCTTCGGGGCGGGTTGTGTTGCGGTAAATTTTGTAACGCGAAGCTTTTTGTTTGGGAGCGAAGCCATGCGGATAGATCTTGTGTGGCTGGCGCAAACCCCTTCCCGATATACTTCGCCCCTCAGACGCTGGCACGCCGAACTCGGTTCAAAGCATATCGAGAAGTGGTTTACGCTTCATTCGAGATTTGTGATGTTTGCTTTTCGCATGCTATTTCTTCATTTGCTGCAGGCTTTGATTTGTGAAAAATGTTTTAGAGAATTTGAATTCGGGAGAAAAATTTTCGCCTAACTTGTGAAAATAAACAAAAGTTTGCTATGACTACAAAAATTGTTGCGATTCTTAACCTTACTCCCGACTCGTTTTCTGATGGTGGGCAATTTAATAATGTAGAATTTGCTTTGCAGCATTTGGCAAAAATTTTGCGCGAGGGTGCAGATGTGATTGATGTTGGGGCGGAGTCAACTCGTCCTAGTGCTACTCCCGTGGGGTTTGTGGAGGAGTGGGTGCGGCTTGAAAAAATTTTGCCGCAAGTTGTTGCGATGGTAGAAAAATTTAATCGCGATAATTCTCGGCAGGTTGAAATTAGTATCGATACCTATCACGCACTTACAGCCAAAAGGGCTTACGCGGTTGGAGTAAAAATTATTAATGATGTTAGTGGTTTAGAAAATGACGAAATGGTAGAATTTATTGCGCAGAAAAATATCAAAACTGTTTTTATGCATAGCCTCTGCGTGCCTGCCAATCCTGAGATTATAGTCAATCGTGCGTTAAATGTTACGCGAGAAATTTTGCAATGGGGCTTTGCCAAAATTGCTAATTTAGAGAAGCGCGGCGTAAAAAAATCGCAGTTAATTTTTGATCCGGGCATAGGATTTTCTAAGGACGCCGCCCAATCTCTCAGAATCATAAAAAACATCGCAGACTTCCGCGCCCTCGATTTGCCTATCTATGTTGGCCATTCTAAAAAAAGTTTTCTCGATGCATTAAAAATTGAAGGCCTGAGCGATAATAAAGAAAGTCGCGCCCAAAAAACAATAATCATCTCAAATTACCTATCCCGCAAGAAGATAGATTTCATCAGGGTTCACGACGTTTCAGAAAACAAAAAAGCAATCGAAAGCAAATATAATTCGCCAATGACCTTGTAATTAAAAGGCGTAATTATTAAATCACAAAGGAGCAACAATCTCACAAAAGAAAAAACCAAAATCTTAAGGTAGGCGAAACCACTTCCCGATGTGCTTCGAACCGAGTTCGGCGTGTCGCTGTTTGAGGGGCGAAGTATATCGGGAAGGGGTTTTGCCGAGCACAAGATCTTGAATCTAAGGATCTTGAATCTCAATAGCTTCAGGATCGAATTAGATTTCTATCCAAGTTAGAGATCTAAAAGTTTTTTAAGGATTTAAAACGAGATACATTAACTAAAAACAAAAATAACATGAGCAATAAAGTAATCGGAATCGACCTAGGAACAACAAACTCCTGCGTTGCCATCATGGAAGGTGGAACCGTAAAAGTAATCGAAAATTCTGAAGGCGCCCGCACAACCCCATCAATCGTGGGTTTTCTAGCGAGCGGCGAAAAAGCAGTCGGCGCTTCGGCAAAAAGACAAGCAGTAACAAACCCACAAAACACAATCTCAGGAATCAAGCGCCTAATCGGTCGCCGCAATGACGACCCTACAACTGAAAAAGATCGCAAGCTTGTGCCATACAAAATTGTCGCATCAGGCAATGGCGATGCTTGGGTTGAAGTTAAAGGCGAAAAATTCTCGCCAAGCCAAATTTCGGCTTTCACTTTGATGAAAATGAAAGAAACCGCAGAAGCTTATCTTGGCGAAAAAGTTGAAAAAGCCGTAATTACTGTGCCCGCTTATTTCAACGATTCGCAGCGCCAAGCAACAAAAGACGCCGGAAAAATTGCTGGCTTAGATGTTCTGCGTATCATCAATGAGCCTACAGCCGCAGCACTTGCTTATGGCATGGATAAAAAACAAGCGCAAAAAATTGTGGTTTACGATTTGGGTGGCGGCACGTTCGATGTTTCGGTTCTTGAAATTGGCGACGGCGTTTTCGAAGTTAAATCTACAAACGGCGACACATTCTTGGGCGGCGAAGATTTCGACATGCGCATTCTAGAATATCTCAACGAAGAATTTAAAAAGACCAATTCTGTTGATTTGCAAAAAGATCCAATGGCTTTGCAACGCTTGAAAGAAGCGGCTGAAAAGGCGAAAATCGAACTTTCTACTTTGATGGAAACCGAAGTTAATTTGCCTTACATCACGGCAGACGCTTCTGGCCCTAAGCATCTGAACGTTAAGTTAAGTCGCGCTAAGCTTGAACAAATTGTCGATGATTTAATTCAGCGCACAATTAAGCCATGCGAAAATGCTTTGCAAGACGCTGGCCTCAAGGCTTCTGAGATTGACGAAGTTATCTTGGTTGGCGGAATGACTCGCATGCCAAAAGTTGTTGAAACTGCGAAAAAACTTTTCGGCAAAGAGCCAAATAAAGGCGTGAACCCAGACGAAGTTGTTGCTATTGGTGCGGCTATACAGGGCGCGGTCTTACAAGGCGACGTGAAAGATGTATTGTTGCTTGACGTAACTCCACTTTCACTCGGAATTGAAACGGCAGGCGGCGTGTTTACTCGCTTGATCGACCGCAACACAACAATTCCAACTAACAAAAGCCAAGTATTTTCTACTGCGGCAGATAACCAAACAGCGGTTACGATCAAGGTTTTTCAAGGCGAGCGCGACATTGCGGTGCATAACAAAATGCTCGGCGAATTTAACCTCGAAGGAATTCCACCTGCAAGACGCGGAATGCCACAAATTGAAGTGGCGTTCGATATAGATGCAAACGGCGTGGTGCGTGTTTCGGCAAAGGATAAATCGACCAATAAAGAGCAGCAAATTAACATCAAATCTTCTGGTGGTTTGTCTGAGGCCGAAATTCAAAAAATGGTGAAAGATGCCGAAGTTAACGCTTCAGCGGATAAAGCCAAAAAAGAAATGGTTGAAGCCAAGAACCACGCGGATTCTGCGATTTATGAAGGCGAGAAAAACTTGAAGGAATTTGGCGAAAAACTTTCTGCGGAGGTTAAATCTGCGATTGAGGCGGAGATTCAAAAAACCAAAGATGTTGTGGCGAAGGCCGATGCTTCTGCGGCCGAATTAAAAGCGGCGACAGAAAGCCTAATGCAAGCCATGATGAAAATTGGTGAAGCGATGAATGCTAGCGGTGGCGCTGGCGGCGCGAACCCAATGGGCGATATGGGTGGTGGTGCTTCTGGCGCTGCTTCTGAAGATTCTGCTGCTGCAACTGATTCTGCGAAAGAAAAAGTTGTTGATGCGGAATATGAGGAAGTTAAGGATGATAAGAAATCTTCGTAAGGGGATTTTGTGTAGAAATTGTTTTATGGGGCGGGCCGTGTGTCCGCCCTTTTTGTTTAAGTTTTTATAAAAATAATAAGTATGTCATTTGCAGATCTTGCCATGTATTTATCATCTATAGACAAGGTATTAATTATTTTATCGAGAATCAAGGGACTTTTTTCTAAGAAAAAAGTTGTTAATGGGGCTGTTGCAAATCAACTTTTTCAAAAAGCTGAACACTTGAAACAAGCGGGTTCGTTGGATCAAAAAACGGCAAAAAGTGGGGATTTGCAACAGCCCCTTAATGTTCAATATCCTTTTATGAAGCAAGCAAAAGTTAGACATGCTGGACCAACAATCATTGGCTGTACTGTGACAGGTGTTAAGAAAGCTATTGTAATAGACGGATGTGGCGGCGTAACAATTGAAAGCAACGTATTTCAGAATTGCGATGAAGCTGTGTCAGTCAAGAATTCAAACAATATTTCGATTAAAGATAATAGATATTAGCCAGCTTTGTTTTCTAAAGCTCATTTTAAACCAAGAGCCTCTCGATACACCTCCCGCAAGCTCGCAACCGAATTCTCAACCGTAAAAATCTTCGCTCGCTCATAACCTTTTTCTGCCATTTTTGCGCGCAAATTATTATCGTAAATAACTTTTTTCACCGCATCAAAAGCTGATTTTTGGTCGAGCGGATCAAAGTATAAAGCGGCGTCTCCAGCCACTTCTATTGCCGCTTTTATATCGGAGGCAACCACTGGGCAGCCATAATTCATCGCCTCCAATGCAATCATGCCGAATCCTTCGTAAAGTGATGGAACCACGCAGCACAAGGCATTTTCATATAAATAAGCTAGAGTTTGCTCATTACGGGCATCAAAGTGAATGCAGGAATTCAGTATTTTTAAATTTTCAAAATAGGCGCGCTCCTCTTCATCAAAATCATGTAGGGTAAAAATTAATTTTATTTCATTGTCAGCAAGTAAAATATCTTTTATGGAATCAGCTAAAAAACGGAAATTTTTATGGCCAGTTCTTTTGCCAATATAAAGAATATATTTCTCAGGAAGCTTTGCGGCACAAGGTTGTGGAGCTTGTTTTTGATGGCAGCAATGAACAATAGAAATTTTATTTTCTGCGATATTAAAAAAATTAATCAGATCTTGTTTTGTAGTATTGGAAACGGTGACAATTTTTGCTGCCGCGGCAAGTAATTTTGTTTTGCTTTTAGCAAAATTTATTTGGCTTAAATAATTTTCATTACTAGGCCAAGCGTTTGGCGTCATGATGTCGTGAACCGTTAGTATTATTGGCTTGGTAACATGTTTAATAATTCGATCAACTATTTTATTGCTAGGAGATTCGCAAAAATCAACGTGTAAAATATCGAAATTATTTTTGTAAATTCGACGCAATAAAATTCTTTTATTGCGATCAATTAAATGGCTGAAAATTTTTTTTGTGAAGAATTTTTGTGTTAAAAAAGTTAGAAATTTTAGTTTTTTATCATAGCGATAATAAATTTCATTTTGATAAATAATGCTGCTGAGAAATTTATTTTTATCAATGAAGGGATTCCTTATGTAATAAGGTTGTAACACGGTTTCTGTTTTTTGTAATTCATTAAGCAATAATCCAAAAAACTTATTCACGCCACCATAATGTTGCGATTCAAATGGCTCATTATTGAAGAGAATTTGCATATTTTAATTCTTGAAATTCAATGCCACCAAATAAACCTCCGCAGAATCTTTGCGCGAAGATTCTGGTTTAAAATAATTCACTTTACCAAAATTTTTTCGCAAAATTTTAACAATTTCATCAGAGTTGCCGCCTTGAAAAAGCTTGCCAACAAAGCATCCGCCTTCCTTCAAGATTTTTTCCGCCAATGTTAGCGCGTCTTCTAAGAGGGTTATGATTCTTAAATGGTCGAGATAAGCGTCGCCCGTAGTGTTGGCGGCCATGTCGGAGAGAACGATGTCGCAGCGGTCGCGGCGGGTTTGTTCTTGCAGCAAATCCATAATTTTTTGCGGAGCATCTTCTGCAAGAAAATCTTGCTGGATAAATTTCACACCGGGAATTGTATCCATTTCCAACAGATCAATAGCGACAACATTGCCTGCGCCAACTTTAGCAACGGCAATTTGGCTCCACCCACCGGGCGCGGCGCCAAGATCAACGACGATTTTTCCTTTTTTGAGGATTTTATATTTTTCGTCAATTTCAACCAGCTTGAAAGCTGCGCGAGATCTATATCCGGCGTCTTTTGCCTTTTTTACGAACGGATCATTTACTTGGCGCAAAATCCATTTTTGGGAAGATTTTTTTAGACGTTTGGCCTTTTTTAGGGAGACGGTTTTTTTTGGCATTTTATTTTTGGTGAAATTATTCCCACTCGATAGTTCCGGGAGGCTTAGAGGTGTAGTCGTAGACCACTCTGTTGATGCCGCGAACTTCGTTGATAATTCGTGTGGTTACGTTGCATAAAAACTCAGATTCAAAGCGATAAACATCGGCGGTCATACCATCGATAGAGGTAACGGCGCGTAGGGCTAGCACGTTTTCATAAGTGCGACCATCGCCCATTACGCCAACGGTTTTTACGGGTAGCAACACCGAGAAAGCTTGCCAGATCTCGTTATAGAGGCCAGCTTTACGAATTTCGTCAATGTAAATTGCATCAGCTTGTTGTAGAATTTTTATTTTTTCTGGAGTGATGGCGCCGATAATTCTGATGGCCAATCCCGGTCCCGGAAATGGATGGCGACCAACCACAGACTCAGGCAGGCCAAGCTCGCGGCCCAATTCACGCACTTCATCTTTAAACAAAGTTCGAACTGGTTCAAGCAACTTCAATTTCATTCTTTTTGGCAGGCCGCCAACATTATGATGCGACTTAATTGTTTGGCTGGTGCCTTTATTTGGGTGCATCGATTCAATCACGTCGGGGTATAGCGTGCCTTGCGCGAGAAACTCGGCATCTTTTATTTTTTTAGCCTCTTTATCAAAAACTTCGATGAAAGTTTTGCCAATAATTTTGCGTTTTTTCTCAGGATCAGAAACGCCTTTTAGCTTAGAGAGGAAAAGCTCGCTAGCATCAACATAAATTAAATTTATTTTGAAATTTTTCGCGAAAAGTTTTTTCACTTCTTCCGCTTCAGCGTGACGCAGCAAGCCGTGATTAACAAAAATGCAAGTAAGTTGTTTGCCAATCGCTTCATTAATAAGTGCTGCGACAACAGAAGAATCAACGCCTCCGCTCAATCCGCAAATAACCTTTTTCTTGCCGACAACTTTTTTAATTTCCAGAATTTGATCTTTTTTGAAATTGCCCATATCCCAATCGGGTTGGCACTTGGCGATGGTGAGGACGAAATTTTTAAGCATGATTTTTCCATCGATAGAGTGTACCACTTCTGGGTGAAACTGCACGCCGTAGATTTTGCG
>CAMCAW010000003.1 GCA_945872855.1 Rickettsia typhi | reverse complement strand
ACGCTCTGCACAGAGTCAGAGGTAGATATATAAAGTAACGACAAGACATATAGCTGGTTTTTTAGTGGTGACTAGTTTAGCAAAAAAATTAAATCGTTTTAATAAAAAAACTTGCATAAAAACTTCCCGCCTATCTAAAATGCGCCGCTCACGCCACGGCGATGCGGGCATTTTAGAGAGGCGGAGAAGTTTTTATGCAAGTTTTTTTATTAAACAACCTGTAAAAGACTATACAAATAACGCGAAAAAAGTCAAGCGAACCAGCCCTAGGCAATCAGGCGATAAGAAGGAATCGAAAACACAATATTCACTTCATCAATAACTGGCCCTTGCACAATTTTAAAAGCGCAGCCCTGAGCATCAGATACTTTCTCAATTTTATCACAATCAATACTCTCGCGAACCCCTGTCACATCTAGTCGAGACTTCAAATAAAAAATCAGCGCCATTTGATTAAAGCTATCAATCATAATCGAAATTCTAATCGTAGATTCTTGATCGGCCATAATAACCCCAGCGATAATCTTTTTAATCACTTCCACCAAAGCCGATTTTTCCATTTTTACTTTCGGCAAAAATTCGCTTTCATATGGGAGATCAAACTGCACGCGGCCATTCAACTTCTCCGCTAAATTTAAAATAGCATGCTCAATAAACTCACAAAGCGAAAATATTTCCTCATTTTCATTCAGCTTATTTTCAATCACATTATGGTCTAGCGCATTGCTAATCGCTGCTTTAAGCTTCATCGCATCAAGATAAATCTTGTTAAGATCTTCAACGTAACGACGATGTGGAAAAGGCCCGTAAGGCTCTTCCTTCAACACTCCAACCATCTTCGAAATCGTATCTAAATAAGAAGAAATCTCCACTGGTAATATTGTCGAAATTTGGCTCTTAATATTTTTAATACCAATATTATGAATTTTTTGCACCTTCTGCGCATTGCCCGCTTTCTCTTTAATTTTAGCGATGAGAATATCGAAATCTATTGGCTTCACAAGGTAATCATTAGCCATTAAATCTACACCCTTCAAGATGTTATCTTTTTGCCCTAAAGCGCTGAGAAAAATAAACGGAATGGCGTTAAGCTTATCTTTGCTTTCACGCACCATTTTGAGGAAGCCATAGCCATCAAGCGTCGGCATCATAATATCAGAAACAATAATGTCTGGTCTAGTCTGCAAAAATACATCAAAACCTTCTTTGCCGTTATTTGCTTCAAACACCTCAAAGCCTTCATCGCGAAGAATTTCAGCCATTGTATCGCGAATTTCTTGCTCGTCTTCAACACAAAGAACCTTAACTTTCTTTTCTTCGATTTTATTTTCTTCAGCCATATGAGTTTTTATTTTTTGAATTTCGCGATTCGCAATAAATTATCCAACCAATTTCGCGCCTTCAAAATTGCGCAAAATTTCTCCGACAAGGTCATCACTTACTTCATCATTAGTCTGCTGATTTTTTTCAGCAACATTATTTTTTGGCAAATCGCTATTTTGTAGCAAAATATTTTTAAGATCTGGCAAAGCCGATAAATGACAGATCCGCATCAGTAGCATCTCGAAGGCCATTTTTTGTGAAGAAGAAAAGTTAATTTCAGAATTTCCCTTGATCAACATTTGCCAAATTCGTGCCAGCGAAGATAGCGAAATTTTTGCCGCAATATTGGTGATTTTTTCTTGCAGAGAAGCAGGAAATCCTTCACAAATATAGCCTTGCACAAGCTTGGTTTTAGTGGTTTTATGCGCAATTTCCATCAGATCTTCAATAAGCTGCAAAATATCAGAAGACACCGCATAAATTTCATGAAATTTTTTCAGCGCACTAGCGAAATCTCCATTCAATAAAACTTCCAACAACTCAATTACTTGCGCGCGATCATTGAGCCCAAGCATTTTTATCACCACATCTGATGCTAAAAATTTCTCGTGATTGTTAGCCGAAAGCGCCTGATCTGTAAGCGAGAGTGCATCTCGCACTGAACCTTCCGACATTTGCGCAATAAGCTCCAAGCCTTGTATATCATAGTCAAAACCCTCTTGCTGCAAAATATTTTTGAGATGCTCAACAATTTCTTTTTCATCGAGACGGCGCAAATCGAAGCGCTGACAACGCGATAAAATTGTGATCGGAACTTTGCGAATTTCTGTAGTAGCGAAGATGAATTTAACGTGTGCTGGCGGCTCTTCCAGCGTTTTTAGCAACGCGTTAAAAGCACTGTTACTCAACATGTGAACCTCATCGATGATGTAAATTTTGTAGCGCGCCATCACTGGTGCATAGGCGATAGAATCAATGATTTCGCGGATGTCATCAACGCCAGTTCTGCTCGCCGCGTCAATTTCAATCACATCTTGATGGCGCGAAGCCGCGATAGATTTGCAATTATTGCAAACGCCGCAAGCCTTGGCCTGAGTGCCCATTTCAACATTCGAACAATTTAAAGTTTTGGCGATAATTCGTGCCGTAGTAGTTTTGCCAACCCCACGAATCCCCGTGAGTATGTAGGCGTGGTGCAGCTTATTATTTTTGATAGCATTGGTTAAAGTGGTAACCAAAACGCTCTGCCCCACAACTTCATCAAAATTTTGCGGACGATATTTGCGCGCTAGAACAAGATAGGAATTTTGCGACATTTTATTGAAATTTATGATGATGAGAGCGACCCAATTAAAGCCATTATGGCTGCTTTCTTTCGAACCTGACCAGATTAGCGACTAAATTGCCCGCTCTCACCGCCAGTTATTTTCACGAAAAAAATGATAAGTGCAAGGCGTTTATTTGCAAATCGCGCGCATGCGTGAATAGGCTTTGGCAATGCCTTTGAGAGAATATTCGTCAACCGCAAAAGTGCCAATTGCAAAATCGGAGCGCACTTTGATGGTGGCGCTGTTTAGCATTTTTTGGATAATCACAACATCGTCATATTTATTTTTCGCCCAAGCCATTTCTTGGTTGGTAGGAAGTTGAAAACGCGCATCATCAACAGAAATTAAAACCTTGCCATTCGCTTTATATTCAGCGCCAGCACTAATGCCAATTTCTTCAATACGACGATTTTGATAGCGCGTAATTATGATATAAGGTTCAGTGCGAGACGTTTGGTCAGAGTCTGATTTTATTGGATGCACAACCATGTAGCATTTCTTTTCATCAAGCTCATCGCCTTGCAATTCGTAGATTCTCCATTGAAAAAAAGAGCTGTCAATCACTTGCGAATTAGCACTTTGCAAGAAAGCTAAAATTGCAAGAATTGCTGCAAAAAATATTTTCACTTAGTTTTTTGTTGAATGAATAAAAAAATTAACTTTTTCTACCAAATGAGTAATGCAAAATATCCAATAAATATTCTTTATAAATTGATTCTTTAAAAATCGAAAGATTATTTATTGCTAAATTTTTATATTGCTGCGCTAAATTATAAGAATCTTCAAAGCCCTTGTATTTATTGATTAAATCACATATCAGCAAAAATTTATTTTGATCTTTCTGCGCTGTCATTAAATTTTCTTCAAGCAAATTTTTGATCAATTTTTTATCATCTTCATTAGCTTTTTCATAAGCAAGAATAATTGGCAACGTCACCTTTCCTTCAAAAAAATCATTGCCGATATCTTTGCCCAAATCTTTTTCTTGCGCTTTATAATCCAAAATATCGTCAATAATTTGAAAGACCACTCCAAGATTTTTGCCAAAGTCGCAAAGGCTTGCTATTTCTGGTTCGGAGCAATTATTAACCAGCGCGCCACATTCAGTTGCAGCAGAAAAAAGCACCGCCGTTTTGCCAAAAATTATCTCAAGATATTTTTCTTGCGAGATGTTGATATTGCTAGAATTTTCAAGCTGCATAACCTCGCCATCGGCCATTATGCTCGAGGTTTTTGCCAATAATCCAAGCACGCGCAGATTGCCATCGCGCACCATTAATTGAAATGCGATAGAAAAAATATAATCACCAACAAGAATGCTTGGTTTGTTATCCCAAATGGCATTTGCGGTTTTTTTGCCGCGCCTTATTTCGCTAGTATCAACAACATCATCATGCAGCAAAGTTGCGCTGTGAATTAGCTCTACCGCAGCCGCTAAATTGTGATGACGATTTTTTAATGCAACTTCCGCCTCGCACATCTTTGCCGCCAAAATCAACAAAACCGGCCGAATACGCTTGCCTCCAGACGAAATTAAATGATGAGAAATTTGCTCAATCAAAGGAGATTTTCCTACAGAAAATTCCAAGATAATGCTATTAACCAGCGCCAAATCTGGCTTCAGCGCAGCAATAATTTCTTGAACTTTATCCATTCTAGTTATTGTTTGGGAATTTCATTATGAACGCCAATATAACTTTGGCGATAAAGTGCTTTGCGATTTTCCTCAAGATCTTGTTCCATCTGATGCGAAAAATAAAGATCTTTGACATATTCGCGATCCTTCTTACAAGAGGATAGAAGTAAGATTATAAAAATATTAATGATTAAAATTTTCACCTGAATTTTGATAAAGCATTAAGATTTTATTGCGACATTCTTCAATTTTTCCCATAATATCATTTAGCGTTAGGCGCACTGTTTCAATCACCTTGTGTGATTCACCATTTTTAACATATTCGATATATTGCGTGGTGAGTTGGTCGGCGTGCTTTTCAAGTGTATCAACAACTGTTTCTACGATTATAAATTGCTCACTAGCAAGTTGATGCGAAGTATCTTCAACCGCTTTAATCAAGCGATCTGCATAGTTATAATATTCAATAATTTCGTTGTAGGTTTTTTCCTGCCTTGATGTTGCCATTTGTGAATTTAGAAATTGTGAGTGTTTTAACCTTATAAGTTGATGAGTCACTTATTTTGCAAGCCTAAAATAGGAGATCCCCGCTAATATTCAAGGACATATATAGGCAGATAAACAAGCTCTCGGTCTAAAGTTTTGATGCCAAAAACACCTCGCGCAGCGCAATTGACGCCGCCACCGAAGCATTCAAACTTTCTACATCTTTATCCATCTCAATTCTAACTAATAAATCACAATTTTTTTTCACTAATTCGCGAATTCCCTCACCCTCGCTTCCAATCACTAATGCGATATTTTTATATTCACGAATTTTCTCAACTGGTTCAGCACTTTCGCCGGCAAGCCCAACGCACCAATAGCCCAACTCCTTTAGCTTCACCATTAAATTATTAAGATTTACTACTAAAAATAAATCAACATTTTCAGCCATTCCTGAAGAAGATTTATTCATCACCGCCGATTCTTTAGGAAAATTATGCTCAGGAAAAATTATTTTTTTAACACCAAAAGCGCAAGCGCTACGAATAATTGCGCCAACGTTATGCGGATCACGCAATTGATCCATAATTAACAATGGAGGCAGCCTATTATTTTTGTCATCACGCAAGATTTTTTCCAATTCTTCCAAAAGATTATTCTGGCTTTTTAGCGGCAAAGCCGAGCAATTAAGTGCAAGACCTTGATGGATCTGATCTGCGCCAACAATAGATTCAATAGCCTGCGCCTCGACCAACTTAAAACGCGTTTTTAAAGATGAAAGATTTTGTTCATCAAGAAATTTTTCTAACGCAGTAATAGAATTTTTTGTGACTAGAATTTGAAAAACTTCGCGACGCTTTTTTTGTAAGGCCAAAAAAACTGGATGCTTGCCATAAAGCCAAACGCCGCGTGCAGATGCGTCTGAAGCAGATCTTACCTTAATATTTTGCGATGATGATGGGGTAGATTTAAAGCCCACCCCCGCATAACTATTTTTTAACGGCGTTAACGTCGATTTCAACTGCTTCCGCTGCTTCTGCGGGCGCTTTTTCTTCAACTGCTGTTGCTTGATTTTCATCTTTCTTTTCCTCTAATTTTACTTCAACTTCTTGTTTTTTTTCAGCCGCATTTTCTTCAGCTTTTTTAAGCAAGATTTCAATTTTTACATTATCAAAGATATCCTTATAAATTGCGCCAGTTTCCTCTTTGATCATTTGCTCTCTAAGGCTTTCTTTAACATCTTCAAAAGTTGCACTTTTCGCTTCTTTAACATCTTCAACTTTTACGATATGCCAACCAGATTTAGTTTGAACTGGTTTAGAAATTTCACCTTTTTTAAGGGTTGTAGCAACTGCCGCAATTTCTTTAACCATGTTATCTTCTAATACATAACCAAGCTTTCCGCCATCGCTAGCAGTGTCTTTGTCGATAGAATGTTTTTTTGCTAATTCAGAAAAACTTGCACGTTTTTTTGATTTTTTTGCAGTCAAAGATTCATGGATTTTTTCTGCTTCTTCTTGTGTTTTTACAACAATGTGAGCAACTGAAAATTCTTTTTTGCCAGCTAAATTACCGTTTAATTCTGCATATTTATCGCGAATTTTTTCTTCATTAACTTTTTCTTTAATTACAGAGTTTAAATAAGCATTAGCAACAATTCTATTTTGAGAATTTTCGATTTGATGCTTGATATCTTCTTGCTTAGTGACGCCTGATTTTTTAGCGCGAGAAACTAATTCTCTTTCAAGATAAATTTCTTTTGCAAAAGTTTCTACAACCTCTGCTGGAAAGGTTTCGATCGATGGAAGTTGGATATCGCTATCGCTGCCCGAAAATACTTCTTTGATTTTACTATCAATTTCTGATTTATAGATTTTTTCATTATTGATTTTTGCAACAACTACATCATTTGACGCTTCTGTGCCATTAAAATAAAGCGAAGCCCCGTAAGACAAAGCTGCAATGGCAGCGAACGTAGCGAATAACTTAGTGAATTTTTTTTTCTTTGCGTAATTGTTGCGTCTCATAAAGTTGTAGATTTTTTGTTGTAAGTTCCCGCAAAGCGGCGTGCGGTTGCGCGTAAAACAAGATTTCCGCAAAGTGCGGCGCCACTGAAGTGGCGTAAAAAATAAATTTCCGTCAAACGGAGATTTATTAATATGACATAAAAATTTAATAAACCAACTTTTAAAGTTTGTTTATTACATATTTTGGAAAAATTTTGTATGATTCACAAATTTGCTGAACTTTATCGTGAGCAACCTCTTCTCCGTAGCGAATTCCAAGCTTATTGCATAAAATTCCGCCAGTAATTAGGACCGAATCAATGCCAAAATCAACCGCTCCCTTAATATCAGTTTCCATTCCATCGCCAATTGCTATTATTTTTCTTTTATCGGGCTTGCCAAAAAAACTATAAGTCATTTCATATACTGATGGAAATGGCTTGCCATAATACAAAACCTCGCCACCCATCTTTTCATATTCAGCAGCCAAAACTCCTGCACAGATCATTTCATCGCCATTTTGCCTAACTACCAATAAATCGGGATTAACACAAATTAATGGTAAATTATATTTTTTTGCCTCTTGAATTTGCGGCAATTTTTCTTGCAATATTGATTTTTCATCATCGAAGCCAGTAGCGATGGCGAAGCTTGCCTTGCTTACCTCAGAGACTCGCTGATAATTTAAGCCATCAAGCAAATCGATATCTTTTTGCGGCCCAATATAAAAATACTTTTGGCCAAATTCACTAAAATTATTTTCTTGATTTTTTTTAAAATCAAGAAAAGTTGCCTCGCCCGAAGTTAAAATAAATTCATAAAAATCTTCCGAGATAGAAAATTTTTTTAAAACCTCTGCAACTTTGTAAGATCTTCTTGGCGCATTAGAAAGGAAGCAGATTTTTTTGCCCTGACTTCTTAAATATGAAAGCGCTTCAACAACACCGCTGTAGGCTTTAACGCCGTCATGAATTACGCCCCATAAATCAAAAATGAGGTAATCGTAATTAGCAGAAATTTCTTTTATACCTTTATGAAATTGCATTATTAAATTTATTTTCTATCCAAAAGCCATTCTTAAATTATATCGCTCCAGAAAAATTTTATTATTCAAGCATTGAAACCGTAAGCTTTGAAACCGAATCAAGATAACTTTTTTTATACTTCATTTTAACAGCATCGCCCAAACGAACCTGTTCGATTTTTTTATTATCATCAAGCACAACCCAAGCGGTTCTAGGATCAATTTTGTCAGTTACTGTTCCTTGCGCAATTATTCTACGTTCAATTTCAATTTTTCCAGTAATTGCATTTTCCGATTCATATTGCCCGCTAACTTCAAACTTATCGCCATGAACCACCCCCTGCATTGATCCCATACTGATTTTGAAAATTGTTTTATTCTCAAAAACACGCTTTTCAAGAATATAGCCCTTTTGCGCCAGAGCATTTTTAATATCAACGGCCATATTGCCAACTGCGTCCTCGCCAGCCTTTCTTACTAAGCTATCATCGCGATCAGCGCCCTTAACTTGCTCGCCACCAATTTGCATGCCCCCAAGCGATAAACCACCTTTTTGCTGCACATTTTCACTTCTACCTTTACTGCCTTTAAAATCAATGTTCTCAACCACTATCATCGATGGCAATTCATAAATTTTAATATTGCCACTAACATCTGATTTATAGGTGAAACGCGGCGGAATTGTAACCATAGTCTTTGATCTTGGATCAAAATAAGTGCTACCACTAGAATATTTATTGGTAAATCCAGCATTGCTAATAGCGCCCGAAATAGCGTAATCAGCAACTTGCGGGCCTTTATAAGCGCCAGTTTTATTTAACTCAGCTAAAGTAATTTCTTTTTGCAATTTTGCCATCGCATTGCGATCAACTAATTGCGCTAAACGATTTTTTGCCAAAACATTTTCGATATCATTAGCCATTGCAGCACCAAGCCCGGCTTGAGTTGCAACTTGATTATCATTCTCACTTAATGCAAAAACTACAATTTTCGCAGGCTTGCCCGCAAGATTTTCTTCGCTTGGCAAAAATTGTGATTTTGATAAAAATTGTTTTTGATATTGCTCAAAATTTTTAATTGTTGGAGCGCATGAGGTGATTAGGGCCAGTAGAGCTAAATGCTTTAATTTCATTTTAGTTTTTATTTTATTTAATTGGCTTACGTATTTTAAATATTAACGCTTTTAAATGTAGATAGAATTATTTTTTCTACTAAAAATTTCTATCGCTAAATTTATAAAATCCCCAGAACTTTTAAAATTCCATCTTGCGCGATCTTTTCTTTAAAGGCCTCAAGCGCCGCATCATATGATTCCTTCTCGCTAATAGATGAACTTCCAGAAATTTCTACCGCATTACTAGCAATAACTCTTCCACCAGATTTATTTTCAAAATCAATTTTAATTTTTGTGATATGCGCACCATAAACTTCACCACTTGTTTTAGCAAAACGAATTGCAATCTTCACCTGATTGGCGCCAGAATTTTCGCTTTTTGTAATTTTAATTTTTTCTTTATTGAGTGAAGTGCGAATTATCGCAGAAATTTCACTAGGTGAATTTATCTCAAAATAAAATTCAACTTTATCGTTCAATTTATTTAATGCATTTTGCGTATCAGCAATTAAAGCTAATTCAGCCTTTAAATTAGAGCCCTCACCCGTTGATTGCAAAATACGCGCAAGAATTTCTGCTTGCTTGGCAAGGTCAAGAATTTTACTTAAAGAATTTCTTTTTTGGATTAAATTTTGGGCGACAATATTTTTATTTAAATCAGCAATTTGACGATCGAGAAATGATAATTTTTCTTTTTGCGCCGAAATAAATTGTTCGCGCGGCAATTCCACTTCAACAAAAAATCTTTGCGCATTTTTTTCGCTACGCGAAATCGAAAAATTAGTGAATTCAATTTTCTCAATATTTTGCTTAATTTGTTGACGCATCTCTTCATTGGCGCTGCTTTGATTTTCTTCCCGCAGCAATGTTGACTCAGATGAAATTGTGACGATTAAACGTGATGCCGCATCGGCCAAAGCAGACTTGGTCGCCTCTTCTAAAGTGAATCCCTCGCCAACGCCATAAAGCGATGAAGCATTGTTTTGCTTGGGCTGGACATACCATGAAGATAGGTTATTTGCGGTGTTTTTAGCGCCAGAACAGCCAAATAAAATCGATAAAAAAACCGTGAAAATAAAATCTTTTTTAAACATTATTTAATTATCGAGTTCTTTAGTGATAACGTCGCTGCCACTTTTGCTAGCGTTGATGCGATCTTGTGCTGCGCGAGTGCGAGTGGTCTTGCTTTCTTCTTTTGGCGCCAAAGCACAAGCCATAAGCGCCACAGAAAAAGCAAGAACCAACAAATTTTTTGTGATTTTTAGCATATATATTAACTTATTGTTTTTCTCTTTCTTTTTCCAGCTCATCAAAAGCCACTTTGCTAGCCGCTTCAGACTTGTTAATATTTTCACGCCCCAATCCTGATTTTTTCAGACGGTTAGCAATTGAATTTTCGCTATTTTGCAAAAATTTTGAATAATCTTCATTCTTAAGAATCATGTGAACATAGAGCGTACCATCTTTTGATTGAAAAATATTGATCTTTTTTACACCAGAAAGCGGTAAATTTTTTACCACTTCTTTGGTTGCTTGCGAGAAAAAATCTTCAACATCATTTACATCGTTAACCTTTGATTCTCTAAGCGCTTGCTTGGTTACACGAGAAATTTCAGATTGAATTGTTGCCGCGATATTTGCTTTAGCATCAAGTTCTGCTTTTGGCATTTGAAATTTAATGCCTCCTGTTGAAGGACTAGCAATACCAACAGCCGCAACGCCGTCTGGCATAGCAGGATCAAGAACCCAAGCTGGCAAATCGGAGAGATTTCCTCCAGCATCAACTTTTTTTGCTTCTTTGTGCGAGCAAGAAAGAGTAGAGAACGCAAGAATTAAGGCCGAGACAGTGAACAAAATTTTATTCTTCATAATAACGTATTTGTGGGTTAAAATAACAAGATGAATCGCATGAAAATCTATCTCAACTAGCTATCATTTCAATTGGTTTTTTTGATGAAATTTCTTCTGCCTTAAATCACAACATAGGATCGATATTATCAGAAAAACTAAAAGAATTATTGGTGGTAAAGAGCCTTTTATTCAAAAGCCTCCCCGCCTCCTAACTTACATCATTTTCTTGCGATCCGCTTCAATAAAAGAATTCTTATGCAAATCGATTAGATAACTCTTAGATTCTGTTTCCAACTCTCTCGTAAATATCTTCTTGCGCGCCTCAGCCGCATCGCTCTCTTTCAACTCTGTAACTGATTTTTTATCGAGTAACTTAAAAATATAATAGCCATCTGTTAAAAATACTGGATCGGAATATTCATTTTTTTCTAAGCCAAGAATTGCATCATAAATCTTCACATCAACATCAGCGCGAGAAACCCAACCAAGCTCGCCATTGCTTTCAGATGTAGGACTGCGAGAGAATTGCTTAACTATAGTTTTAAAGTTTGCGCCATGCTTCAATTCTGCAACAAGTTTAGTAGCTAAAAATTTTGCATCTTTTTCGTCGGGAATAAAAATTTCTGCAATTAAAAACTTTGTTATATCGGTGTTTAATTTTTGTTGCTCCAGAAATTCTTTAATTTCAGAATCAGTGATTTTGATGCGCGATTTTACAGCGCCAGATATAATTTGCGACCAGACTAAATCTGCCTTAATTTGATTGCGATAAGATGAAAAAGAGAGTTTTTTATTAGCAAAATATTTCTTCAAGCTGGCAATATTTTTCTTCTGTCTCTCAGCCAAAGATTCCATTACGGCATCAATTTCAGGATCGGATAAATTAATATTAAGCTTCTCGCCTTCTTGCCTAATAAGCTCTTCGTCAATCATTTTATCGACGATTTGATTGAGCAATAAACGCCTTTCTTCGGAAGAATTTATTTTTATTTTTGATTCAGAGATGACAAAATTATAGCGATCTTCAAGATCGGAGAAAGTGATGACATGATTGTTAACTTTAGCTACAACAAAACCAATTTCAGCGTTTGCTAAAGAGGTAAAAAAAAATGCAACAATAACAAAAACACCTGGAAAAATGCGCGAGAGAAAACGAATCAGAAAATTTAAAAAAATCATTTAATTTTTTTGTAAACGTTAACTCCGCGCAGTAGGTCTATGGCGCGCGCCAATTGATAGTCTTGCTCATAAAGCTTAAGGTTGTCATCTTTTATTTGACTTTCCTTAGCTTCTTCAATTTCTTTTTGAATCTGCACTTCAATATGACCTTTTAAATCAGCCTCAGAATCGCGATCAAGAATTTTATCGCCTTGAGAAATTTTAGCATCACTCACGATAATATCTGGCTCAATTCCATGTGCCTGAATTGATTTGCCGCTTGGCGTGTAATATAGCGAGGTTGTAAGACGCAAGGCACCATGATTTTCTGCAAGAGGAATAACCGTTTGCACAGATCCCTTACCAAAAGATTTAATTCCCATAATGATTGCACGCTTATTATCTTGCAAAGCGCCAGCAACAATTTCAGATGCAGAAGCAGATCCTTCATTTATTAGCACCACAACCGGAACATCTGGAATCAGACTTTCATCTTGATCATCAATATAATTTTTACTATCCGATTTATCGCGTCCAGAAATTGAAACAATAGTTTTTCCTTTATTCAAAAAAGTTTCACTGATTTTATTTGCTTGATCAAGAAGCCCACCCGGATTATTTCTTAAATCTAGAACAAGCCCTTTAAGATTTTGCACGCCAATTTGTGTTTTTAGTTTTTGCAATTCTGCTATTAAACCTTGCCCCGCTTGCTCTGAGAAGGTGCTGATTTTAATATAAGCAATATCTTTGAAACGCGCCGCTTTCACCGCTTTCACCTTAATAATTTCGCGTCTGATGGTTTTTTCGAGTGGGGCTTTTTCACCTTTGCGTAAAATAGTAATTTTAACTTCAGTTCCCGGTTTGCCGCGTAATTTTTTAACAACTTCATCAATTGACTGACCAACAACCGTTTTGCCATTAACTCTACTGATATAGTCTCCCGACTTAATCCCCGCCTTAGACGCTGGAGTATCGTCAATTGCCGTTACAACTTTTACAACTTGAAATTCTAAAGTAATTTCAATACCAAGCCCACCAAATTCACCCTTGGTTTGCACTTGCATTTCTTTGAGGGCGTCTTCGTTTAAGTAAGATGAGTGTGGGTCAAGCGAGGTAAGAATGCCTTCAGCAGCAGATTCATACAGTTGGCGATCAGTTTTTTCTTCAACATAATCTTTTTTTACGCGAACGACAACGTCTTCAAGAAAGTTTTTCTGATTAACAAACTCGCCATCTGTATTAGTTTTAAATGGCTTGATTTGAATTTGCGATATTGAAAAAGCGGAATAAAAACCAACCGCAATCGACGCAATTATAACTAAAGGTAGTTGCAGTTTTTTTTTCATTATTTAATTCCGTATTCTTCTTTTAGTAGGTTCGTAACATCAATTGGTGGCTCGTCTCCATAGGCCGAATGCAAAATTTTGCCGTAATTTTCAAGGTGAATTATTTCATCATTTAGAGCTTTAAGAAAAAGTTGCAACTTCAGGCGCTCAACCAATACATAATACCAAGCGTTGCGGCCTGCATCGATACCTTTTACTAAATAGATTAAATCAGCCTGCATCTTTTTTTGTGGATCAATCTGCTTTTGTGGTGCAGTAGGCTTGGTTGCAGCAAGATCAGTGGGATTAGCCTTGGATTCTTGTGCTTTCTGTAGAACGTTTTGAGAAGTAAATGGCGTTTGTTTCTTGCCATATTTTTCTGCGAAAGACATTTCTTTTGACATATTATAAAGTTAATTCTGTTAATAATAATTAAACTGATTTACCAAGCCACCAGTCATTCACTGATTTTTTTGGTCCGCAAGGGCCATCGTCTTTTGATACACAAGGGCTTTTGATATCCAAAGTTTTTGTAGAACAAGAAGAAAGCAAGATTAAAGCCAACAAAATAGTGGTTATTTTTTTCATAGTCTACAATATGTAAAAAGATGTTGATATTTTGTCGAGCCTAATTAAATAAAAAAAAATTGCAATTGAAACTAAGAAAATGAATAAAATTTTAATTATCGGACTTGGTCTAATTGGCGGATCCTTCGCTAAAGCGCTTCGCCAACAAAAAGCTGCAAAAGAAATTTGGGCTTTTGATACAGATATTGCAACAATTAATAATGCAAAAAAATCTGGCACAATAGATGGATTCGCCGTTCTTGATGATGAATTAAAAAATTTTAATTTAATCGTCATCGCTACTCCTCTTGCCTTTTACAAAGATATTTTGCAAAAAATTTCTGAGATAAATCCGCGAAATAGCGTGGTTATTGATCTTGGCTCATTAAAAGAATTTGTATTAAAGACATTGCCAGAAAATTTACAGCAAAATTTTGTCGCTTGTCATCCTATCGCCGGATCAGATAAGACAGGCTTTGAGAACGCATCAGCAGAATTATTCTTCGATAAAAAATTTATTATTTGCAAAGGAAAATCAACTTCAGAAAAATCTTTAAAAATAGCTGAAAATATTATCAATAAAATTGGTGCAAAGTCTGAATTTATTGAGGCCAAAGCCCATGATGAAATTTATGCTTTAGTGTCGCATTTGCCTCAATTTCTATCATTTTTAACCAAAGAATTTTCGCCAGAAAAGCAAGAAAGTGATTTTATAAAAACCGCCTTTCGCCTAGATAATTCAGGCGCTGAAATCTGGGAAGATATTTTTAAAATAAACAAAAAAAATCTTGAGAAATTTTATCTCGAGTTTTTTGATAATTTGACAGTTTTTGCAACAAAAATTAGAAAAAAAGAATATGTCGAGCTTTTGACAGAATTAAAAAACGTCCCACTTCCTATAAATGCAGATTTTTTACTTGCAGCCAAAACACTAGATTCAAAAATAATTTTTCGCTTAATTATTGTGGCAAGTTATCTAAAAATTGCAAAAATTAAAAGCTTTCAGAACTATGCTGGTAGTGGCTTTAAAGACTTTACTTCGATAATTTCTGTCTTAAAATCAGAAAAGAAGCTTTTTCTTGAAGCCTTAGAAAATGAACAGAAAGATGTTTTATCTTTTATTAAAAAAATATCGTCGTAAAAAATATAATTACACAAGTGCAAGAACTAAACGAAATCAGGCCATACAGGGCCATTAACCGCCGCAAGTCTCGCCAAATCTATGTTGGCAATATTGCGATTGGCGGCGATGCGCCAATTTCGGTGCAGTCAATGACCAACACGCCTACAATTGATGTGCAGGCCACTATCCGCCAAGTTAATGAATGTGCCGAGCTAGGAGCCGAGCTGATGCGCATCTCTGTGCCCGACAAAGAATCGTCGGAAGCCTTGAAGCATATTATTCCGCATTGTCCTGTACCAATTATTGCCGATATTCATTTTCACTATCGGCGCGCCATTGAAGCGGCGGAAGCGGGAGTTAAGTGCCTGCGTATCAATCCAGGAAACATTGGCAGCGACGAAAAAGTGCGCGAAGTAATTAAGGCCGCCAAAGACCACGGTTGTAGCATTCGCATTGGTGTTAATGCCGGCTCTTTAGAGCAAGATTTGCTGAATAAATATCGCACGCCAACACCAGAAGCCCTTGTAGAATCTGGCCAGCGCCACATGAAAATTCTTGAAGATAACGATTTTTTTAACTTCAAAATTAGCGTTAAAGCTTCCGATGTATTTTTGGCTGTAGCCGCTTACCGCCAGCTTTCAGAGGTTTGCGATTACCCATTACACATTGGAATCACTGAAGCGGGAAGCTTAGCCGCAGGAACAGTAAAATCATCAATTGGCCTTGGATCCTTGCTGTGGGCAGGCATTGGCGATACTATGCGCGTTTCACTTTCTGCTGATCCAAAAGAGGAAATTAAAGTTGCTTACCAGATCTTGAAAACATTGGGTTTGCGCCATCGTGGGGTAAATTTAATTTCTTGTCCTTCTTGCGCCAGACAGGCTTTTGATGTCGTCAAAACCGTTGAGGCTGTAGAGAAGCGCGTGGAACACATTAAAACGCCACTCACAATTTCAATTTTGGGCTGCGTGGTTAATGGGCTTGGCGAGGCAGCGCACACGCAGATTGGCATCACTGGTGGCGGTGGCGGACGCCATAATGTTTACATGAATGGCCACCCCGATCACAAAGTTAGCAGCGAAGATTTAGTTGATCATATTGTGAAATTAATTGAAGACGAAGCAAAAAAATCTGCGTGATAAATAAAAAAATCGTCCAACATAATTTTAGCGACAAAGCCTTTATTTACAACGACTGCGCCCTTATTCAAAAAACTGCAGCGCAAAAATTATGCGATCTAGCAAAAAATTTTATTAAAGATGGCGATGTTATTTTAGATCTTGGTTCGGGCACAAGTTTTATCGCCAAAAACTTATTACAATCGCAAAAAAATCTACAAATATTTGAGGTTGATCTTGCACCAAACATGCTTAAACATTGGCGAGATAGACCAAAAAACGTTTTTCCAATTCTTGCCGATATAGAAAATTTGCCCTTTAAAAATCGCGAAACTTTTGATATAATTTTTTCTTCTTTTGCCTTACAATGGCTCGAAAATTTTGAGCAATTATTTCTAAATTTACACTTGCTGTTGAAAAAAAACGGCATGATAATTTTTTGCTTGCCAACAGAAAAAACTTTTGCAGAAATTAAAGAAGCGAGTAAAAAATCTGATTGCAACTTTTCTTTGCAAAAGCTTGTAAATCAAGACTCTATAAGGCAAAGTTTATTAAATGTTGGCTTCAAAGAAAAATTATTTTCGCAAGAAATTATTGAGCAAAAACATCAAAATGCTGTCGCGGCTTTAAAGGAGTTAAAAAAAATTGGCACCAACTATTCAGAAAATTTTATAAAACAAAAGTCTATTGCAAAAAAAAATCTGCAAAAGTTTAATGTTTTCTTTTCACAAAATAGTAGTAATAATGCTTCTTGGCATCTTTGTTATTTGATCTATCAAAAATAAATTATGTTTAAAATAGTTAAAAAAATGATTGTTGGCACGCCTAGCGATAAAAAAGAAGAAGAAAATAAAGTTACACTCATACAAAAAATTCAAGAAAAAGCCTTTGGTCTTATTGATTTTTTTCAAAGCAAAATTCAAGAAACTAAAGAGGAATTTGGCGATGTTAAATCGAAAGTATCAAACCTACTTGAAACCAATTACAACTTGGGCTTGAAGCATTTAGAAAAAGGCAATATTTCTGATGCAGTTTTTCGTTTTCGCTTCATCAAAAAGTTTTGGCCTGAATGTTTCGATGCTTATTATCAACTCGCTTATTCACTCGCTTTAAATAAAAGGCCTTACGAAGCGAAAAAAATTTTAACAGAACTGTTGATAAAAAAGCCAGATTACGATGCGAAGGCGCAAGAACTTCTCGATAAAATCAATAGAGGAGAAGTTTAGTGAATGACTAAAAATAATTTCACTATACTAATTATTCTCTTCACTTTTAGCAGCAGTCTAGCTTTGGCGAAACTTACAGAAGTCATGGCTAATGATAAATCTTACGATGCCGAATTTGACAGCTATGAGGCAGAATTTAGCAATAATACACAAAAAGAAATCTACGATCCTTTAGAAAAAATAAATCGTAAAATTTTTGCCTTCAACGACACTCTAGACGTTTATTTCTTTGAACCCGTCGCCCGCGCCTATCGCAATTACACTCCAAAACCAGTCAGAAATTCTTTGCATAATTTTGTTCTGAATCTTGCTTTGCCAATTTCAGCACTAAATTCTTTCGCACAAGGAAAGGTAGAAAACGGCCTCGCAACTTCTTCAAATTTTTTGATTAACACAACAGTTGGAATTGCTGGATTATTTGACGTGGCAGGAAATAAAAACATAAAATATGAGCCAGAAGATTTTGGCCAAACACTCGGATATTATGGCGTGGCTAGCGGCGCTTATTTGGTGATTCCATTATTGGGGCCAAGCACCAGTCGTGACTTTGGCGGCTATGTTGTCGATAGATCAATTGATCCTTTTGGCTTTAATTTTCTTGAAATTGGTGGCTCGACAAAAGCAATTAAGCCTTCATATATAGTTGCTAATGCCGCACTTTATAATTTAGATTTAAGAGAAGGCTTGCTTGATCCAATCGCTGATGTTAAAAAAGATTCATTCGATTTATACGCAACATTTAGAAGTGTTTATATTCAACAACGTGACCTCAAAGTAAAAAAATAATATATGAGAAAAATTGCGGCATTTATAATTTTAACATTCCTAAGCCATTCAGCTCTAGCACAAACCGCTAATCCGGCTGATAATGTTGTGAAATTTATTGATCAACTTGGCAATAAAATAATTTCAATTGCCGCAGAAAATACAATTTCTGAAAGCGTTAAAAAACAAAAAATTATCTCAGAAGTTGATCGCGTTATTGATGCAGATTGGATCGGACGCTTCGTTCTAGGAAAAAACTATAAAGATGCCACAGATGCCCAAAAGACCCGCTTCATGGATCTTTATCGCCAATTTATGATTAACACTTATGGGCCAAAATTTAAAAATTATAACGGCAAAAGTTTTAAGGTAATTTCTGTAGATCAACAAAGCGGTTTTTATGTAGCAAAATGTGAATTTTTGCCAAAAGAATCCAATGTTGCGATTAATGTTCAATTTCGTGTTAAAGACCGCAATGACAAGCTTGCTGTGCTAGATTTTGTAACTGAAGGCATTAGCTTAATTGAAACACAAAGATCAGAATTTAATTCTGCAATTTCAGAAAAAGGAATAGAGAAATTTATTGATGATTTGGCGGTTAGAGTACAAGAATTAAAGACCAGAAAATAAACTATTTTCCGATACAAAATTTTGAAAACACCACATCCAAAATATCATCAACATCAATGCGCCCTATAATTTTGCCGATTGCATGACAAGCAATGCGCAAATCTTCTGCGGCAAGTTCAATATTTTTATCGAGAGAAAAATCCTCTAGAGCGTTTAGTGCGGCGCTTAAACAATGGCGATAGCGCTCTTGCGTAATTAACGGAGAAGATTGTTGCGGCAGAATTTCTAATACTTTTTCTTCAAGTTTTTTGAGTAGCAAATTAGTATTTTGATGCTTTTTGATCGAAAGATAAATTGGATTATTTGGTAATTCATTAAAATTTTTTGACTCCAGCAAATCAATTTTATTCACAATAATTATTGTATTTTCATCAATCAATTTTTGCTCTGACGCAGAAATTTTTGCATGAGTTGCATCAAGCACAAGCAGCTTAATATCTGCCTCCGCTGCCTTTTTATGCGCTCTTCTAATTCCCTCTTGTTCAATTTTATCATCGCTAATTCTTAGGCCCGCAGTATCGGCAATTTTTACTGCCACGCCTGCAATTTCTAGGTGAATTTCAATTACATCGCGCGTTGTTCCTGCAATTTCTGAAACAATCGCCACTTCGCTTTTTGCTAAAAAATTTAATAAACTAGATTTTCCAACATTTGGCGAGCCAATAATAGCAAGGCTCAAACCCTCTTTAATTTTTTGTCCGCGCTTTTTATCATCTAAGTGCGAAGCAATTTCAAATTTTAAAACTGCTAATTTTCGCACTATTTCATCAATAATATTTTGCGGCAAATCTTCATCAGGAAAATCGATGCAGCTTTCAATTAAAGCCACCAACTCAATGATTTTTAGGCGCCAATTTTCATAAATTTCTCCAAGATCGCCTTGCAATTGTTTGAGCGCTTGTTTGTGCTGCGCCGCGGTTTCGCAGGCAATTAGATCGGGAATTGCTTCGGCTTGCACCAAATCTATTTTGCCATTTAAAAAGGCAACTTTGCTAAACTCGCCAGCCTCAGCCATGCGCACATTTTCAATGCTTGCTAAAATTTGGAAGATTTTTTTGAGAATGAAGGAAGAGGCGTGAATACTGATCTCGGCAACATCTTCGCCAGTAAAGCTATTTGGCGCCTTAAAAAATGAAATTAAAGTTTCGTCAATTAATTCGGCATTTTGTGGATCAAAAATTTTGCAGAATTTTATTTCATTAGCATTTGGAATTTTTGCAACGCCTAAAACCTCAAGACATTCGCGCGTTCTTTCGCCAGAAACTCTGATGAGAGAAACTCCTGCTTTGGTTGGAAATGTTATTGGTGCAAAAATTGTTACGGGCATTTATGAATTAATTATAATTTCTGCAAAGGCTTAGCTGCGTGGCTTTAAGCCAAAAACTCAACTTCAAAAATATTAAACTAAGGAAAAAGTGGCGCAAATTCTAGCCCAGATTTTTCATCAAATCCAAAAACAATATTCATATTCTGCACCGACTGCCCCGAAGCGCCCTTGCAAAGATTATCGATCACCGAAACCAAAATCACCTTGTCACCGCTTCTGCTTTGATTCGCCGACATTATACAAAAATTAGTGCCAATAACATCAGAAATATTTGGCTCGCCATCGATAACGCGCACAAAATATTCATCTTCGTATTTTGTTTGCAGGCAATTTTTAATGTCTTGCAACGAAAATTTTGCATTAATATCGGCGTAAATCGTAGAAATAATTCCTCTGTTAATGGGAATTAAATGTGGAGTAAAATCTATCTCAAGCCTTGACCCATAAGCCTTACCAAGCTCTTGTTCAATTTCGCCAATATGTCGATGTTTACCAATCGAATACGCCTTCACCGAATTATTTACTTCACAAAATAAATTTCCTGTTTTGAGAGATCTACCTGCTCCAGTCGCGCCAGACTTAGAATCTACAATAATTCCTTTTGGCAAAATCAAATCATTTTCAAGCAAAGGAATAAGCGGAAGTAGTGCTGATGTTGGATAGCAGCCGGGGCAAGCAATTAAACTCGACTTCTTAATTTTGTTTCTGTGAATTTCTGACAAGCCGTAAATAGCTTGTGGCTGTAGGGCTGCAGCCACATGATCATGGCCATACCATTTTTTATAATCATCAGTATTTTCTAATCTAAAATCAGCCGAAAGATCAAATATTTTTAAGTGAGAATTTTTTTTATCCGCCATTAATTTTGCAATCACTTCTTGGCTGGTGGTGTGAGGCAAGCAACAGAAGGCGGCATCTATAGCAGCAAAATCAACTTCATCAATTTTTACTAAGTTCGGTAAATTATAATGTATGAAATGTGGATAAATTTCTTCCATTTTTTGTCCAGCATTGCTGTTGGCAATTAGCGCTTTTATTTCTGCCTGTGGGTGGTTTAGTAAAATTCTAACCAGCTCGGCGCCTGTATATCCTGATGCCCCAATGATTGCTACTTTTATTTTTTTCATTTTTTAAATTTAATTATTTTACTCAAGCTCAGTTACAGCTATGGACAACCTCTTCAATTCGCCCTTCCCAAAATTCGTGAATTACGACATTTGCGCGATGTTTTTTTATGATGTCCATATTCAAATCACAAGGAAATTCATTAATGAAATAATTTTGTGAAAAATGATTAGAAAAAAATCCCATCATATTATCAAAAAACGAATCTTTATAGACAAATAAAATTGGTAAATTTCTGTTATAATTAGCATAAAATATTGGCCTGTGGAAGGTCTTCTGGTCTAATTCTGTTGGATTAATTTCGCGAAAATTAGGCACAAAATTTTCCTTCAAGCTATAATCAATATTTTCTGCCTCGATCCCCATGATATAAGAAATATCGCCATCATTCATCACGCCTTCAATATCAACAAAACTAGCGCGCGATAAATATTGCAAATTTAGCTTTTTCATAATTTCGGCATAGCCAACATAAGCGCCGCGCTTATTCCAATGAGTATCAGTTTTTTGATAAATTATTTCACGCTTTTTTGCCTCATTTAAAGATGCTCGCAAATCAAGTATTGGAAAGCCTGGAGAGGCCTTTTTAAGCGCATCAATAAATTTATCAATACGATGTTTTTCAGAAGAAACTTTAATAAAATCTGGTAAAAATTCTGGATAGATTGTGGTTTTATCAGCTGCAATCACCACTAAATAATCAATATTTCTGGCGCGTAAATTGTGCCAATTTTTGATAAAAGATTTTACCGCTAGATAAATTTCTTTTTCATCTATTTTTGCCAATCCTTGCGCATCTAAAAATGAATTTTGATTATCGAAATAAAGCCAATCATCCTTACCAATCAAGGCTCGCGAGCTTGGAGATTCGTTAAAAATATTATCCATTATTTTGCCGTTAGCAAAAATAAAACTTTTACGAAAACCATAATTATCATTAAAAAATTCTTCAAATTTTTTAGAATAACTCAAAATATCAGAACTATTGTGCGGCCTTTGTGGAAGAGGCGCCGGAAGTCTTTTTTCAAAAAGATTTTGAACGGGAGAAAAACTGAAAATACTATCGAGAGTAGGCAGGAGTAAGATTAAAGCGAAAAATATAATTAATAATATATTTCGTTTACGCGATAAATTCATAATTTATCTTCAATTTCAGCTGCGATTGAATAATTGCCAGTAACTCTCTGCACATCGTCGCAATCTTCAAGAGCATCGATCATTTTTAATAATTTTTGTGCTTGCTCAAGATCTGAAATTTCGGTTAGATTTTTTGCTTTCCATTCGAATCTTGCGCTTTGTGGATCGCCAAATTTTTCAGTAAGCTTATCGCGAACGGCACTCAGATTTTCTGTTGCAGTAAACACAAAATGACAATCATCTGATGATTCAATATCGTCTGCACCAGCTTCAATCGCGGCTTCAAACATTTTTTCCGCTTCAGCAACTTTTGCATCAAATTTAATTAAGCCAACGTGATCAAACATGAATGATACTGAATTTGTTTCGCCCAAAGCGCCTCCCGCCTTGGTGAAAATGCTGCGTACTTCGCTGGCTGTCCGATTGCGGTTATCTGTTAGCGCTTCAACAATAATCGCGATGCCTTCTGGAGCGTAGCCTTCATAACGGATTTCGTCAAAATTATCGCCAGAATTTCCTGAGGCCACTTTTTTTATCGCCGCTTCAATGCGATCTTTTGGCATGTTATTAACGCGCGCTTCAATGATGGCGCTGCGCAAACGCGGGTTAAAATTAGGATCGAGTTGGCCAGATTTTGCCGCAACCGTAACTTCGCGAATAATTTTAGTGAATAATTTTGCCTTCTTGGCATCTTGCGCACCCTTGCGGTGCTTGATATTGGCAAATTGCGAGTGTCCAGACATGAGATTAGTTAATAATTGTAAACTTTCCCTTCCCTACAACCACGTTACTCAAGGCATCTTCGCCTTTAATTGAAAATACTACGATTGGCAATTTATTATCCTTGGCAAGCGTAATCGCGGTTTGATCCATTACTTTTAGATCTTGCTTTAACACATCGATATATTTGATTTTGTCATAATGAACAGCGCTCTTATCAAGCTTTGGGTCGGCAGAATAAACGCCATCAACTTGCGTGCCTTTGAGAATGGCATCGCAGCCCATCTCAACAGCGCGTAGCACAGAAGCGGTATCGGTAGTAAAAAACGGATTGCCAGTTCCAGCAGCAAAAATTACAACACGATTTTTTTCTAGGTGACGAGAGGCGCGGCGCTTGATATAAGGCTCGCAGATGCTATTCATGGGGATTGCAGATTGCATGCGGGTATCGATGCCAAGTTTTTCTAGTGCGCTTTGTAGTGCGATTCCGTTAATGCAAGTTGCTAACATTCCCATATAATCAGCGCTAGCTCGCTCTATGCCTACAGCAGCTTGAGAGACTCCACGAAAAATATTTCCGCCTCCAACAACAACGCAAATTTCGCAGCCCAATTTATGCGCCGAAATAATTTGACTGCATATTTTTTGAACCGCCACTGCATCATGACCAAAACCCTTGTCTCCCATCATCGCTTCACCAGAAACTTTGAAGAGGATTCTTTTGAATTTTAGATCAGATTTAGTTGGCATGATATTTTAATTTTCTTTAAATGGGGGCTTGCTACGTATGGATCCCCGCTTTCGCGAGGATTACCACATAAAACTAGATGACCACAAAAACTATCTTGTCATTGAAGCAACTTCTGCTGCAAAATCACTTTCTTTTTTCGCAATACCTTCTCCAAGTATGAAAAGCTTGAATCCAGTGAGTTTAGTTTCACCATTTTCTTTGCTAAATTGCACCAACAAATCTTTGATTTTGAACTTATCGTCCATTACAAAAACTTGCTCAAGAAGCACAACTTCTTCATAATATTTTCTAATTCTACCCTCGATCATTTTCTCAATGATGCTTTCAGGCTTGCCAGAAGCGCGTGCTTGGTCTTTCAAAACTTCAGTTTCTCTTTTTAGCTTTTCTGGCTCAACAGACTCAATAGAAAGAGAATCTGGCTTTGCCGCCGCAATATGCATTGCGATTTGTTTGCCAAATTCTGCCAATTTATCTTGAGAGGCCACAGATTCAAGCGCAACCAAAACTGCAATTTTGCCCATATTTGGTGCTACTGCATTATGGATATAACTAACAACCGCGCCATTTTCAACAGCAAGAGAGTCAATTCTTCTAACGTTAATGTTTTCGCCAATAATGCCAATTTGACCTTTCACTTCTTCATCAACAGAAATGGTTTTTTCTGGAAAATTAGAGGCTTTAAATTTTTCAATATCACTACCAAAATTAATAGCGCTACCAGCTAAAACCGCCGCGAAATCTTGGAATTTTTGGTTGCGAGCCACGAAGTCTGTTTCAGAGTTAACTTCAATGATGCTGGCTTTTTTACCGTCAACAAATATAGCTACAACACCTTCAGATGTAACGCGTCCGCTTTTTTTAACCGCAGAAGAAAGGCCTTTTTTGCGCAACCAGTCAACTGATTTTTCGAAATCGTCTTGGCACTCTGCCAAAGCTTTATTGCAATCTGAGATGCCACAACCCGTAGCTTCGCGAAGTTTTTTAATTAGATTTAAGTCTGCCATATTTTTTAAGTGATTGAGTTCGTTATTTTTGTAGAAAGGGAGCGTAAAATAAATTACGCCCCCTACGCTAAAATAATTATTTTTTTGTAGATTTTTTTGCAGCTGGCTTTTTAGCTGTTTTTGCCTCAGGTTTTTTTACTTCTTCAGCTGTTTTTTCTGCAACTTCTTCAGATTCAACTTCTTTCTTTTTTTCATGATGTTTTTCAGCCTTAACATGATGAGATTTTTTTACATCTGCAACTGCGGTGCGCTTGGTAACATCGGGAAGAGCGCCTTCTTCAACTGCGCTTAAATCAACACCAGCCGCAGCCATGTTGTCTCTAAGGCCAGCGATGATTGCATCAGATACTAAATTGCAATAAAGTTTGATTGCTTTTGCTGAATCGTCATTGCCCGGGATTGGGTAAATAATTCCGTCTGGATTAGAGTTAGAATCTACAACCGCAATGATTGGAATGTTCAATTTTTTAGCTTCATAGATTGCAAGATCTTCTTTGAAAGTATCGATTACAAACACTAAATCAGGGTATCCGCCCATGTTTTTAATGCCACCAAGAGCTTGTTCAAGTTTCAATCTTTTTCTTTCAAGAACCAATTTTTCTTTTTTATTGAAATCGATTTCAGCACCAGCAAGTTGCTCTTCGATTTTTTTCAAAGTTTTGATTGATTGAGAAACTGTCTTCCAGTTAGTAAGCATACCGCCTAACCATCTGTAGTTGACGTAATATTGGCCACATCTTTTTGCCGCTTCAGCAACGGTTGCAGAGGCTTGTTTTTTAGTTGCAACGAATAGAATGCGTCCGTTATTTTTAGCAACTTCATTAACTGTAACAAGCACTTTATATAGTAAAGACGCGGTTTTGTTAAGATCGATAATGCTAATACCATTACGAGTTCCGTAGATGTATTTAGACATTTTAGTGTTGCGGCGCATGCTTTTATGGCCGAAGTGCACACCAGCTTCTAGAAGCTGTTTGATAGTAAATTTAGGTAAGTTATTTTTAGACATTTTATTTTTTAGTTGGTTAGTTACCAATAACAGCTAAATCATTGAGCCCGTAAGGGCGCAACGACACCAAGAGGGTTGAAATCTTTACAGAAATCAGCCGCTGTCATTGTGGCAATAAATATTATTATTTAGTTCGTTAGAATCTGGTGGGCGCGGATTATAGGCCCTGTGTTAGAAAAACTCAAGCGGTCTTTTGCGAGTTTTATTCAACAATAATTTTTTGCTGCGCAGATTGATTGAGAGGCTGCTTTATTGGCTTCGCGCTCACTACAATAAAAATTAAACTAAGAATTATTAGGATCAAAGTTGAAAATATAGCGAGAACAAAATTGCTGTTGCGCAGAGAAAAGGCGCCTATTGGCTCACTTTTTTCTGACACAACTTTATATTCAGTATCGATATAATCTTTTTTGCGATTTTTTTTGATCAGAAAAACCCAGATCAAATAGATGGCAATTGGAAGGAAGGCTGGCCAAACTTTTAAGATAAATTTTAACATATAACTTCTTCAATTTGCTGTTTTAAATTTTTAGAATTTTTATCTTTCCATGCCATTAAAAATAAATTGCCAGATTTTTCTGCCCAAAATTTTCCAATCAATTCTTTTTCTTCTGCATCATCGCCGCCCTTATATTGCAAGCCTTTATATTCAATTGCTAAAATTCTGCCATCATTTAATTTTGCTACAAAATCTGGATAGAATTTATCGGTTGAAGTTGGCAAGCAAAATGAATATTTTGGCTGGCGCTCAATATTGCGAATCCAAAATTTTACATTTGGATTTTTGTCTATTTCAAAGGCGCATTCAGCTTCTTCGTCACGCATTTCTGCAATTAAAGCGCAATAATGTTTGTTAAATTTATATTTTCCTTGATAAAGCGAATTTGCTGGATAATTTTTTGCATCAAAAGAAAAATTAAATTCGGCTTTATTTACGCAAGCAATAGAATCAACGCCAAACAGATATTTTTGAAAGCATTTTTTCTTTGCCTCTTTTTTATAGAAAGAAATTTTGTCATGCAAAAATTTTTCAAGGGCAAATTTTGCTAATTCTAATTTTTGCATATTAATATCTTCTCGCGCCAATAAGTTTTTTATAACTTTACGCAAAAATTCTAACATAATTTCATAAGGCACATCTTGTTGCTTTAGCCTTCTATTAAGCCATAAACAAAGATCTTGCTCGCTTAAAATAGTTTTTATTCCTTCAAGATTTAATTGCTCTGTTTCAGAAATTGCGCTAATTGTTACAATTTTTTGTGCAGAAATATCAACGCAATATTGATCTAATTCTTCATAAATTCGAAAATCTGTTTCATTAAAATTTGTAGGAAAATCTAGCAAATTAAAATTTTCGTGATCAAGAAAAGCCTCTGTTTCTGCAAGCTCTGCACCATCTCCAAAATCTAGACATAATTGCGGAATTATAAATTTTTCTCCTTTTTCTGCTGGATAAATTTTGCAAATAGAATCAGAAAATTTAAGCCTAGATTTTTCAATAATTTCTTTCTGATCTTCTGGATTTTCAGTAGCGCTAATTATTTTTTCTATCAGTTTTTTATCAACACCTTCTAAAACATTGATTTTAAAGCTTCCATCGGCCTTTTCTTCAACTTTAAGCAATTCTCTTTCTAGTAAATCGAGAGATGAAAAATCTGGTTTAAAGTTTAAATTGGCTGTAAATGGTTGCGCTTTTGGCTCTTGCAGATCAAGCTCTGGCGCAATTTCTTCGCAAGTAAAAGTTTTTGCTTCTTCTTTTTGAAAACCCATTCTCACTAAAAGCTCGTGCATTTTCTTTGTTGCATCATCCCAGCTTTGCGAAGACACATGGGCGTAAGCCTTGTTTAATTCTGGCAATTCTCGATTTTGTGCATAAGGCATGCGCAGAACGCGACCCAATAATTGTTCTATTGCAGTTGAAGATTGCGTGTTGGCAACAGAGCATAAAACATAAGCAAACGAGCAATCCCACCCTTCTCTTAAAGCCTGCACCGTTATAACATAGCGAATTTCGCAATTTGAACTTAAAAGATTTATATCGTCTAAATCCTTTACAGACGAGGTTGCAACAGCAATTTGATTTTCAGAAATTCCAGAATCTATTAAATATTTTTTCAATATTTCATAAGTAACTTCGCCACCAATATTTTCTGCCTGAAATAAAATAATTGGACGAATATAATTTTGATCTTTTTGCGCAAGCTCTTCTAATTTTTGGCGAGTTTGAATGGAAGCAATAACCGCTTGCTCCCAAGAATCATGTTTGGTTAAAATAATTGGCAATTTTATCATTTCTTCCGCCTTCAATTCTGCGGCAGTAATTGAAGTGATAACATTGCTATTATCTGCTGGCGTGGCGCTATATTCAATAACCAAACAAGCATTAATTCTTTGCAAAACTTTTAAGCTTAAAGTTGCTTCATTTTTATTATTTTCGGTTTTTGCATTATGAGCTTCGTCTACTATTACCAAGGGTCTGTGCCAATTTAAAAGATTAGCGAAGGAAAATCTTATTTTGCCATTTTCATCAACTTCCATTTTGTTTGCATTGCTAGGAATTTTGCTAAAATGCGGCTCTAAATTTTCATCATGAAGATATACTTTGCGACCTTCTTCGGTTTTGTCAACGCGCAGCGAAGCGAATGTTGAAACAATTACGCAAGCTTTATTTGCAATGTCTTGCGGGCGAATTTGTTGAAAATCAGCAATGTCAAAAACACAAAATTTGCCGTTAAAAGCATCTGCTAAAACTTGATAATTAGCGTGCGCAGGATTTTTTAAAGTTTCTAAAGTTTGTTCTTTAATAATATTGCTTGGAACAAGCCATAGAGTAAGCGGAAATTCTTTTTCAATAAAACTTTCGCCAGCAACTTTAATTGTGTAAGCAGAAAGCAAGGTTTTGCCGCCACCAGTTGGCAAGCGCAAGCAGCAATAAGGAATGTTTTCTAAATCTGGCAAGGCGTTAAAAGGATTGAATTTATTGCCTTGAAACCGCTTTGCTTGAATTTTTTCATAAGCTTTATTTACACCTTCAAAACGACTTAATTCAAGAAATTCTTTTAAAATTTCTAGCGTTTTTATTTGATAGTTTTTGAGTTTTATCATTTTATCTTGCTTTAATGTCGTAAGGAGTTTGCTTGAAGGTGATTTTATTTTCTTGCAAAATGCTTGGGGCAAGGCGGCTCGCTTCGCCATAAATTACTTTTTCGCCGCTAAATTTTGGCAATAATTTTAAAATTTTATTGGTTAAAACATTGCCGCCGCTAATGGTTTTGTCGCCAAGAATTCCATTATAAAGCAAATAATAGGCGGTGTTTTTATAAATTCCTAATAAGGGTGAATTGGCTTTTTGCCCTAGAGGCTCTAGGGTTTCACTAAACCAAATATGAGCGGCTAAATGTTGAAATTTTATTTTTGGATTTATTTTTCCTTCTTCATCAAAAATTGTTTCGCCAAGATTGTAAAAACGAAAACCTCCGCCACCTTGCCAATTAAGGCTTGGCGAGATTCCGCCTTGCTCGCCATCAATTACTTTTTTTAGGCGCAAGGCGCAATGGGTTTTTGCATGTTCTCCCATTTCAATTCCTATATAGCGACGATTCATTTTGTGGGCAACTGCTGCGGTGGTGCCAGAGCCAAGAAATGAGTCGAGAACTAGGTCGTTTTCGTTGGTGGCAAGTTGAATTATTCTCTGGATTAGTTTTTCTGGTTTTGGTGTGCCAAAAACTTCGCCTAAATTTAATTCTTTTACTTCTTTTTTTGCATCTTGATTATGGCCAACTTCTTGATAGGTCCACAGAGTCATTGGGGTTACGCCGTCTTTTACTTCGGAGAGGAATCTTTTTACCGATGGAACATTACTTCCTTTTGGGCCAAAGTAAATACGATTATCAGCCAACATTTCTGCAAATTTTTCTTTAGAAAAAACCCAGCTTCTGCCTTTTGGTGGCAAAACTTTTCTTCCTGATGGGGTTGTGATTTCGTAGATATCTTTAGCGGTCTCTCTTTTCACAGACATATCTCCAGATTTCCAAACTCCCCTTATATCATTATCTACATTTTTATATCTGTCATTCATCTCCTCTGTTCTAATAAGTAAATTCGGCCTCCAAACCGATTTATTCTTTGCAAAAATAATTATATGGTCATGACTATCACTTAACCATTTAGCATCATTTTGTGGCGAATACTTTTTCTGCCAAACAACATTTGCAACAAAGTTTTTTCTCCCAAAAATCTCATCACAAATCACCTTCAAATAATGCCCCTCATCATCATCAATCGAAATCCAAATACTACCATCTTCTGCCAGCAATTCACGCAACAATTCAAGCCGTGGATACATCATTTCTAACCATTTAGAATGTTCTAAATTATCATCATAATGCTCAAAAGCGCTGCCAGTGTTGTAAGGCGGGTCAATATAAACACATTTCACTTTGCCCGCATAATAAGGTAAGAGAGCCTTCAAAGCCTCTAAATTATCGCCTTGAATCAACAAATTTTGCGAATTTTGATCGCCGTAAGAAAAAACATCATCAGCTTCAAGCAAGCGATAGGGCGCGTTTGCAGCTTTTTTAATAGATTTATCGCGATTTAACCAATTTAAAATGGGCATTTTAGTTTTGTTTTGATAATAAATTTTGCATTTATTAATTCTTGGTAAAAAAAGCTTTAAAACGAGCAATTTCAATAGTTTGGCACAACATTAATAAAATACTCAATTTAAAAAATCTTAAGCGTTTTTTATTTTACTGGCTAGCCAATATTCATCAGATTTTATTTCCTTTAAACGTGAAATTGTCCGCGCAAAATAATGTTCTCCAGCCTCATCACCATAGATTTTTTCGATCGCTGTTTTCGCCAAAATTATTAGCGCAGTTTTATTCTCATAAATCTCATCGATAAAAAGCGTAAAACGGCGCGACTCGTTGCGATCTTGCTTAGTTAGGATTGGCAATTTTAACAAAAATATTAAATCGAATTCTTTAGCAATAGCTTGAAAATCTGAAGCGCCAAGTTCTGTGCGGCAAATATCATCAAAATTAATTACAGCAATTTTCTCGAAGGTTTTTTTAATTTTTACTTCACGGCCCCAAACCTTGATTTTTCTAGGCTTAAGCGGCTCTTGCTTGGTTAAATTGCCAATGATTTCTTGAACTTCTGCGCGGTTATTTTTGTTAGAAATAAAATATCTTTTAGTGAGGCTCTGGCGATATAGAGCGCGGTAGTCTACGCCATTATCCAACTTAATAGTTTCGCAATATTTCAGCAAAACTTTATCAACAAATTCAAGAAAAACTTCGCGCTGAAGCCCGTCTTTGTAGAGCTCGTGCGGTGCGGCATTAGAGGTAAAAATCACAATAGTTTGCCGCGTAAATAAATAAGAAAAAATTCGCCCCAAGATCATCGCATCAGCAATATCAAGCACTTGAAACTCATCGAAACATAAAACTTTTTTATCGCCAACAACTCTTTTTACTGCTTCAATTAATTCATCTTTATATTTTTTCTTCTCATGGCGAATATTGCGCAAAGCCTCGTGAATAGAGCGCATGAAGCTGTTGAAATGAAAATAAATTTTCGGCGTTTTAACAAGAGAATCATAAAAACCTTGCATCAGTGTAGTTTTGCCGCAACCTACAGAACCGTAGATATAAAGCCCTTGCAGCAGCATTTTTTTTGCAGCAAATAAATTATTTAAAAACCCCGCATGTTTATTTTCTAAACTAAAAGCAAGATTTTGTAATTTTTGCTGCAATTTTATTTGCGCTGAATCTAAGATAATTTTTTTATTCTGAAGCACTTTTAAATTGATTCGTAAATTTATATTTTTATCATCGCCCCGACAATTGCCATTCTAACGAAGTAATCATAAAATGATCAATAATTTCCCTATTTTATCGCTAATCACTTTTTTGCCAATTGTAGCCGCGATTTTGCTGTTGCCAATTAGCAGCAAAAACCCCAAAAACTTTTATAATTTTGGGCTTTTAATCAGCTTCGTTACCTTTGTCTTGTCGATAAAACTACTATTTTCTTTTGACAAATCCAGCACTGATTTTCAATTTGTTGAAATCCTCAGAATCCTAGAAGGCCAAGGCTTCAAATATCATATGGGCATTGATGGAATTTCGGTTTTGTTAATTGTTCTCACCACTTTTTTAATCCCAATTTGTTTGGCAATCAGTATTAATTCTGTAACTAATCGCGTCAAAGAATATGTCATCTACTTCCTACTACTAGAAGGCTTCACCATTGGTTCATTTTGCGCAATCGACCTATTATTATTTTACGTTTTATTCGAAGCGATGCTAATTCCGATGTTCTTAATCATTGGTATTTGGGGCGGCCAACAACGAATTTACGCCTCTTACAAATTCTTCCTTTACACACTTTTTGGCTCGGTTTTATTTTTGGTGGCCATCATCTACATATATGCAACCACTGGCTCGACAGACATTAATGTTCTGAAGCAAGTTCTGCCAAGCCTTATTTTAGCGCATCAAAAGTGGCTCTGGCTGGCCTTCTTCATCTCTTTTGCAATTAAGGTGCCGATGTTTCCATTTCACACTTGGCTTCCCGATGCCCACGTTCAGGCACCTACAGCTGGCTCAGTAATTTTGGCGGGAATTTTAATCAAGCTTGGCGCCTACGCAATGCTGCGTTTCTTGCTACCGTTTTTTCCTGCGGCTTGCGAGCATTTCGCGAATTTAGTTTTTACACTCAGCATTATTGCTATCATTTATGCGTCTCTCGTGGCGTTAATGCAAGAAGACATGAAGAAGATGATCGCCTACTCTTCCGTAGCTCACATGGGTTTTGTTACTATGGGAATTTTCAGTTTTACACGCCAAGGAATTGATGGCGCAATAATGCAAATGATCAGCCACGGCTTGGTTTCTGCTGCATTATTCATGTGCGTTGGCGTAATTTATGATCGCCTTCACACCAAGCAAATAGCTGATCTAGGCGGCATCGTGCAAAAAATGCCAAACTTCGCTTTGCTCGCAATGATCTTCACTATGGGCTCAGTTGGCCTTCCTGGAACTAGCGGTTTTGTTGGAGAATTTTTAGCAATTATCGGAACTTTTCAAGCAAATAAAATCGTCGCGATCCTTTCTACTCTAGGCGTAGTTCTTGGAGCTTGTTATATGTTGTGGCTTTATAAGCGCGTAATATTCGGCGAAATTATCAATACCAAAATCGAAAAATTAAAAGATTTAAACGCTGTAGAATTAGTCTCGCTTAGCACCCTTGCAGCACTTGTGGTCTTGTTAGGCGTAATGCCAAATTTACTTTTAAGCTATTTTATACAACCAGCAATTTCCTTAGTTGCTTTGTTTTAACTAAATTAAACACTCATGTTTTTACCATCAATCTATCCAGAATTGGCGCTATTTTGCGGCGCATTGATAATCTTACTTAACGATGTTTTTTTTGGTAAAAATAAGCCAGAATTTTTCCGCGCATCTTATCTGATCGCCCTACTCTCCTGCTTTGCCTCCCTGTATTTCACAACGCACAACACCTTCATGGTTGGATCATTTTTCCATGGCATGTTTTTTGTTAATTCCTTCACCTGCTTCATCAAATTTATCGCCGTTACTTTGTTGATTTTTGTGATGATTTTATCGCTAGAATTTCTCGCTAAAGAAAAAGAAATCAGTGCCGAATTTTTAGCTTTGCTAATGATTTCAACTTGTGGCGGCATGTTTTTAATTTCAGCCAACGATTTTCTAACATTCTATTTAGGCCTAGAGCTACAAGCTTTGCCACTATATTTGCTTGCTGCAATAAATCGCAAATCTGCCAGATCTTCTGAAAGTGGTATGAAATATTTTATCTTAGGATCAGTGGCTTCTGGCCTACTGCTTCTAGGCATTTCAATATTTTATGGCTTTTCAGGAACAACAAATTTTGATGTTGCAACCTATCTTTACAGCACTAATCCAGTGCCTCCAGCAGTTATTTTAGGCTTTCTCTTAATCGTGATTGCAATGTTCTTTAAAATTTCTGCTGCACCATTTCACATGTGGACACCAGATGTGTATGAAGGCTCGAACTCAATCGTCACAACCTTCTTCGCCACCGTTACAAAATTTGTTGCCGTCATGGTTTTAGTGCGTTTATTTTTAGATTTATCGCCAAGCTGGGTAGGAATGGATAAGGTTTTGATCCTTGTGGCTCTAGCCTCAATGGCTGTTGGAAGTTTTGGTGCAATCAGGCAAAATAACATCAAGCGCTTGTTGGCTTATAGCTCTATTGGACATGTTGGTTTTGTAATGTTTGGCCTTTCAGCTCTAAGCCCCGAAGGCATTAAAGCCTGCGTAATTTATATGATCATTTACGCAATTTTATCACTAGGAAACTTCGGATTTTTAAACCTAATTTTTGGCTTAAAAAATAGCGCGAATCCCGCTGGCTCTAGCGATGAATTGGATAATAAAATTTTCGATATTTCATCTTTCTCAGGCCTTGCAAAAACTAACCCCATAATGGCCGCCTTTCTCACAATATTCATGTTTTCAACCGCAGGAATTCCGCCGTTAGCAGGGTTTTTCTCTAAGTTTTATGTGATTGGCGCCGCAGTAAAATCGGGCTATATCATCACTTCGATTATAGCGGTTTTATTTAGCGTTATCAGTGCTTTTTATTATTTGCGCGTGGTAAAAGTTATGTATTTTGATGCAGTTAAAGAGGATCGTCAGCTAGAGTTTGTCAACAGAGTTAATCCAAAAATTGTAATTGCCTTTGTTGCGGCTTTCAACTTGCTGTTCATTGCATTCTTAAAACCCTTACTGGCGCTTATTCAAACTATGTTAGGATTTTAAAATTCTTCCCTCCACAGGAAACTCTTATAAAAATGAAAATTTTATCAATATTAATTTTATTTTTACTATCCTGCTGCGCCCCGAATTCATATCAATCATCAAAGCAATTTCACGATTCTATAATGCGTGATCCTGAAAAATTTTCTGCAAACGAAGAAAGCCTTCTGCAACATCACGAACGCACAAAGGTTGAATGGATTGACGCAAAAGGCAATGTAGTTAAAAGCTACAGTCATAGCGAAAGAAAACTTGGAACATTATCCTATGTTCCGTTGCTCAGTTTTTTTCTGCCTCGCAAATATGAAAATTATGAAGCGATAATCACTTTTAAAAACACCCGCATTGCTAACGTAGAAAGCTTCTACGGCATTATCACTTTAGAGTCTGAATCTGATTGCAATGAGGCGATTTTTAGTTGCGTTACCAAAGTTAAATAGCCTATTTTTGCCCCGCCGTCATGCAAAATGCCTCATAACAAAATTTGACTTTTCGTTTTAAAGCTCATAAATACTTGCTCCCTCAAAGCTATAATTTTTTTTCACAACAAAAATATTCATGAAAAATTTATTGATCGTTGAATCTCCCGCCAAGGCTAAAACCATCGGAAAATATCTTGGAAAAGATTATTCTGTAGTGGCTTCGTTCGGCCATGTGCGCGACTTGCCAAGCAAAAATGGATCTGTTGAGCCGAACAATAATTTCAACATGCATTACGAAATTTCGCCAAAATCTACCAAGCATGTGAAGACAATTGTTGATGCAGCAAAGGGTTGTGACAAGATTATTCTCGCTCCCGATCCTGACCGCGAAGGTGAATCTATCGCTTGGCACGTGCTTGAAGTTTTGAAGCAAAAGAAGGCGGTGAAAGCCTCGACAAAGGTTGAACGCGTAGTGTTCAATGCCATCACCAAAAGCTCAATTTTGGAAGCAATAAAACATCCGCGCCAAATTGATATGGATTTAGTTGATGCGCAACAAGCCCGCCGCGCCTTAGATTACCTTGTTGGATTCACCCTCTCGCCAATTTTGTGGAAAAAACTCCCAGGAAGTAGATCGGCGGGGCGCGTTCAGTCTGTAGCTTTGCGCCTTATTTGCGATCGCGAAGAAGAAATTGAGGCCTTCAAAAGCCAAGAATACTGGGACATTAAAATTGACCTTGAGAGCTTGAAACACATGGCTTTCACCGCTTCGCTAGTTGAAGTTGAAGGCAAAAAACTTGAGAAATTTTCAATCACCAGCAAAGACGCCGCCACTAGAATCACTAAGCTTCTTGAGGATAAAAAATATCAAGTTGTTGATATTACAAAGAAGCAAACTAAGCGTCGCTCTTATCCGCCATTCATCACTTCGTCCTTGCAGCAAGAGGCTGCGCGCAAGCTTGGCTATTCTGTAAGCAAGACCATGATGCTTGCCCAAAGGCTCTATGAAGGCACAGAAATTGACGGCAATAACCAAGGTCTCATCACCTATATGAGAACTGATTCAATCGACATGACCCCTGAAGCCATTACAGCAGCAAGAGTTTACATCGATAAAACTTATGGCGCAAAATATTTACCTGAAAGCGCCAATATTTTTAAGAGCAAAATTAAAAACGCGCAAGAAGCCCATGAAGCCATACGCCCAGCCGATTTTGCCTTCCCCCCAGAAAGCGTAAAACGTTATTTAGATAGCGATCAATTCAACCTTTATGAATTAATTTGGAAGCGCACAATTGCTTCACAAATGGCTGATGTAATTTTTGATCAAGTTGTAGTTGATATTGTTACCGTTCCTACTTATGCAAAGGCTCGTGCCACTGGATCTGTTATTAAATTCGATGGTTTTTACAAAATTTACAACGAAGATAAAGATGATGAAAAAGACGAAGACGAAGGCAAGCAACAATTGCCAGAGCTAGCGCCAAGCGAGTCTCTAGCCCTGATCGATGTGAAGCCAGCGCAACATTTTACCGAGCCGCCCCCACGTTATTCTGAAGCGAGCTTGGTCAAAAAAATGGAAGAGCTAGGAATCGGCCGCCCATCTACTTACGCCTCGATTATTTCGGTATTACAAGATCGCGGTTATGTTAAATTAGATCGCAAAAGATTCTTCCCCGAAGAGCGTGGTCGCGTGGTTACAACTTTCCTCAAAGAATTTTTCGCGAAATATGTAGAATTTGGCTACACCGCCTCTGTTGAAGACGAGCTTGATATAATTTCTGATGGAAAATTAAACTGGAGAATTTTCCTAAAAAATTTCTGGAATGATTTTAACGCAACATGCCTCGAAGTAGGCGAGAAGCCATTTGGCGACGTTCTCGAAATATTAAATCAAAAAATTGGTGGACAAATTTTTGGCGTTGACGAAGAGGGAAAAGCAAAAAATACTTGCCCAACATGCAGCAAGGGAACGCTTGGGCTAAGGCTTGGCAAGTTCGGTGCTTTCATTGGATGTTCGAATTATCCAGAGTGCAAACACACGATGCAAATTTTTGACAAGGGCGAAGAAGGCCCTGATGGCGAGCCTTCAAGCGGCAAACCAATGTTTGAACCGCGCAGTTTGGGTATCGATCCCAAAACTGGCTTCGAAGTTATGGTTAAAATTGGACCTTACGGCCCCTACTTAGAGTTGATTGGAAGTGGTGGCGAAGAACCTGCAGTTATTCCTGAAATTATTGAGGAGAAAAAACCTGCAGCAAAAACTTCTAAAACCAGCAAAGCTAAAAAACCGAAGAAAGAGCCCAAGCCCAAGAAACCAAAGGTTTTGAAGCCAAAGAGAATCTCGATTCCCAAAAATTTAGATCCGAAATTGATTGAGCTTAAAGCTGCTCTGGGCTTGCTTTCTCTGCCTCGCGAAGTTGGCTTTCACCCCGAAACTAGCAAAAAAATTGTAGCGAGCATTGGCCCTTATGGCCCTTATTTAGCGCATGATGGCAAATATGTGTCGCTTAAAGAAGATAACGTTTTAGATGTTGGCTTGAATCGCGCAGTTGATTTGATCGCAACCGCGGCGCTAAAAGCTGCGGCCGGCGGCGGAAGGAAGAGGTTTGTAAAAAGTAAGAAAAAATAATTGCAAATATTTAGCAGACATTTTTCTTTAAAAATAACGCCTTCACTAAAGAACTAGAATCATATTTCACCAAACTATGAAATAGCCAATTTTCATCATCTTTTGCAGGAAAATCATCGCGATAGTGAGCGCCCCTACTTTCTTTGCGCTCTAAGGCCGAAGCAATTGCCGCGAAAGAATTTAGGAAGAGATTTTCTAGTTCAAAATATCCCACTAATTCTTCATTCCATAAAAAAGATTTATTTTTGATTGCAAGATTTTTAAAAATTTTGAATAACTCATCAAGCCTTATCACAGCTTGCTCTAGAAGTTCTTGATTACGAAAAACCCCAAGATGTTTTTCGTTAATATTTTGTAATTCTATTTTAATTTGTGGCAAAGTTTTTATTTGTTCTGAATTTTTCTTTAACAAATTTTGTAGCCGAGCAACCCTCTCTTCAGCAATTCGAGTTATTTTTGCGGCAGATTTAGTGCGAACCGACAAATCAAAGTTACGAATTTTTTCTGCTGATTTTTTCCCTGCAATTTTTCCAAAAATAATTAAATCCAGCAAAGAATTGCAGCCCAAGCGATTGGCGCCATGCACCGAAATACAAGCCGCTTCACCTACAGCCATAAGGCCTGCAACCTCATGATTGGCAAAATCCAAAACCTCACAATCAATATTTGTAGGAATTCCGCCCATTGTGTAATGAGCAGTTGGCGCAATTGGAATCGGCTCTTTACGCACATCGACTTTCGCAAAATTTCTAGCAATTTCAACAATGCCCGGAAGCTTTTGTAGCAATATTTCTTCGCTTAAATGCCGCAAATCTAAATTGATGTAATTTTTTTGTGGCCCACATCCTCTGCCTTCAATAATTTCTGTAGCAATTGCACGAGAAATGACATCGCGCGAAGATAGTTCCATCATTTTTGGCGCGTAGTTTTTCATGAAGCGATCACCCTGCGCGTTCAATAAATATGCGCCCTCACCTCTTGCAGCCTCGCTGATTAAAAATCCCTGATTAGAAATTCCAGTCGGATGAAATTGTACAAATTCCATATCTTGCAATGGCAGTCCTTCCTTTAGAATCAAGGCTCCGCCGTCTCCTGTGCAAATTAAAGATGAAGTGGTATTGCGATAAATTTGACTGTAACCACCAGTTGCAATTATATTTTGCGCGCTTTCAAAAAGCACTAATTGACCTTGATTTAAATCTATTGCTAAGCAGCCGTGGCATTGCTTTGCCAAGGTCTCACCCTGATTTTGTGTAGTCGATAAATCTTCTATCAATAAATCTGTAACAAAAAATTCACTGAAAAATGTTATACCCCTTCGCAGCGCCTCAGAGTAGAGTGTATGAAGAATCGTCTGCCCTGTTTTATCCTTAGAATAACAGGCGCGATAGGCAACGCCACCATTGCCGAAGTCGGTGGTTTGGCCGCCATAGGCCCTCTGCGCAATTTTTCCTTCAGCATCGCGAGAGAAAACTACGCCCATTTTTTCTAGCTCGATAATTGCCGCTGCAGCGCCCTTGCAGAGCAGCTCTACAGCATTAGCATCGGCCAAATAATCGGAGCCTTTTATTGTGTCGAAGGCATGCCATTTCCAATCGTCTTCAATCACATTTCCTAATGCTGCATTAATTCCACCCTTGGCTGCAACCGTGTGGCTATTGGTTGGAATGACCTTACTGATTATGGCGATATTTTTTACTCCAGCGTCATAAGCCGTAATTGCCGCCATTAAACCAGCACCTCCCGAGCCAATTACAATCAAGTCAAATTGTTTTCTTGTTAGTTCTAAATTTGTCATTAAATTACAGTATTCCAAAAATTTATCCTAAAAAATTCTGAATTAAATTTTAAAAGCTTGTGATAAAAATAATTCTTTGCGCTTTTAATGAGGCGCAAAATTTAAAAACATTATTACCTAATATTAATCGTGAAGTTAAAAAAATAACCAACGATTATGAAATAATTCTTTGCCTAGATGGCGGCTATGATGAAACGCCGCAACTAATTGCAAAATTATCTTATCCCATAAAAATTTTAGAGCCGCAAAACCAATGCGGGCTTGGCCTCGCCTATAAAAGAATTTTTCTCGATATTATAAAAAATTGCACTGATGACGATTTAATAATTTCGCTCGATGCCGATAACACGCATAATCCCTCACAGATTAACGACCTCGTTCAACTTTGCCAGCAGGAAAAGCTTGATCTCGCAATCGCTTCCAGATTTTGCACAGCAAGCGTCACAAATGATTTTCCATTTTATCGAAAATGCATTAGCAAAATCACATCATTAGTTTTGCAAACTATTTTTCCTATCAAAAAAATTTCTGGCGGCAAGATTCAAGACTACAGCAGCGGTTATCGCGCCTATAGTGCAAAAAAATTGAGAGAACTTTATCAAATTCATCAAGATAAATTTATTACCGAAAAAGATTTTATTTATACTTGCGAAATCTTATTAAACCTCGCGCAAATAAATGCACGCATCGATGAATTACCTTTAATTTATGACTATGGAAAGAAAATTGGCGAAAGTAAGTTAAAAATTTTACAAAACTCGCGAGGCCTGTTGAAATTGATCGCGCGGCACTTTGTTAAGAAATTCAGCGCTACCAACAAATCATTTACAACCAAAAAATAATCAGTAACATATTCCGCTTTATTAATCTGGTTCAATCAAAAATTCTGATCTAAATAGCTCAATAACCTCGCTCAATTTTGAGTCAGATTGAGATCGGAATTTTTGATTGAATTATTATATTTACTTAGGAGAAACTCGTGCTTAAATCAATGAAATCGCTGAATATTTCTGGCGTTAATTGCTTGCCAATTGTTGAAGGTGGAAAAGGTATCGGAATCACTAACGGTATAACTGCGGGTCATTTTGCAAAGGCTGGTGCTGTGGGCACTTTTTCTGGCGTGAACGCAGATTATCTAGATCATAACGGCAAATTAATTCCGCTTGAATATAAAACTCATACGCGCCGCGAAAAGCACGATGAGCTAGTCAATTACAGCATTCAAGGCGGCATTTCTCAAGCGAAAATTGCCCATGATGTTGCTGGTGGACATGGCCGAATTCACATGAACGTGCTCTGGGAAATGGGCGGCGCTGAACGCGTTTTACACGGTATTCTTGAAGGCGCTAAAGGCTTGATTCATGGCGTTACTTGCGGCGCAGGCATGCCTTATCGCTTAGCTGAAATTGCTGAAAAATATCAGGTTTACTATTACCCAATTGTCTCTTCCATGCGCGCCTTTCGTGCTTTGTGGAAGCGCAGTTATCACAAAGCCAAAGATTTACTTGGTGGCGTAGTTTATGAATGTCCATGGCGCGCTGGCGGACATAACGGCCTATCTAACGCTGAAAGCCCAGATGAATTTCAAGATCCATATCCACGCGTTGCAGAATTGCGCAAATTCATGAATGAAATTGGCTTGAACGAAACCCCAATCATCATGGCTGGTGGCGTTTGGAACATTGAAGAATTTGAGCATTGGCTCGATAACCCCGAAATCGGACCAATCGTTTTTCAATTTGGAACGCGCCCGATCCTTACGCAAGAATATCCCGTGCCACTTGAATGGAAGCAAAAACTTCTTACGTTGAAAAAAGGCGATATTTATCTTAACCGCTTCAGCCCTACAGGCTTCTACTCTTCTGCTATCGAAAATTCTTTCATTCGCGAATTAAAAGAGCGCGAGATCAGACAAGTAGAATATCGCGCCAAAGCTGAAGGTGAATTTAACATCAGCATTCCTTTTGGACAAAGGGGCCGCGTTGTTTACATTAGACCTATAGATAAAGCTAACGTTGATGAATGGACTAATGCTGGCTTCACTGAAGGCATGAAAACACCAGATGAAACGCTGATGTTTGTCGATAAATCAAAATCAACACAAATTGTTACCGACCAAATCAATTGCATGGGCTGCTTGAGTCAATGCCGCTTCAGCAATTGGTCTGATAAAGAAGAAATGAATTATACAACAAGTCGCAAGGCAGATCCACGCAGTTTTTGCATTCAAAAAACTTTGCAAGATGTGCGTAATGGCATCGATATGGATCATCAATTAATGTTCTCTGGCCACGCTGCATATCGCTTCGCAACCGATCCTTATTATGCTAATGGCTTCGTTCCAACTATCGGACAGTTAGTTGAAAGAATCATGCAAGGTAAATAAAAAGAATAAAATTCGTGAAAATAAATAATAGCAAAACCAAATTCATTTTCATCACTGGAGGCGTAGTTTCTTCACTTGGCAAGGGCTTGGCGGCGGCTTCTCTCGCTGCCTTGCTGCAAACTCGCGGCTATTCTGTACGCTTGCGCAAACTCGATCCCTACCTCAACATAGATCCGGGCACAATGAGCCCCACACAGCATGGCGAGGTTTTTGTCACTGAAGATGGCGCCGAAACAGATCTCGATCTCGGCCATTATGAACGATTCACCGGCGTAGATGCCAAGCGCTCTGATAACGTTACCGCTGGTCAAATTTACTCAAAATTATTATCGAAAGAACGCAAGGGCGACTATCTCGGAGGCACGGTACAAGTGATTCCGCACGTTACCGATCTCATCAAAAAATTCATTTTAAATGATATTGAAGATGTAGATTTTGCTCTTTGCGAAATTGGCGGAACCATTGGCGATATTGAAGCCTTGCCATTCTTCGAAGCTATTCGTCAACTTGGTTTTGAGATGGGAAATCGTTGCGCCTTCTTACATCTAACCCTACTACCATACATTGAGAGCGCCCATGAACTAAAAACAAAACCAACACAACATTCGGTTAAAGAATTGCGCTCAATTGGCATTCAGCCCACTGTTTTGCTATGTCGCGCTGAAAGAAAAATTGAAAAGTCTCACCTTGAAAAAATTGCTAAAATGTGCTCGGTACCTTTAAATCAGGTGATTGCAGCACCTAACGTTGATAATATTTACTCCGTTCCTCTAGTTTATCATGCCAACGGCCTTGATACCGAATTACTAAAATTCTTTGGTCTTGACCATCAAAAGAAGCCAGATCTCTCTAAGTGGCTCAAGATTCAAGATGCTATTAAAAATCCGCAAGATGAAGTAAATATTGCCATTGTCGGAAAATATACAGAATATCGCGACTCATATAAATCGCTACTCGAAGCCATTGATCACGCAGCTTTTTCTCTTAAAGTTAAAGCGAATATAACTTGGGTTAATGCTCGAAATATCAGCGAGAAAAATTTGGCAAGCTTGAAGAAAGTCAATGCTATCTTAGTTCCCGGCGGGTTTGGCGAAGATGGCACCGAGGGTAAAATTGCGATGATTGAATATGCGCGTAAAAATAAAATTCCTTATTTAGGCATTTGTTTTGGCATGCAAATGGCCGTTATCGAATATGCCCGCAACGTGCTAGGCATAAAGGATGCCACCTCTAGTGAAATTGCCAAAAAAGGCACTTTCGTTATCGGTTTAATGAATGAATGGCTAGAAAAATCTGGTAAAAAAGTTCATAAGGCAGAAAAAGATTTAGGCGGAACTATGCGTCTTGGTTCTTACAAATGCAACGTTGCCGCGGCATCTCTCGCTAATAAAGTTTACAAAGCAACAGCAATCAATGAACGTCACCGCCATCGCTTTGAAGTTAATATCAACTTCAAAGATAAATTAGAAAAAGCTGGCTTGAAATTTTCTGGAATGTCGCCAGACCGCAAATTAACCGAGATTGTCGAAATAAAAGATCATCCATTTTTTATCGGCGTACAATTTCACCCCGAATTAAAATCTCGGCCTTTCGCGGCGCACCCTTTATTCGTCTCGTTTATCAAGGCTATGCTTGATCAGAAAAATGGCTAAAAAAACTCTCCTCGCATTACTTTTTTGCTTAATAATTTCTTCTTGCGGCTTTCAAGTAATTTATCGCGAGGGCGAAGCTGATAACAAAACTTCTTACGAGCAAGAGCTCGCTACAATCAGAATACAAAAGGATAGCGGGCGCCTAACACAAGAATTACGAAACGCTCTAAAAGACACTTTCAACCCCGATTATATTGAGGAAGAACCTAAATATATTTTGGTTTTAAATATGGTAAAGGGTGTTGGCGGCACCTTTATAACGGCCACTGGCGCCTCGGGGCGTAACAGAGTTAACCTTACAATCGACTATCAACTTAAAGATGCAAAAACTGGCGAGATTGTTTCAATTGGCTCAACAGTAGTGAATGATAACTACGACGTGCAAGTAAACCGTTACGGAACCTATGTGGCAGAAGATTATGCGCGCTCAAATCTCGTAAAAATTGCCGCGCTAAATATTAGAAATTTGCTAGTGAATGATTTAATTGAGCTGAAGAAAAATACTCCTCATGATCCTAATGAGCCTTTAACCAACGGCGTTTACACTGATTTAAAAACTAAGGAAAAACAGCAGAAAATAGCCGCAGAAACAAGCTGCACTGGCACAGATTTAGAGGTTCCTGCTACTTTAAAAACCCCGTAATTATTTATAAATATAGCTCGCGAACAATTTTGTTGCGCAGATAATTTTTATTTTTCACTCCAACATATTTCACGACCACCTTCCCATCACGCGCAATCAATACTGTAAAGGGAATACGGCCTTCATAATTAATCTGTTTTTGTTTTAAAAATTCTTTAAACCCTTCTTTGAAAGCTAAAAAACGTGGCTGAAAATAAATTGCTCCATGTTGATTTAAATCTGCCTGCAGCACAGATTGCGTTAAGTCGCGATCAATTGCCAACGCAATTATATGAAGCTCTGTTTCTTGAAATTCTTGTGCAATTTCGTTAAAAGTTGAAAAATTTTTCTTACAACTTTCACACCAAGTTGTATAAAGATAAAGCAAAATTGGCTTATTGTCATATTTTTCAAACTCGTTAGCAATTTGTGCTGTGGTCATTGCCAATACTTGCTCATTGTTAAAAGTAATATTCTTTGATGGCGGAATTTTAACATCAAAACGCGCAACATTTGCAACGTAATAATTCCATACAACCAAGCCAACAGTGATTCCAGCGGCAATAACGAGAAAAAGCATCTTACGCTCCTTTTTTTGTTTAGATTGTTTAAATTTATCTATGTAGATAATTTTATTATCACCCATTTTATGATTATTAAAATTAAAAATTTCAAATTTACTACCATTCTTGGCATTTATGAATGGGAGGAAACGGTTGAGCGCACAATAATTATCAATGCGATAATTGAAACCGACTACGATCTTGCGCGCTTTACTAACAGCATAAAAGATACCATTGATTATCACGAATTGATCGTGAAAATCAAAAACTTATTAACCAGTAAAAAATTTAAACTGATTGAAGAAATGGTTCAGCAAACTCTAGATTTAATTATGGAAGATGAAAGAGTAAAAAAATGCGAAGTAGAAATTGATAAAGTTGGAATTGTTGAAAATGTAGAATCCTTCTCAATCACCTTATCGCAAGAAAGAAAGAAATAATATGGACCTTAGAACCGCGCTCGCTCTCCGCCGCATAAATCTACATATAAAAGTTAAAAAATACCTCACAATTTTGTGCTATTTTTTAATTATTGCAGGAATTTTTGTTTATATTTTTTACGCCCTAAACAAAGATAATCAAAAATATAAATTGGTTTCTGATTATCAAAAAAATCCTGAAAAATATCAGGTCGAAAAAATCATGATTAATCCGCGGATTAAATTTCAATATACTGAAAACCAGATCTACACTATCAAGGCTAAAAAGGCTGCTCATAAAGATGATGAAGAGGTAACTTTATTTGATGTTTATGCCACGGGAGAAGCGGGAAATATCACTGCAGGAAAATTGGTTATAAACGACGAAGGTAATCATTTAGTGTTTTCACAAAATCCAGTCTTAATTTTAAATAAAACTGATAATGAGTAACAAATTTGGCACAAAATTTTCTTTTACCTCTTGGGGAGAAAGTCATGGCGAGGCAATTGGCTGTGTGGTTGATGGCTGTCCTTCGTTAATTGAATTAAACGAAAGTGATATTCAGCCTTTTTTGGATAAACGTCGTCCGGGGCAATCAAAATTTACAACGCAGCGCCAAGAATCTGATCAGGTAAAAATTTTATCTGGGGTGTTTGATGGCGTCACCACTGGCACGCCGATCTCTATGATTATTGAAAATGAGGATCAAAAAAGCGCCGATTATTCTGAGATTAAAGATAAATTTCGCCCTTCGCACGCCGATTACACCTATTTTCAAAAATATGGCATTCGTGATTATCGCGGTGGCGGAAGATCTTCTGCTCGTGAAACCGCTATGCGCGTGGCTGCAGGTGCTGTGGCACGAAAAATTATCGCGCAAGATAACATCCGAATCATTGGCTATTTAACGCAAATTGGCGAGAAGCAAATTGACCGCGCCAACATTGACTTTGCTGAAATTAGCAATAATGATTTCTTCTGCCCCGATAAAATTGCCGCCGCAAATTTTGCCGATTATTTAAGTGAAATTCGCAAAAGTGGAGACTCTGTTGGAGCGGTGATAGAGCTGGTTGCACGCAATGTTCCAATTGGCTTGGGTGAGCCAATTTATAACAAACTTGATGCTCAAATTGCTGCAGCAATGATGGGAATTAACGCAGTGAAAGGCGTTGAAATTGGCGATGGATTTGGCGCTGCATCACGCAAAGGCAGCGAGCTTGCCGACGAAATGTGGATGGAAAATGGTAAAGTGAAATTCTCGGCAAACCACTCTGGTGGCGTGCTTGGCGGCATTTCTTCGGGGCAAGATCTTGTGGTTCGTTTTGCGGTGAAGGCGACAAGTTCAATTTTAATTCCGCGTCGCACCATCGATATTAACGGAAATAATACTGAAATTATTACCAAAGGAAGGCACGATCCTTGCGTTGGAATTCGCGCCGTGCCTGTTGGCGAAGCAATGCTGGCTTGTGTTTTGGCAGATTTTTTGTTGTTGAAATAACTTCAAATCTTCAGCAACTTTTTCATCTTCCAAAAAATCTCGGTATTTTCATAAATACCCATAAACTCTTCAGCGCCAACACCATAAGCAAAAACTGGAACCATCATTGCTGAGTGGCCTTTAGAAGTAAATTTTGGCGTGATTGCGCCATAGTTTTCGGTTTTAGAATTGTTTTTTCCAGTGAGCGCCAAACCTCCTGTTTCATGGTCTGCCGTCACTATTACTAAAGTGTTTTTATCTTGCGCAGCAAAATCTAGGGCTTTGCCAATTACCTTGTCAAAATCAATCACTTCTTGCTTGATATATTCTTCGTCATTTTGATGGCCGCCCCAATCAATTTGCGATCCCTCAACCATCAGAAAAAATCCTTTTTTATTTTGCGACAAAACTTTTAACGCTTTTTCTAAAGCTCGTTCTTCATAATTTTTACGATCATTTTGTATTTTTGGTAAATGGTCTAGAGCCAATAGGGCCGCTGTTTTTCCATTATATTTATCAGAAAATAAATCTTTTTCATTGGTATAAATTTTATAGCCCTTTTGTTGTAATTTTTTTGTTAAATCTGCACCATCGGAGCGTTGATTAAAATAATTTAAACCACCGCCAATAAAAATATCTATATCGGTTTTCAAAAAATCTGCAGCAATATTTTCATATGAATCACGCGAAGATTGATGAGCAATAAAAGCAGCGGGAGTTGCGTGAGTGACCGAGCAAGTAGAAACCAAGCCAGTTGCTAATCCGCGTTTTTCAGCCAGCTCTAAAATTGTTGTTAGCGGTTTTTTATCTAAACCAACAGCAATTGCGCCATTATAAGTTTTATTGCCAGTTGAGAAGGCTGTGGCTGCAGCGGCAGAATCTGTTATATCTTCGCTCGCTGAATAAGTTTTTATTAGGCCAATATTTTTGAAGCGCATAAAATTTGAAGCATCGCGATTATGCAGCATTCCGTAGGTGATTTGCGCCAAACCCATTCCATCACCGATTAGAAAAATAATATTTTTTGGCTTAGAGGTTTTTGCTTGAGCAGAAAAAGTGAAGATGAGCAATAAAAAGACCGTGATTAATTTGCGCATAAATTACTCATCGCATTTAAATTAGTGATCAATATTTTATCGACCCTCATTCCATCCATATCGATAATTTCAAAACTATAACCATATTTGATGACTTTGTCGCCTTCTTGTGGCACTTTGTTTATGTGGTCTAGCAAAAAGCCCGCAATAGTGTCGAAGCGGCCTTCGCTGTTAATTTCTTCGATTCCAATTAAAATATTGATTTCGTCGATTGGCGTCATTCCTTCAACCAACCAAGATTTATCGTCTCTTTGCGTAATCATCACAAAATCTTTTTCATCATAATTTGAAGGGAGCAAACCGACGATCGCTTCAAAAACATCAGAATCGGTGACAATTCCTTCAACTTCGCCATATTCGTCAATCACTACAGCCAAGTGGATTGACGAGCTCTTGAACATTTCTAACAACTTCAAGCAATTGGTATTTTCAGAAATAAAATGAACTTCTTTTAAATGATTTCTAATATCGATTGTGTTTAACAGCATCACATCAGAAAGCATTTCTTTTGTTTGCGTTACACCGATAATTTTTTGCGTAGCACTGTCAATTACTGGATATTTTGAATGGCCAGCTTCGCGAATTTTTCTTCTTATTTCATCGATTGAGTCATCGGTTTTGATGAGAGTAACTTCTGAGATATGCGTCATTATTGATTTTGCATCACGATTATCGAGACGAAAAATTCGCTGCATCATTTCATGCTCAGACTTTTCAATTACACCATTTTCAGCGCCCTCGCTTATTATGGCTCTAAGGTCAGCTTCAGTAACTTTATCTTCTGCGGCTGCAAAAATTCCAAAAAACTTCATCACCACTTCTGCCGAAACATCAAAAACTTTTACGAGCGGAAAAAAGATGTAAGAGAGCGAAATCATTGGTTGCGCAACCAAAGTTGAGATATATTCAGGATTTCTTAAAGCGATACGTTTTGGGATTAATTCACCAATCACCACTGAAAAATAAGTGATAGAAAATACTACGAGAGTTATTGCGATCATTCCGCCGTAGGGCGCAACAAAATAAATCTTGTTTAAAATTTCACCGAGAGAAAATGCGATAGTGGCACCACCATAAGCGGCTGTAAGTGTGCCAACGGTTGTTATGCCCACTTGAATTGTCGATAGAAACTTGCCTTGATTTTCAAGCAGCTTCAAAACATTGACCGCACCTTTATCGCCGCGCCTTGCCATTGCACGCAATACTGGCTTGCTTGAAGAGACAATGGCCATTTCTGACAAAGAGAAAAAGCCGTTGAGAATAATTAAAAATAGAATGGTAATTAATGTAGCCATAAATTATTTTGTTAACCCTAATTTGGGATAAGAATCGGAGCAATATTAGCAACATTCAGCGCAACAGTCAAATTATACTAATAAATTTTATACTCGCGCAACAGTGCCACGCCTAGCGCAAATCCTCATAACATATTAAAATATGACAGAAAAAAAGCTCGCTTTAATTGATGGCTATGGTTTTGTTTTTCGCGCTTTTCATTCTTTGCCGCCACTCACCAGAGCAGATGGCACGCCAGTTGGTGCCGTTTATGGCTTCACCAATATGTTGATAAAATTATTGGCTGGTTTGCATGCTAGCCATGTTGCGGTGGTGTTCGATTCTGGCTCGAAAACTTTTCGCAACGACATCTATCCCGCCTACAAAGCCAACCGTCCGCCCTGCCACGAAGATTTAATTCCGCAATTTTCAATTGTGCGTGAAGCGGCAGAATCATTGAATTTAGCCATTCTCGAAAAAGTTGGCGTTGAGGCAGATGATATTATCGCAACTTTAGCCAGAAAATATGCGCGAGAAAATTTTGAAGTACTGATCGTTTCATCAGATAAAGACTTGATGCAACTGGTTTCGCCGCATATCAAAATGTATGATGCGATGAAAAATAAAATGATCGGCGCCTTTGAAGTGAAAGAAAAATTTGCCGTTTTACCTGAACGCGTTTTAGACGTTCTATCCTTGATGGGCGATGCTTCGGACAATATTCCCGGCGTTAAAGGCATTGGCCCAAAAACCGCCGCCGAATTAATTGATCAATTTGGAAATTTAGAAAATATTTTTGAGCATCTCGACGAAATCAAGCAGGAGAAGCGTCGCCAGCTTTTGCGTGACGGAGTTGAAAAAGCAAAATTGTCAAAAGTTCTTCTAACTTTAAAAGAAGATGTAGAGATAGGAATTGCTCTACAAGATTTAGAAGTTAAAAATATTGATGGACATAAACTGGCTTCGTTCTTAGAAAAACAAGGGTTTAGGTCTTTGGTTGAAAGGGTGAAAAAAGAATTTTCTGCTACGATGAACGAAGCTTCGCAGCAAAAAATTTCTAATGATGATATAAAAAATGCGCAAGAAATTGCATCTGGTACAAGTTATAATGATTTATTTGATAATGCCAATTTAACCAATATTCATAAGCCTTCGGAAGCTATTAAGAATTTTGATAATATCAAAAAAACTATCATCGATTCTACAGAAATATTTCTTCGAATCAAAAAACAGGCGCAAGAAAATGGCGTTATTACAATCGATTACGAAACCGGCAATGATGAACTAACCACGCTTACTCTCTCAAGCGCTAAGCCCAATGAAGCGATAGAAGAAATTTTTTATTGCGAGATAAAAAATGCTAAAAAACATGCGACGGTTGATCTTTTTAACTTCGTTGAGAATGCAGAAGATAGTAAGACTGGCGATGGTTTATCACTTGATAATTTACAAGAAATTCTTGATGACAATTCGATCAAAAAAATATTTTTTGATGCGAAAAATTTTATGCGTGCCTTTTCCTTCGCAAGACCTCAAACCTTTGATTTAGCGGCTTTTGAAGATGTTTCGCTTATAAATCACCTTCTAAATTCTTCGATTAAAAATGATTTTTTCGAATTAATTAACATGAATTTAGCAGAAGATATTGAGTCGCGCGGCTTTGTAAAAATATTTAACGAACTCAAAAAATCAAAAATCCCCGAGCAATTTAGCGATGAAAATAAAAAACTAGAATTCTACGCATTCAAGAATTATGGGCTTTGGCAGCTTTATAAAATTTTATCGCCAAAAATTGTGAGCGAAAAATTAACTTCGTCTTATCAATCTTATGAAAAACCATTATTGCCAATATTAGCAGCAATAGAGCGCGTTGGCGTAAAAGTCGATACAAAAAAACTGCAAGAACTTTCGCAAGAATTTGGCGATAGAATTCTTATAATAAGCGGCGAGATATACAAAATATCTGGCCAAGAATTTAATATTGCTTCACCAAAACAGCTGGGTGAAATTTTATTTGAAAAAATGCAGCTTGCTTCGTCAAAAAAATCGAAGAAAACTGGCATGCTTTCAACAAATTCTGAAGTGCTTGAAGAGCTTGCCGCGCAAGGGTTTGAGATTGCTGATAAAATTCTAGAATTTCGTAAATTATCGAAATTAAAAAACACTTACACCGATGCATTGCCAAAAGAAATTAATGAAAAAACTGGACGAATTCACACGCATCTTTCTAGTATTTCAACTATCACGGGAAGGCTCAGCTCTAACACTCCCAACTTGCAGAATATTCCGATAAAAAGCGAAGAAGGCAAAAAAATTCGCCAAAGCTTTATTGCTGAAAAAAATCACTCGTTAATTTCTGTCGATTATTCGCAAATTGAATTACGCGTTATTGCCCATATTGCGAAAATTGAAAATTTAATCACGGCCTTCAAAGAAGATAAAGATATTCACAGCATTACAGCGGCGCAGGTTTTTGGACTTAAAGAAGAAGATGTTACGCCAGAAATTCGCTCGAAAGCGAAGGCGATAAATTTTGGCATTATCTATGGCATCAGCGGATTTGGACTGGCGCGACAATTAAAAATTGGCCGCAAAGTAGCTAGCGAATATATAAAATCTTACCTAGAAACTTATCCTGGCATCGATATTTATATGAAAAAATATATCGAATTAGCGCGCCAAAATGGCTTTGTAGAAACCATTGGTGGCCGCAAATGCTTTATTCGCGGCATTAATGATAAAAATCCTGTAATTCGCGCCGAAGCTGAACGCTTGGCAATTAACGCGCCAATACAGGGCAGCGCTGCCGATATCATCAAAAAAGCGATGATTAAACTTGATAAAAAAATTAGAGAGAGAAAATTGTCGGCAAAAATAATTTTACAAATTCATGATGAATTATTGATTGAGGCGCCTGAAAACGAAGCGCATGAAATGTCGCAATTAATTAAAACAGAAATGGAGCGCGCAATGACTCTAGACGCGCATTTGAAGGTTGATGTGGAAGTTGGGAAGAGCTGGAAATAATTCTGATCGATCAACGCTTTTGGCATAAAAAATAGCAACCATAAGTGGAACAAAAATACTAGACGGCTTTATATTCAACACCTTCTCTTTCGAGTGCGGCCTTAAATGATGGGCGCGCGGTTACCTCTTTTAGCATGCGCTTCACATTTTCACCAAGCTTTATTTCAAATGGAAACATACCGACGCCCCAATTGGCGATTACTGTTAGTAAAATGTCTGCCGCACTTATTTCTGCGCCGCATATATATTTTGTTTTGGCAAGCTGTTCGTCAACTTCAGCCCAGAGCTTGTTTATTTGTGCTGCCGTAACTGCAAAGATTTGTTCCTTCGCATTTTGATCGCTGATATTTCGCATAGTAAAAAATATGCGACTGTAAGCTGGGTGCATCGTGGCATTGGCGAACATCAGCCATTCTAGGGCTTTAGCTCGCGCTTTGCCGCTTTTTGGCATTAGTGGGCTGTTATGTTTATCGAGTAAATATGCGATGATTGCGCCGCCTTCACGAATTGGGTTACCATCTTCTTCAACCAACACTGGCACTTGTCCGCGCGGGTTAATTTTTAAAAATTCAGGATTGCGCGCTTGGCCTTCTGGCACACGGACATTTTCCAATTTTACTTCTTGCCCAAGTTCGTTAAGAACAGCGTGAATAGCCATTGAGCAAGCTCCCGGCATGTAATATAATTTATACATATTTATTTTTGATAATTACGGCTCAAGCCCAACGGCCTTTGTTTGATTTAAGCGAAAATCGGCCAATTTTTTCGCTAGTTTTTTATCAGATAAAGCAAGAATTGCCACCGCCAAAAGCGCGGCGTTTTTAGCCCCCGCCTCGCCTATTGCTAAAGTTCCGACTGGAATTCCTGCTGGCATTTGCGCGATGGAAAGGAGACTGTCTAATCCCTTAAGCGCCTTACTCTCAACTGGCACACCAAGAACAGGAAGCTGCGTGAGCGAGGCCACCATGCCCGGCAAGTGCGCCGCACCGCCTGCCCCCGCGATAATTACTTGCACGCCATTTTTTTCTGCTGCGCGCGCAAAATCGTAAAGCCTTTGTGGCGTGCGATGCGCAGAAACAATTTTTGTTTCATATTTCACACTGAAGTTATCGAGCATTTCGCAAGCGTGCTTCATCGTGGCGAAATCTGATTTGGAACCCATTATTATTGAAATCATATTTTCCTTTGTAAAAATCTATAAATGTTAATTTTAATTAATCCCACCAAGCAATTCCAAATATTGAATCCTTGCCATATTTATTCTTATATTTACCACCATTTGAATAAGACGCACCCCGATAATCTTCCCCCCCACCCCAACTATTATAAAAATAAACTCCACGCGTTTCAGGAACGTAGGTTGCATTATGACATAAGTCAGTATTCTCGGTCAAACGGGCGATGTGTCTCAAACCATTGCCATCAATGCAAGACATTGTCCAAAAATGCTGTGTACATCCTTCTCCAGCTTTATCAGTAACTACTACAACAATAGCTTCGCCATGCGCCATATTAAAGGCATGGAACCCATAGTCTACCCCACCATCACCACCATGGTCATTCAGTTCTCCAGTACCGTCTCCAATATCACAACCATACTTACAAACATCTTCATTTGGGGTAGTCCATACTAAGCTGCCTGCGCCGTTATCTTGACATGTAACGCTTGGACTATTGCTCCCGGATAGCAAAGTTGTGTAAACCACACTACCGCTTTTATTTTTTTCGTTATTAAGGCATCTACCAAAAATCTTCCCTCCCGAAAGAAAGGTTGGATCATCTTCAGAAGAGGGCGAAGTTGGTTTTATCGCGCCGCGAAATCCTATAAATCCAGTGTAATCTGGACATTTTTTTCTCTCGCAATTATGCTTGCCAGATGCCAGTTCTAGATAAACTTTATCGATATATTTTTCATTATCAGCAAAGAGACATTGCCTTATAGGAGCTTCGGTTGCGCTGCCACGATTATGGAACCAATATTCAGGCAGGCATTTTCCAGAAACAGATTGCGAGCTATCGCCTGCAACAATAGAATTTGCATAGCCAGCAGCAAGTGAATCTATAAAATATGTTGCTTTGCTAACTTCCCCACCATTTGCAGAGCACATAGCTGTGGGTTCGTCCCATTTGCCAGTAGCTCTGTTGCAAAGACGGCGAAGTAAATAGGTGCCAGTTATTCTAGTGCTGCCGTTAAAATATGATGCATTTAGCATAGATTCTTCACCTGCCCAATTTGTAATATATGCATATTGCCCGAGTTCAGTTGATGCCCATCTAGCTTCTATGCTAGTGCCATTTGATAATCGGTGAGTAGTGACGCCAACGCCAATGCGACTGTCAACATCGGCTCCTGGGCATTGATTGATACAGCCGTTAATCGTGGCCCCCCATACGCCCGCAGTGGCTCCTGCTACAGAGCTGCCAACTTGGCATTTTCTTTTTGGATTTTCTGGTCTCCTCGATAAATCGTTAGCAACAGATGAATCTAACGGCCTGCCATCAATATCTAATGCTGGTGGATATGGATTTGGTATATAGCCCTCAACGCAACCCTTGAAGACACCCTCGATTCCGCCAGAAGTTAGCGCCGCAGTAACTTTATCCCATTTTGAAAAACCGTTATTTCCGCTTGATGCTTGCAAATTGTCAGTGATGGCATCGCAAGAGGTTGTGCATGGATTTTTTACTACACCCCAATTACCAAGATAATCGCATTCAAGCGTTGGATTTGCTCCACCGGGGCTTACATAGAAGCCGAGCGAATTATCGCAAACACCAGTAGATATTGATTCTGTTTGAGTGCGCGAGGTGCTGCGCGAAGCTGGAACCGAGACAAAAGATGCGCCACCATTATTATACCACTTAGCCCACAACGCAGCGTCATTAGAAGACTTTGGCTTTGCGATGTTGATTGCTCCACAATATATTCTGGTGCAAACATTAGTTGGCGCACCCCAATTTCCAAGCTGATCGCATTTACGCGAAGGTAAATCGCTGATATTATATGAATATCCAGTAATTAGACCAGATTTAATAACAGGAGAGCTATTCTTTGGCCTAAAACCGGGAATACAAGAGTTAGCAGATCTTGTTTCAACAAAATCACCAACCTTGGTATATTTATCCCACATTGCAAAACCATTAGAAGTGCCCTTAGCTTCGCCAGTTTCAAGAGCGCCATAACCAGCTTGATAAACTCCTGTCGCGTCTGGGCCAACAGTGAAAATGCTAGGACAAGAAAAACGTATGCATTGATTTTGCACATTAGCATTCCAAACCGCATTTCCATTATTATTTACACAAGTTCGCAATGGAAATAATGCTATTCCAGAACTGTTTTTATCGGAAGTCCAGAAGCCTTTGCATTCGCCGCGAACGTCTTGCATTCCCGGTAATGCCTGAGGAAATTCTGCGTATCCTGAATTGACGCCTTCGGTTCGGGCTTTGTGAGTTAGGTGAACTCCTGCAACAGAAGCGGTGCTGTAAGATGACTTGCCCAACGAATTATTGACATATTCTGAGTCTGCTATATCGGTGTTTGGATTTTTGTTATAATCGATAATAGGGCAGAATGGTGGCAATGGCATATCAATGCAAAGACCAGCCTCGCGCGGGGTTTGCAGCCTTGCGGTATAATCGACGTCACTAATAAAGCCTTGCGGAGCTTCTGCGCATAAACAATTTGGCGCACGCCCTCCATCAGGGCAATCTTTAGATGGACTTGATGGACTAATAATACATTTTCCCATCACTCCTGTTTCGGTATTATGAGCGATAACAAGCTTCAGCTTAGTTTGAAATCCAGAAACAATACATAATTCGTTAAACCAACCATAGGCCTTGGTATCAACAGCAACATCTGGTGGCAATGGCGTATAAATATTTCCTCCATTAGCAGAAACGCCTTTTTTTCTATTGCAGCTTGGCACCAAATTTTCATTGCAATATTTTCTCATGCTTAAAAATCTGTTTAGGTCTTCATTTCTATTGTTTGCATTGTTGAGATCTACTTCATTTTGCATGCATTCTATATAGATGGCGCTGCATTCTTCACGCTTAACGCATAGCCGATGGCTTTCTACATCTTGAACGCATGTCACTTTTTTATAATCAACATTTGCTAAGGAAATTTCTGGGCTACACTTATCATCACCCGTACAATTGTTATCAAGCTTGTTAGTGCCGCCATCTAGATAACGAATATTTATTTTCGCATCATTATATTGATTACTGCCTTTTGGATAAATTACTGTTTTTCTGACTGGCAAAGATGGATCTATTTGTCTGTTTATTGCATTGTTGATGTCTGGAATATTTCTTTCAACGCAAGCAACGCGAAGTGGTTCGACAGATAAGCCATTTTGATCTTGGAGTTTGCGATAAAGACAAAATTGTGGAATTCCTATATTATCAAAAAATTCTTTTTTCACGAATAATGAAGCATCGTAAGTTTTGCCATTAAAGACGGTAGAGACGGTTAAAGAGCTAGGAGACGCTTCATATTCTTCACCATCATCTTCATAGCCAGTATAGCCAAAACCAAGACTCATTCTGTAAGTTTTATCGCCAAACTGAACCTTTATTTCGGGATAATGGAAATCGGTTTTGCCATATACTTGGCCAGATGGAACAACAGCATCATCGCCACCTCTAATTTTTGAAGCGCTTTTAATGTTAACTGGCGGCACAAATAATTTCTCAGAATTGGCCATATTTCCAATGATGTATAAATCTGGCGGCGGCACTCTCATCGTAACTTTAGGGCATGCCTGTTCTTTGTAAAACTTACCGTCTCTGTCGAGATATCCTTTATATTCAGCGGCCGTATTGCCCTCTGGCCGATTATTTTCAACATATGCTACGCGCATTAATGCACGCCATCTATCAGCGTAGCCCTCCTCAGAGTTGCTATCATGCCCTGCGCAACCAGCAGTAGCATTGCTGGTGGGATCGTTGGCACATACTGTTCCGGGATTGATTTGATCGGCATCAGAAAAGCTAATAGTTTCTGTGCCGTCCATAAACATGCCATTATAGGCAAGCTGCCCTTTAGAATCTAAGAAGGCGCATATTTTATTATTATATTTAACGGCTCGAACGCGCAAATAACTATCAACTGTTGCCGCGCAAGCGCCATCCATGCCATCATTATGAGACATTATACATTCTGCTTCATTGGCATCATCAATTATAAGTTCTTTACAAACATCTGCACCACATGCTTGGCTAGTAATATGACTAAACCATTCATTAATGCCGCATTCTCTAGCGCCGCAGGTGTCTAAGGACAGTGTATTTTTAAAACGGGTACAAACGGTTACTTTGTGCTTTGGAGTAGTGCCACTAAAATCAGTAGTGGCATAACCCTTAAAATAAACAGCATCACTTGCTGGAGAGCTGTAAAGAGAGCCGCTCGTGCCACATAAATAAGGATAACCCTTGCCACGAGCGCCATCGCGATTAGTATCGCAAGCACCGGGAGAGCGAAGATCTTTAAAACTACTTTGAAACCAATACCACCCAAACAACCAAACTTTAGTGCCCCAGTTCTGATCCCTCATTTGACTTTCGGTATAACATAAATCTGAATTCATCGGCAAAATCACGCCTCTGTCGTTAGTGGCTTTAGTTGGCGGCTTCGGCCGATAAAACCACGAATCAAATGGATCGATATTAGCGCTATCATCGCTTCCTGTATTAGATGCAAGCAAGCATTCTGTGGCTTTATCGTTAACGGCCAAATTGCAATCAATAGTTTTGTAGCAATAGTTAGTTCTAGGATTTAGAGTGTCGAGACTAGGATTGGCGCCAAGAACAAGCGTGCCACACAAAGAACCAGGGCCACTATCATCACATTTTGGATTACGGTAAATATCGTTACTATCTCCCATAATAGCATTTTCGCCCTCTATAGTGCCAACGCTGTGAACATTGGTAGAGCCGTCAGCAGTTCTTGCTGTGCAGCGATATTGCGACTGAATAACAGGCTTGCATTCGATGCGCTTGCAATATGCCGTACTATTCTCAACATCCATGTTGTTGTAAATAAATCTACTATAGACTGCCGCATAATCCGTTCCACGAGAAGTAATATTTAATACGTCGTTAGGGCCACAAGCGGCATTTTCTACCTTACAATTATGCACCAAACAAGTTGGATTAACTCCGCGCAGCCTCATATATGGCAGCTGCGACTGAGTGAACTTATAACATTTTAAATCACTACCTTCGCAATATTTTTTTGTTTCATCATCGAATTTACTTTTGTTTAACTCATCGGGAGTAAGCAGGTTGCACGGCAGAATATTGCAATTTGTGCCAGTAACAGGCGTTACGCCATCGAGAAGCTGATGACATTTTCTCTCAGAACAATTTATAACCCCCGGCTGCTTAACAACCCCCACCTCAATATCATCGCAAAATCTTATGCAATCGCGATTAAAAATGGCGTAATCAATAGAGCGCACCCACTCTGGATGACCTTCGGGATCAGTGCTGTTATAGGCCGAATCCGAGCAAAGACCCACGCAATTTTTCCCCGGTTTTGCCACTATCGCTCCACCAGTAACAATTTGGCTACATAAAGGCAAATCGATTAAATCGGCACAATTGCTGCGATGCTGCGGCGTATTTGGCGCAACAATACTAGAACAAAGTGGCAATCCAAAATAAAGACAATTCTCTCCCGCCTTTGGAGCCGTGCCATCTGGAAGATCGCTGCAATTAGGCAAAGACTGAGCATAAGGCTTATGAGAAAAAACAATAACTAATGTGATAAGCAAAACAGAAAGACAAGCGGAAGCTTTAAGAATTTTCGATCCATAAATTTTTTGCCAAAATTTTTGAACTGATTCTTTAGCGAAGTCAAGCAGCAGTAGGATCTTTTCAAATCTTGTTAATTTCATCAAATTCTTTGCAGAAATAATCGCCGCGCTCTTCAAAATTTTTCCATTGATCGAAAGAGGCGCAAGCAGGAGAAAGTAGAATATTTTTTTCTTTTAAGCTAGATTTTTTTGCGCCTAGAAAAGCTTGGTTAAAGGCATTTTTTAAATCGACACATTTTACAAATTCAACATTATTTTTTTGCAAAACTTCAGCAAATTGATCAGAGGCCTCTCCAATCAAATAAGCTTTGGTGATTTTTTTAAAGTAAGGCTGCAAGCTTGATATTCCACCCTCCTTGGGCTTTCCGCCTAAAATCCAAAAAATATTTTCATAAGATTTAAGAGCGTTTTCGGTGGATTCGGCGTTGGTAGCCTTGCTATCATTGATAAAATTTACACCCTCAACATTTCCAAGAAGCTGCATACGATGACGCAAACCCTTGAATTTCTTGATTGCGGCAATAATCTTTTGCTCTAATTCTTTTGGCTCCATAATTTTATAAAGCGAGCAATAAGTGCTAGCAAAAGCCACGGCGATATTTTGCATGTTATGTTCGCCTTTTAAAACAATGCCTTCTAGAGATAGGTCTGACGCCGCTTCATCAATTTTATTGTGCAAAATTCCGTCAATAATTGCAACTCCGCCTGCACAAATTTTTTGCGTTGAAACCGCGATTAACGTGGCTTTGAAGCTTTTATCGCCCGCTAATTCGATAAGAATATTTTTAGAATACTCATTATCAACCCCAATAATTGCGTAGTCTGCGGCGGTTTGGTTGGCAAAAATTTTCTTTTTTATCGCAACATAATTTTCGAAAGAACCATGACGATCAATGTGATCTGGCGTTATGTTTGTAAGCGCAGCGATTTTGAAATGAGTTTTTTCCATCAAATCTAAATGATAAGATGAGGTTTCGAAAACATAATTATTGGCTTTTGGCATTGCAAAACAAGGCACGCCGATATTTCCACCAATTTGCGCACTCACTTTTAGCTCGTCAAAAATAAAGCCTGTGAGCGCTGTGGTTGTAGATTTGCCGTTGGTTCCAGTGATTCCTAAAAAAGTTTTATCGCCGTTCAATAAATAAAACAACTCAACATCGCATAATAATTTTGCGCCAGATTTTTTGACGATTTCTAGAATTTTATGGGGCTTGGGGTAATAAAGTGGAATGCCGGGAGCGAAGATTACTGAAGTGTCTGCAGAGCATTCTATTTCTGATGATTTTGTAAATTTTATATTGCCTTGATGTTGAGATATTTCTTCTGCGAGCTTGCTGCGAGCAGCTTCTATGGCGCTTTCATTGTCGTCGGTGATTGTTACTTTTTGGTTGGCTTTGATTAGGTATTTGGCGGTTGCGAGGCCAGAGATGCCTAGGCCGTAGATTATGTAGTTCATTTTAATTTTGTTTTAAAGCTTAAATATATAGTTCTTGTCCTCGAAAAAGCCACCTCCCGACATACTTCGCCCATCAGACACCAGAACGCCGAACTCGGTTCGAAGCATATCGGGAAGCGGCTTTTTCTTTCTTTACCTACCCTTCTAGCAACACCATTGCTTGCGCTAATGGCTGTTCGTCGGTTAGGGATAGATGAATTGTGAATTTTTCTATCTTGAATAATTCATGCAAAAACTTTTCTTTGTCGTTTAAAATTTTGATGATTGGCTTACCTAATTTATCGTTGCTAACTTCAATATCACAAAAATCGATACCGCGTCCGATGCCTAATCCACAAGCTTTAGCGAAGGCTTCTTTGGCGGCGAATCTTTTGGCGTAGAAGATTGCTCTTGGAGCAAAATTATCGTTGAAGGCAATTTTTTCGGCTCTGGCAATTTCTGTTACAGTGAAGATTTTTTGTGTGAATTTTTGTCCAAATCTACGCATTAAATCTTCGATGCGACTCACACTTACCAAATCAATTCCAATTCCTAAAATCATTTTAAAATTTCTATTGTTGATTATGCGCTAAAGCTTTAAAAATTAGCCGTTAATTCGCTTTTTATAATTTACATTTTTTATAGATGATTACCAAAATAATCTCAGAAAGCAATTTTGTTGTTACGATCGGAAATTATGGCTCAGTGGTCACTTTACACAATGGAAAAAATATAGAACAAACAATTTTTTTTGATTCATTCACCGAAGAAAACAAAAAAAGTTTACAAGAATTATTCACTAAATATAAATCGACACCAATCCATTTTCTTCTAGATACCGTAGATCAAAGCTACAAGAAAAAAACCTATCCTTATGTTCGAAAAAGCGATTTAATTCACCTGATAAAACGCGATATTGCCAATGACGCCGATAAAGAAAGCCTGAAAAATTACATTATTTTGGGCGATGGAAAATATCCCAAAGGCACCCCTGCCTCGCAAAAAAAATGGGAATGCCTGTTTGTATCCTCCTCAAACTCTGAAACAACTAACGCTTGGATAAATTTCGCCCTTGAAATGCCTAATCGCGTATCGGGCATTTATATGTCGCCAATTGAGACATTTTCTTTGTTTAAATTACTAAAACTAAACATCAAATCTTCTTCTCAAATTAAAAATAAAAGAAACGATTTATATTGCCTGCTTTTGCAAAATAAAGTTAGCGGAATCAGGCAAACCGTGTTCTCAAATGATGGAATTATTTTTACTCGCGTCGTAAATTATAACTTTGAAGAACCCGATTTTTTAGAAAAATACGAGCAAGATATTCATAGCACTTTCGAATATTTGAAGCGACTTTTTCCCGATTTGCACATTAGCGAGCTCGATATTATCAATATTTTTCCAACCAAAATTTTAGCAAAACTAAATAGCATTACCAACATCGATTTTCATTTCGTAAATTATACTCCGTTCCAAGCTGCTTCTGGTGCGGGATACAATAATCTAATTCCTAAAGATAGTGAATTTTGCGATTTATTAATTGCAAAAGTTTTTGCCAGCAGCAAAAAAAAGCTCCTAAAATTTACCACAGCGGCGATTTCTACATTCGAAAAATTATTTCTGATAATTCGCTCGTCATATTATCTAAATTTATTGCTGTTAATGCTAATTGGCGCCACTTGCCTCTTCGCTATCAACAGCCAAAACAATATTGCTGAAATAAAATCTATCGCTGAAATTGATCGCCTTTCCGCCGCACAATCTCTTAGCAAAGTTAAAAGCGCCGCACTTGATGGCGAAATTTTCACTGATGCTAACGAGACAGTAGAAATAGATCGCATACTTGATATTGGCAGAATCAATGATGCTATTGGATCAGTAGGGGCAAGCATTCCCGAGGTTTATATTAAACTAAAATTCATCAAAGAATATGGCGCAAAGTTGAATGGATTTTCTTATACGCTCACAAATTTTACTTATAAAGCGCCCACTAATAATGTTAATTATAAAATCTCTCTAAGCGGCGAAATTTCAAATCGTAGCGGCGATATCGAAGATTTATTCACCGAATTCGACGGCCTCACATCTCAATTCAAAAAAACATTCGATAAAAATAAACTGACCTACTCCGAATTGCCTCGCAACATAGATTTTACCAAAAAATATTATGATTTTCCGATCAATTTTTCACTAAGCAATAATTGATGAAAATACAACAGCTTCGTCGCAAAATTGCCATTAATTTTATAGCCTCAGTGGCATTACTTGCCGCTGCCGCTATCGTTGCCTTTTATATTTCAAATAAACAAAAATATAGCGATCAAGAAATTGATCAAATTCATAGAGAGGCCAGCGTAATTAGGAGCCAAACTCAAGAATTAGAAAGCCAAACTAGTCAAGCTAGAAAATATAAAGAGGTATGGAAAACGCTTAGCGACAACAAAAAAAGCACGCGCGGAATTAGAATGGACGATGTTAATAAAATAATCGGAAATCTGGCTGACAAATACAATCTTTATGCTCCATCGATACAAGTTGTGTTGCCAGAAAATCTAGATGCGGGAGTTTTTCAGCGAAAAACCATTAACGTATCTTATAGCAGCGTAACCCTATCATTCGATGCTTTGAGCGACGTTAAAGCGCTAGCTTTTATTAGTGAATTTTTTAATAAACTACCCGGCTATACTGTCATCTCTTCAATCGAAATGACTAAATCTCGTAAATATAATCAAGAAGATTTTATCAATATTTCGCTAGGAAAAAACCCATCAATTTTAAAAGTTAAAGTTCTTTTTGCATGGTATATTTTCCATGAAAAATTGAAGCAAGTCGAGGTTGATAAAAAATAAACAAAAACCATTCCGCCCTACAGTGACGTGAAATCAGCCATTTTATGAAATTCTCTAATACTTTTAATTAGCTCAATATATTTCTCGGGCACCGCACATTTTGCCAAAATCCAATCATAAATCAACAAATCATCTTCAACAATAAAATCACCAAATAATTGCAATTGTTCGCCATCAAAAGAGATGATTTTTTCCTTCGCAAATTCACCAATAAGAAAGTCTGTTTCCTTACAGCCACGGTGGATTGAGCGATAGAGCAGCTGCTTTGCCAGAGTATCTTTTTCCAATAGTTCTATTGTCATTTTTTTAGATAATTATTTTAGCTTCAAGCTTACAGCATATTAGCACTAAAGCGGCACAATTATTGAATAATCATTTTTTTAATTTGCGCGATTAAATCACTCGCTGTTTTTTCATCGTATTTTTCTACTTCAGCACCCCAAACTGGACGCGGAAAGGATTTGTCATTTTCAAAGCGCGCAATTATATGAATATGAAGCTGCCTCACAATATTTCCGAGTGCGCCAATATTGAGCTTGTGCGGCTTAAAATTTTTCTGCAAAAGTTTTGCTACCAAATTTATTTCTTGAAGAATCTCATTTTGCGTTGCAAATGGCAAGTCTGTTAACTCTACAGCGCCAACAACTCTTGGCACCAAAATAAGCCATGGAAAATTTGCGTTATTCATTAACAACACGCGACAAATTTTTAAATCTGTGATAAAAAAACTGTCGGCGGCAAGATTTTTATCTAGCTCAAACATTGGAATCAATTTGTAATAATAATGATTTTGAACCTAGCGATTTCTACTTTCAACTGCAACAAAAATTACTATCTTACTAGGTTGAGCAGATTTTATAAACCCTGCTCAACCTAGAATATTAGCTACTCTGCAGATTAATTTTATATAAATTAAATCAATCTTTTGCAGTAACTATTTCTTAAATTTTTGCCTATATTCTTTTGCCACCACAACTAAATTTTTTAATGAAGAATTAACCTCACGTGCTTGTCTAGTTTTTAAGCCACAATCTGGATTAACCCAAATTTGCTCTGGTTGCAAATATTTTAGCGATTTCTCAATCACAGTTTTGATTTCTGCAACTGTCGGAACTCTTGGCGAGTGAATATCCCAAACGCCCGGCCCAATATCATTGCTGTAGCCAAAATTATTTAACGCCGCCAACACCTCTAAATCAGAGCGTGAAGCTTCGATTGAGATAACGTCAGCATCAAGTCTAAGGATATGATTGATGATATCGTTAAACTCAGAATAACACATATGGGTATGAATTTGCGTTTCGTCATTTACACCGAGGCATGAAATTTTAAAGGAATCAACTGCCCAGTTTAAATAATCATTCCATTTTGCTTTTCGCAATGGAAGAATTTCGCGAATTGCTGGCTCGTCAATTTGAATGATCTTAATACCCACAGCTTCAAGGTCTCTCACCTCATCTTGCAGAGCAATCGCAATTTGTTTACACACTGTTTCCAAAGGAATATCATCGCGCACGAAACTCCATTTCAAAATTGTAACTGGCCCAGTCAACATTCCCTTTACATGCTTTTTGGTTAGGCTTTGTGCATATTTCGACCACTCAACCGTAATTGCTTTAAGACGAGAAACATCGGCATAAATTACTGGCGGCTTCACGCAACGCGAGCCATAACTTTGCACCCAACCATTTTGCGTAAAGACAAAACCGTCAAAATTTTCGCCAAAATATTCTACCATGTCATTTCTTTCGAACTCTCCATGCACCAAAACATCAAGCTCTAAAGCCTCTTGTTCGCTAATACATTGTGCGATTTTTTGACGGCAAAAATCTTTATAGGACTCCTCCGTTTTTAAACCCCTTTTAAAATCAGAACGATTTTTTCTAACGTCTTCGCTTTGGGGAAAAGAACCGATGGTCGTAGTTGGAAATAGCGGAATTTCTAAAATTTCTTGCTTTTTCTTGCGAATTTTAAACGCTGATTTTCTACCAATATTTTCTGATAAAGCCGCGAGCCTTTGCACCACTAAATCATTGGCTTGCGGCAATTTTATTGATGTGATATTTTCAACTTTTTTATCACCATCTAAAATTTCTTTAAGCTGCACAATTTCAGCAATTTTTTCATAACCATAAGCAAGGCGCTCTTTGATTGATCCCTCAAGCTTATTTTCTTCACTTAAAGAAACTGGCACATGCAATAATGAACAAGAAGAAGAAATAATAATATTGCGATCAGAGATTGATTTTAAAAGAGCCGCCGACTTCGCTAAATCATTTTTCCAAATATTACGACCATTCACAATGCCAACCGAAATTGTCTTATCACCACTAGGTAATTTTGGCAAAGCAAATTCACTAACATCAAAATGAACTGAAGTAACTGGCAAATCAAAAGCTAGATCAACATTTTCCTTCAATTCATCAAAATAACTAACTAAATGGATGTTCAGGCCAACCTTTGATAGCTCTTGATAGGCTTGGTGGTAAGTATCTTTCCAGTCACTTTCAAGTTCAGTTGCTAAAAATGGCTCATCTAGCTGAATATCTCTACAACCATTGGCCTTCAAATCAGATAAAAGATCGATGTAACATTTTAATAAATCTGGTAAAATTTCTTTTCTGCTGCAAGTTTTTTCCTTACCCAACAACAAATAAGAAATAGGCCCAACCAATACAGGACGAGTATTCAGGCCATAAGACTTTGCCTCCAGAAAATGTTGTACAAATTTTTTCGGATCATATTTTAACTTAATATCAGAATGAAATTCTGGAACAATATAATGGTAGTTAGTGTTAAACCATTTTGATAATTCTAAAGCATGAAAATCGCTCCCGTCCTTTTGATAGCCGCGTGCCAGAGCAAAATATCTTTCCGCCTCATCTTTAATTACACTAAACTTACTTGGCACATTGCCAAATTCAAATGACAAATCCAACACATGGTCATAGTAAGAAAAATCTCCCGATGGAATAAAATAAAGCTTACTCTGGGCCTGCCAATTCTTGAGACGAATATCTTTGGCAACTCTTTCTAGCTCTTCATAAGAAATTTTTTGCGACCAAAATTGCTCTAAGGCAAACTTTAATTCACGTTTCAAGCCAATGCGAGAAAATCCAAGCGACGCAGTTTTAATTTTTTGAGACATATATTTGTAAATTCTTTAAGTTAGTAAAAATAATAAATTATCGACGTTATTTAAGGTGTAGAAATGAATATGCTTGAAGCCATAATTTATAAGGCTCTGCACTTGATTTTTAAGAAAAGTTTTGGGATCAGAAATTTTATTAGGAACATTAATTCCTAATCTTTGAGCGAAAGACAGGCTTCGCTCACTAGGCAGCACAACTCCCGGAAAAATTGAAATATTTAGACCATAGGAAAAATCTTCTACCGCCTTTGCATCAAAACAAATTTGCGTTATAATTCCATTTATTCCGTAAGAAATTTTATTGCGCAAAAAGCATAGATCAGCGGGGTTCTCTGGATATCCCGCCACATAAATTGCCACATCAAAAAACTTTTTACGAATTCCTGCGATTAAATCCGAAGCATAGAAAAATCCTTCTGGTAAAATTTCTCCATCACCGCGTACCGCTACAAACTGGCGGACTCCGATATTATAAAATTCTCCTATAATCCACAAAATAGCATCTTTGCTTTTGCCAACACAAGTAACGTGCAAAGCAATTTTGGATGCAAAATTAGGATTATAAGAAATTAAATAACGCGCAAATTTGATGCTACGATCCTGTTTGGAACCTGAAGCTCCATAGGTTATTGATATGAATTTGGCACATGGGATATGAGAGTAAATTAGAGATTTTTACCGCCAAATCATGATAGTCTTTTTCTTGATCTGGTGGAAAAAACTCAAATGAAGCCGAAGAAATATTTAAATTATTGAATGACATAAAATTCTTAAAAAGAGAAGTTAAAAACACAAAAAATAAGAGGCAGGAAGATATGATAAGTAGGTAAACCTACATTCGAGTGATAAGCGCAGCGTTGTGAAAACTTCTGTTTTTTGTCATTTTATAAATTTTGGCAAAGATGCGAGTCATTCTGAGCTATAAAATTTATCTGTCAAGTAAAAAATCTTGATGCAAAAAAATTATTATTCCAATCCTTGTTATCATTTACAAAAATGAAATATCTTATAAAGTTCTTTTTTATTTAGAATCTCTCTAATTTTTTTAACCAAAACTTGCTTAAATCTCTAACAATCCAAAACATTGTTTTAATCGATAAAGCTGAAATTAATTTTTCTGAAATACCCGTTGGCCTCTGCATTTTAACGGGCGAAACTGGTTCAGGAAAATCGATTTTGCTTGATGCTTTTGGCTTGGCAATCGGTTTTCGCTCTAACTTAAGATTGATCGGAAGCCATGAAAATAAAGCCTCGGTAAGCGCTGAGTTCGATATTTCAGATAACAAAATCTGTCGCAATATTTTGCAAGAACACAACTTGCTCGATGCCGAAAACCCTAGCGAATTGCGGATCCGCAGGCTTATACAAGAAAATTCTTCCAGCAAAGTTTATGTGAATGATCAGGTAATTGGCGTGAATTTACTTGCCGAAATTGGAGAAACTCTTGTTGAAATTCATGGTCAACATGATCAGCGCGGCCTTTTAAATCCAGCATTTCACAGTGTTATCTTAGATGAATTTTCTAGCAATTCTGAATTGCTTGGCAAGATAAAAAAAGTTTATGAAGAACTAAAAAACTGCGATAAAAAAATAGCTGAATTTGCAGAAAAAAAAGCGCAGGCTTTGCGCGAAAAAGATTACCTTTCTTATATCATCAAGGAGCTTGAAGACAGCAATATTCAAGAGGGCGAAGAAGATATTTTAGTTGCCAAAAAAGATCAGCTCACTGGCAAAGAAAAAATATTAAATTTTGTTAGCGATCTTAAGGCAAATTTACTTGAGTCGAATTCAAATTTAGTGAAGGCGCAAAAAATTTTGTTGCGCGGGCAAAATATTATCACAAATTATTTATCAGAAAAACAGGAAGATTTCGATAAATTAAATGAAGAAATTGACCGTCAAAATGGCTCGCTAGACCGCTCTATCACTGATATTGAAGCGCTAGAGAAAAGCCTAAAAAACAGCGATGAAAATCTTGATGAAATTGAAGAAAGACTTTTTCATCTTCGCAGTTTGGCGCGCAAATTTAGCGTTACTATAAACGAATTGCCAAAAATAATTTCTGATGCTCAAGAAAAATTATTCATCCTTGAAAATGAGAGTGAAGCAGCGCACAGTCTAGCTTTAGAGCGCGAAGCATTATTTTTACAATATCAAAATATCGCAGACCAACTAAGCGAAAAAAGGAAAAAATCCGCGCTAAAATTAGCGAAAAAAGTTGAGGAAGAATTGCAGTTTTTGAAAATGGAAAATGTAAAATTCCACGTAGATTTCACCAAAGCAGAAGACTACAGCCCCAACGGTTATGACAAAGTTAAATTTTGCGCCTCGATCAACAAAAATGATTTTGACGATATTGCAAAAATCGCTTCTGGTGGAGAGCTTTCGCGCTTTATGCTTGCACTAAAAGTTGCACTGATGGAAATAAAATCTGCACCAACAATGATCTTTGATGAAATAGATACTGGAATTGGCGGAAGCACAGCTGACGCGGTTGGAAAGCGCCTTAAAATTTTATCGCAGAAGTTACAAATTTTTGTTGTAACTCATCAAGCGCAAATTGCGGCAAAAGCTGATTTACATTTTCGAATCAATAAAATACAAGATAGTAACAAAATAAAAACTGTGATTAAAAAATTATCCGCCGAAGAAAAAATTCATGAAATTGCGCGCATGATTTCTGGCGAAGAGATCACTGGTGAAGCGCTTGCAGCGGCAAAAATTTTACAACAAAACTAACCATGGCAGGAACTCAAGATAGTCCATTAGTACGAAATCTACGAAACTTCGGCATCATGGCATTCATTGCCGTCTTCCTTTTGGCGCTTTGTTTTTACATCACGGGAACCCTAGTTATTGTAAGTATCAGCGGCAGTTGGAAAGTAATTGAAGCCTACGGAAAATTATCCATCGACAAGCAATTTATCTATCTTGCCAAAACCATCACCACTTATTGGGAATTTTACATCAAAAATTACAGCAAAATTAATGCCGATAGCTATAATCATTTCTCGACAAAATTATTGATCAGCACGCTTCTGCCCTACTCTGTCTTGTTCGTTATCGGTTTTATTTTTCGTGCACCGATCATGGATTGGCGCCCTTTTAAAAAGCCCGAATCAGTATTTGGTGAATCGCGATGGGCCGTTATGCGCGACATAAAAAAGATGGGTTTGCGCAGTAAACACGGCCTCTTGCTCGGAAAATATCAGGGCAATTTTCTCGTTGCCGATGGCTATCAACATTTACTACTATTCGCTCCAACTGGTTCTGGTAAAGGTGTGGGCTTCGTAATTCCCAATTTATTATTCTGGCGCGATTCGGTAATTGTGCATGATATTAAGCTCGAAAACTATGAATTAACTTCGGGCTGGCGCAAAAAAAACTTGAAGCAAAAGGTGTTTTTGTGGAATCCAGCCGATCCTGATGGCGTGTCTCACTGCTACAACCCTATGGATTGGATCAGTAAGAAACCCGGTCAAATGGTTGATGACGTGCAAAAAATCGCCAGCTTTCTTTTGCCTGAACAAGAATTTTGGCAGAATGAAGCTCGTGCACTACTTACAGGAATCATGCTTTATTTGGTGGCCGATGAATCTAAGCCCGCAACTCTTGGCGAAGTTGTGCGCACTCTGCGAAGCGACGACGTGGTCTACAACCTCGCGGTTGTGCTTGATACTATGGGCAAAAAAATCCACCCCGTTTCATACATGAACATCGCCTCTTATCTGCAAAAACCCGATAAAGAACGCGGCTCTGTAACCTCTACAGCCAACTCTTCTCTAGAGCTTTGGGCCAACCCACTAATCGATACTACAACTGCCACCTCCGATTTCAACTTGCACAAATTTAAAACCGAACCGCACACTGCTTATATCGGCCTAACACCAGATAACATCAGTCGTCTCAAGCCTTTGATGAATATGTTTTATCAACAAGCGGCCGCGTTTTTCACTTCAAAAATGCCACAAAAACATGAAAAATTTGGCGTGTTAATGCTAATGGACGAGTTTCCTACTCTTGGCAAGATGGAGCAGTTTCAAGCAGGTATTGCATACTTCCGCGGTTATCGCGTGCGGCTTTTCCTTATCATTCAAGATACCGAGCAACTTAAAGGAATTTACGAAGAAAGCGGCATGAACTCATTCCTTTCTAACTCTACTTTCCGCATCACTTTCTCGGCAAACAACATGGAAACGGCCAATTTAATTTCGCAATTATTAGGCAACAAAACTGCTGAACAAGTTTCTTATAACAAGCCAAAATATTTAGATTTAAACCCCGGCGCACGTTCGTTACACGTTTCTGGAACGCAGCGCGCACTCTTACTGCCGCAAGAGGTTATCCAACTTGATCGCGCCGATGAAATTATTTTAATCGAGTCGCAGCCACCAATCAGATGCAAAAAAATTATCTATTTTAAAGAGAGACTTTTCACTAGTCGATTACTTCCAAAGATCGATATTCCGCATCAAATTCCTTATATGCCAAATCATACTGGCAAAAAAGGCGGTGACGACACTAAAAACTCCCCTCCTTCGCAAGAGGGCAAAGTTGGATCTTCTTCTGAAGATGGCGCAAGCGATAATGATGGAGGCCAAGTGCTTGGCGTGATTGAGGGCAAAACTGATGAAAGTTAGTAAATATTTTTTATAATCGAAGAATTGTAAAGTGTCAAAAATAATCTTAAAAGCCGCGGTAATCGGCGATCCAATTAGTCATTCGCTCTCGCCTAAATTGCATAATTTTTGGCTAGAAAAATATAAAATTAGCGGCAGTTATGAAGCGCTGCAAGTTAAGGCAGAAGACCTTGAGAGTAATGTAAAATGGCTAATTCAAGAAGGATATTCTGGGTTTAACGTTACAATTCCGCATAAAGAAAAAATCTTCCAGCTTATTAATAAACAAGGTGGAGAACTAACTCGCTCTGCCTTTGCTGCAAAGGCTGTGAATACAGTTGTAATTAAAGAAAATGGCGCGCTTTATGGACATAATTCTGATTGCGAGGGTTTTTTAAATAATCTTAAATCAGCACATCCAAACATCGATTTTAAAGGAAAGAGCGCTTTTATTATTGGCGCTGGCGGAGCAGCAAGGGCAATAATCCACGGCCTATTTGAAGATGCTAAAGTTCAAAATATTTTTGTTACAAATCGCACAAAAGATAAATTCGATTTAATTTATTCTGAGCTTTATGAACAGCGCAAAGATTACCGTAAATTATTCAACACAAATTTAAAATTTCTCGATAAAAATTCTTTTCAAGAAAACCTCTCAAATTGCGACCTGTTAATAAACTCAACCTCGCTCGGCATGATCAACCAGCACTCGCTGCAACTAGATTTAAAAAACTTGCAAAAATCGGCGATTGTCTATGATATTGTTTACAAGCCATTAATGACCGAACTTCTAAAAAACGCTGAAAAACAGGGAAACAAAATCGTTACAGGAATAGGAATGCTGGCCTTTCAAGCCGCTATTGGCTTTGAAAGCTGGTTTCATCATAAAGCCGAAATTAACAACAAATTGTTAGAATTTTTAATAAAACAATCTAAAGATTAAATTATGTTTAAAATAATCAAGTCCACCCTACATACCGCCAAGCTAGTCATCATAGGCCTTGCGCTAATTTTTATCATCACTTTTATGGTGAGTAATCGCGAGCAAATCACCATTCATATCTTTCCGCTGCCTTTCACAATTGAAACGCGAGTATTTGTAATGATGATCTCTTGCTTCTTACTCGGTCTTGCGCTTGGCCTGCTTTTGCTTTCACGAAATATCATCAAAAACACCGTCACTAACTGGAAAAGTCATCGCAAAATAAAAGTGTCAAAAAGCGAAAGCGATAACTTGCCTCTGTAGAAAAAATTCATTTTAAAACACCACAAAACAAACCTATTGATTTAAAAACTATGCGCTCTACAATCCTAAATCATCACTCTCACAAAGCTGATCTCTCCTTAAAAAATAATCTATAAATTCAAGTTGAAGTCGCTTTGAAAACCAATGATCGTGAGTAATTATTAACAATAAAAATTTTACCGATGGCTAGCAATTTGACCGTAATGGGAAATAAAGAAATACTTTTAGTTGCCGAAAATATCGCCCATGAAAAAGGCATTTCTCTGCAAGAAATTGTTCATGCAATGGAAGAAGGCATCAAGGCTGCTGCGAAGAAAAAATACGGCCATAATTTATCAATCGAATGCACAATTGATAAAAAATCTGGACAAATCAAATTGTTCAATTCGCTAAAAGTTGTCGAAAATGACACGGAAGATTTCGATCCAAAATTGCACATCACTTTGGCTCATGCGAAGCAAAAAAATCCTACAATTAAAATTGGCGATGAAGTTAAACAAGAACTTCCCCCAATCGATCTAAACCGCATCGTTGCTCAAGTTGCGCGCAACGAGATCATCAAAAAAGTTAAAGAAGCTGAGAAAAATAAAGAATATAACGAATTCAAAGATCGCGTTGGCGATATCGTCAGCGCTTCGGTTAAGAAGGTTGGCTTGAAAAATATCGTCATGGAAGTTGAAGGTTATGAAGCTGTAATTCATGAAAGCGGATTGATCTTGAAAGAAACTTTAAGAGTTGGCGATCGAGTTCGCGTTTATATCGAAGACGTTAAAAAAGAACCGTTTGGCGCGCAAATTTTCTTGTCACGCACGCATCCACAATTTTTGGTTAAGTTGTTTGAGCAAGAAGTTCCAGAGCTTTACGAAGGCAATATTGAAGTTAAGTCTGTTGTTCGAGATGCTGGTTCGCGCGCGAAAATCGCGATTTATTCTCGCCGCGACGATATCGATATTATCGGTTCGTTTATTGGAATTAGAGGTAGCCGCGTTCAAGCTGTTAGTGCCGAATTACGTGGTGAAAAAATCGATATTATCAAATGGTCACCAAATATTGCTGAATTTATCATCAATGGCCTTACTCCAGCAAAGGTTAACAAGGTTATCGTTGACGAAGAAAATAACCTCATTGAAGTTGTGGTTGCAGAAAATCAACTTAGCCTTGCGATTGGCCGTGGCGGACAAAACGTTAAACTTGCTTCGAAATTAGTCGGCTACAAAATCGATGTAATCACCGAAGAAGAAGAATCAACTCGTCGCACAACTGAATTCAATCAAGCTTCTAAATTGTTTGTTGAAGCGCTTGATGTGGAAGACATGATTGCGAATCTTCTTGCTTCTGAAGGCTTCTTGAGCGTTGAAGATCTTGCTTCGGCAGAGATTAGCGAAATCGGATCAATCGAAGGATTTGATGAAGATGTAGCGAAAGAAATCAAGAAAAGAGCTGAGGAATATTTGCAAAAAATAGCTTAAGCATTATCAACTTGTTGATATAGCATTTCTTTAGCTTAGCGGCTTTAATAATTGCCGCTTTTCGTAATTATCATATAAATTCTGGATTCAGAATTTAAAAAATTAAAGTTTCTTCAATGACCGAAACGACAGAAAACTCTACAGCCTCGCGCTCAAAGCTTACTCTAAAGCTTAGTCCAAAAATAACCCTAGATGCAACCAAGCCTGCTGCGCCAAAGGTTGCCGAAAAAAGAAGCTCTACCGCGGTTCAGGTTACAATTAAAGGCAGAAAATCTTCAACCGCATCAGATTCGGCTTTGCATCAAGGCCTTAGCAAAAGCGAGTTTGAGGCTAGAATGAAAGCCATCTCTAACACCGCTGCTGCAAGCGTTGACGACAATCACAACGTGCTTGATAAACTCACCAAAATCACTGCGCAGCAACAAGCTAAAGAGGCTGAAGAAAAAATAGTCGTTAGCGACGAAATTGAAACTGAAGTTGAGGAAAAAGAAGCTGCCGAAACGCCAGAAATTGTTGAAGAAATAAAACTTCCTATCAAAGAAGCTCAGAAGCCTCGCGAGATAGACGCCTTCAACGTTCGCGATAAAATTCAACAAAGCCTAGAACTTTCAAATCGCCAAAAAGCTGAACGCGAAAAATTGCTAGAAGAACGCCGCAAACAAGAAAGCGAAAAGCTTGAAAAAGAAAAAGAAGCACGCGCCAAAAGCAAAAAATTTACCGATGATTTTGATAGCGCTAATCAAAAGAAAAAACCCGCTTTTAAAGACACTTTTAAAGACAATAAAGTTAATACACGCAAATTAACTTATATCATAGATGAAGATTCTGACGATGGCCGCGGCTTTCGTAGAAGAAAAAAATCACGCGATCAGCATGTTCAGCAGCAGCCAAAAGAATATAAAAAAATTATTCATGAAGTTGATTTGCCAGAACTTATCACCGTTGCCGATTTATCTGATCGCATGGCTGAAAAAACTGGCGATGTAGTTAAAAAATTGTTCTCGATGGGCATGGTTGCTACATCGAATCAAGTTATTGATGCTGATACTGCCGAGCTTATTATTTCTGAATTTGGCCATATTGCTAAACGCGTTTCGCATTCCGATGTTGAAAGCGTATTAGGTGGTGAAGATGATTCTGATCTAGAAAAAACACCGCGCGCACCCGTTGTTACCATCATGGGACACGTTGATCACGGCAAAACTTCCTTGCTTGATGCAATTCGCACAACTAAAGTTGTCGATGGTGAATCTGGTGGAATTACGCAGCATATTGGCGCTTCACGCATCAAAACTTCTGGCGGAAAATTTATCACTTTCTTAGATACTCCCGGCCACGAAGCCTTTACAGAGATGCGTTCACGTGGTGCTAACGTAACCGATATTGTGGTGCTGGTTGTTGCGGCAGATGATGGTGTTAAAGAGCAAACAGTTGAAGCGATTAGCCATGCGAAAGCGGCAAAAGTTCCAATCATTGTTGCCGTGAATAAAATCGATAAACCCGGTGCAGACCCTGAGCGCGTTAAGCACGAGCTCCTCTCTCACGAAATTATTTCCGAAGATTTAGGTGGCGATGTAATGTTTATTTCGGTTTCTGCAAAACAAAAACTAAATCTTGACAAACTTGAAGAAGCAATTTTACTACAAGCAGAAGTTCTTGATTTAAGAGCGCCATACGAAGGTAAGGCTTCTGGCGTTGTAATTGAATCTAAAATTGATCAATCGAAAGGTGTTGTGGTTTCTTTGTTGGTGCAAAAAGGCTCGCTAAATATTGGCGATCTTATTGTTGTTGGCACTTCATTTGGCCGCGTACGCAAAATGTCTGATGATAATGGCAAGAATATTAAAATTGCTACGCCATCAATCCCTGTCGAGATTCTCGGCTTAAATCAAGCGCCAAATGCGGGCGATAAATTCTTCGAAGTTGATGAAGAAAAACATGCGCGCGAAATTATTCTTTATCGCGAAAGAAAAGAACGAGAAGAAAAATCGATGAAAAATGCCGCGCGCTCAATTGGCGATATCTTCCGCGAATCTGGAAAGGGTCGCATCAAAAATCTTAACATCATTCTTAAGGCTGATGTTCACGGCTCGGTTGAGGCAATTTGTGGCGCTGTTATAAAATTAAACACTGATGAAGTGGCGATCAAAGTTATTCACCAAGCCGCTGGCGGCATCACTGAAAGCGACGTTAACCTTGCTGCGGTTTCTGGCGCTATCATTATTGGTTTCAACGTTCGCGGCAATTCTGCAGCGATAGAACTTGCTAAGGCAAAAAACGTTGATGTTCGCTATTATTCAATCATTTACAACATCGTTGATGACTTGAAATTGCTGCTTTCTGGCATGTTAGAACCAACACAAAATGAAGAATATTTAGGCAAAGCTGAAATTCGCCAAGTTTTCAAAATTTCTAGCTCTGGCAAAATTGCGGGCGCTTCGGTTACGGACGGCGTCATTAAGCGTAACGCTAAAGTTCGCTTATTGCGCGATAACGTTGTTGTTCATGACGGAATTCTAAAAACTTTAAAACGCTTCAAAGAAGATGCTAAAGAAGTAAAAAGCGGATTTGAATGCGGCTTCTCAATTGAAAATTTTGATGATATCAAAGAAGGTGATATTATTGAATGCTATGAAGTTGTTGAACAAAAACGTTCATTATAATTCTTATTGTGGGCGGCCTTACATAAGGGACGCTTCACAGGTTTAAATTAAAATATTCTATGACAATAAAATACCACCTTTCATCAAGAATTCTTCACGCGCTTATGGCTTTGCTAGTTATAGGAATGCTTGCTCTTGGCATTTATATGGCCGATTTTATGCCAAGCGATTCTGCTAATAAGTTTCAAATTTACGATCTCCACAAGTCTCTTGGGGTAATGATTTTAATTTTGGTTTTTGTTAGAATCATAAACCGCTTTGCACACCCTGCCCCAGAGCTTCCACAAGGTTTGCCAGCAATCGAAAAATTTACTTCTCACGCGGTTCATTTTGCGCTTTATGCTTTAATGATTTTGGTCCCGCTTTCTGGATATTTAATGTCTAACATTTATGGATTTCCTGTGCATTTTTTTACAATTCAAATGCCAAATTTAGTTGCGGCGCAGCCTGAAATTGGAGGATATTTTGCAATGGCCCATAAATATACAGCCTACGCGCTCATAGGCGCAATTGCATTACATGTTGCGGGCGCATTGAAGCACAGATTCTTCGACAAGCCTGAAAATGATGTTTTGAAAAGGATGTTCTAATGTTAAAAAATCGTATAATTCCCTGCCTCGATGTTAAAAATGGCCGCGTTGTAAAAGGCGTGAATTTTGAAAATTTGGTTGATGCTGGCGACCCCGCAAAGCAAGCTCAATTCTATTATGAAGAAGGAGCCGATGAGCTGTGCTTCTTAGATATCACTGCATCCTCAGAAAATCACCCTCTTATTCTTGATGTGATAAAAAAAGTTGCAACAGTGTGCTTTATTCCGCTTACGGTTGGTGGTGGTGTTAGAGAAATAAGCGATTTTCAGCAACTCTTGCTTTGCGGTGCAGATAAAATTTCTGTTAATAGTGCGGCGATAAAAAATCCGCAGCTCATTAGTGACGCGGCCAATAAATTCGGGGCGCAATGCGTTGTGGTAGCAATTGATGTTAAGAAAAATTCTAGCGAAAAATACGAAGTTTTTACTCATGGTGGAAAAAACGCCACAGGAATTGACGCACTTTCATGGGCATTAGAAGCGCAAAAATTAGGCGCAGGAGAAATTTTGTTAACCGCTATGGATCAAGACGGCACCAAGGCTGGATATGATTTAGAATTGCTCAAAAAATTCACTTCACAACTTACAATTCCACTTATTGCATCTGGTGGAGCAGGAAAGTTAGAGCATCTTGCAGATGGCTTAAAAGCTGGCGCTAATGCTGTTTTGGCAGCGTCTATTTTTCACTTCAAAGAATTTTCAATAAAGCAAGCGAAAGAGTTTTTGGCGGAGCAGAATTTACCTGTGCGCCTGTAGTTTTTCGCAAAGCATATTTAATCAACCTCATATCCTACTACAATCACTCTGCTTTGCTTAAAAAATGGGTCTTTTTCAATTGCGCGATTCAAATTCATCTTCACCATTAAATTAATAGTTTCGCCCGCTTTAATTTTATGTTCGCGAAAACATAGACATTCATAAAACTTGATATATTTATTGGCCTCGTCTGGCTCTACATAAGGCATTGGACGAATTTTTACTTCGTGATTAGAAATGTTTTTAGCGCGATAAATTACAAAAACGTCGTCTCCTGAGTTAACAATTTTAGAGCGCGAAGTGGCGGTGAATTGCACATCTTCTGAATAATCTTTGGTCATAAAAAATATTTCGTAGCGCTCTTTTCCGATATTTTTTGGCAGATAATAGGACAGAATAATTGGATAGCATTTATTGGTAAGTCGACAAATATAATTAAAAGGTGGAATCATTAAAAAACCGAGTAATATTGCGGTTAACAATAAAATTATAGCCTGTTTTTTTGACATATTAATTTTTAATTTTTACGCTGGAGCGGCGATAAATAACATTATGAAAATAGTTGATCACAAAATTCCTTTCGACATTTTTGCAGAGTGGCTTAAGAAAGCAAATGCAAAATCTGAGATTGTAGAGCCTACAGCCATGTGCCTTGCCACTGTCGATGAAAATAACCGTCCTTCGGCACGCATGATTTTACTTAAAAAATTTGATGAGCGAGGATTTTGTTTTTTTACCAATCTTACCAGTCGCAAGGGCAAAGAATTGGCGCATAATCACAATGTGGCTTTGTGTTTTTATTGGGGAATTTTGGGGCTGCAAGTGCGTATTGAAGGCGAAGTAGAGAAAGTTTCGGCCAAAGAAGCCGACGATTATTTCGCCTCACGAAGACGCGGCAGCCAAGTTGGGGCATGGGCTTCGAAGCAATCTTGCGCAATGGAAAATCAGGCCGAATTTCAGCAAAGGCTAGATGAAATTGGCGAGAATTTTGCCGATCAAGATGTGCCACGTCCGCCCTTCTGGTCTGGTTTTCGCCTTGTTCCGCAAAAAATAGAATTTTGGCAAGAAGGCAATTTTCGTATTCATCAAAGAGAGCTTTACACCAAGTCTGGCAAGGGCTGGGAAGTTGTTAACCTTTATCCATAATTTATGCTATCTTTCTATAAACAATCAGAAAATTTTCTTATCGAGCTTGCTGATGAGATTGAAAAACGTGATGTTAATTCAATTTTTGACGTTGAATGTTCTGATGGAATATTAACAATATTGGTTCACTCTAGCGAGCAAGAATATGTTGTTAACCGCAACAGCGCTAATGAAAAAATTTGGTATTCTTCACCTTTAAGTGGGGCAGATTATTTTTCTTTCGACAATTCATCGCATAACTGGCTAGATAAAAATGGCGAAGAGCTTAGAGCTAAGCTATTTGCAGAGTTAAAAACATTTGAATAATTAAAAACGCATGACAAAAAAAATTCTATTAATAAACGGCGATGGCATTGGCCCCGAAGTAGTTTTGCAAACGAAAAAAATCATCGATTTCTTCACTAAAAACACCGACAAAAAGTTTGAAACCGAAAACGCCCTACTTGGCGGATGCGCTTATGACGCGGTTGGAACGCCCTTCCCTGATGAAACTTTAAAACTCGCAAAAGATGCTGATGCAATTTTGCTTGGCGCAGTTGGCGGCCCAAAATGGGAAAGTTTAGAATATAAACATCGCCCAGAACGCGGCTTGCTTGGCATTAGAAAAGAATTGCAACTCTTCGCCAACCTACGCCCCGCTAAGGTTTTCGATGCTTTGGTTGATAGCTCTACTTTAAAAAGAGAAGTGGTTGAAGGTCTAGATATTATGATTGTGCGCGAACTTACGGGCGATCTATATTTTGGCCAACCGCGCGGCGTTGAAACCTTGCCAGACGGCACCAGACGCGGCTTCAACACCATGACATACACTTCGACCGAAGTAGAAAGAATTGCTTATGTAGCGTTTGATTTAGCCAAAATTCGCGGCAAAAAACTTTGCTCAATCGATAAAGCAAATGTTATCGAAACTACAGAAATGTGGCGCCAAGTTGTTACTGAAATTGGTGTAGCAAAATATCCCGAAATTGCGCTTTCGCACATGTATGTTGACAACGCCGCGATGCAGTTGGTGCGCAGCCCCAAGCAATTTGATGTGATGGTTACTGGCAATATGTTTGGCGATATTTTATCTGACGTGGCCTCAATGTTGACGGGATCTCTTGGCATGTTGCCTTCGGCTTCTTTGGGGGCAAAAATTGCAGGAAAACAGCATGCTCTTTATGAGCCAGTGCACGGTTCGGCACCTGATATTGCTGGCCGCAACGTGGCAAACCCTATCGCAACAATTTCTAGTTTGGCGATGATGTTCAGATACTCATTTGGCTATGCAAAAGAAGCTGACGCAATTGAAAAAGCGATTGAAAATGTTTTGAATAAAGGCCTGCGCACTGCTGATATTGCTAGATCTGGCGAGGATAAAATTTCTTGCTCGCAAATGGGTGACGAGGTTTTGAGTGAGTTGCAAAAAGTTTTACAATAGCTCTCTGTGGCGCGGCGCGCTTGACTCGATCAAAAATAGTTTCTCGAAAAAAATGAAAATTACAAAAAAATTTGTTCTATTATTTTTTTTCCTATTCAGCGCAACCCTTGCTAATGCTCAATATGCGCGCCAAACCTCGTTCGATGATCGCCAAATTTGCGACGAAAATAAAGGTGTGTGGCGCGAATTTGGCAATGGTTGCGGCGATAGCTGCGAAAGTAAATTCGATAAATATGACATTTGCACCAGCGCCATAACCTATGCCTGCGACTGCGGCAAAGGTCGTTGCTGGCATGAGAATAAATGCCTCTCTATCGCCTCTTACAAAAAAATCTTCGATAAAGAAAATGAAGAAAAAGAAAAATTTTTAGAAGCGAAAGTTAGAGAGCGGCAAGAGCGAATTAAAAACGATCCAACTTTAAACAATTATTTGCAGAATCTTTATGTGAAAAAAGATGCAACGCAGAATGCGCCGAATCAGGGTGCTGCGGCTGCTGCGCAACCAAATACAATAACTCAAGCAGCGCCACAATTAATTGCAACCCAGCCTATGGGAGGAGCGGTTACGCAGGTTCAGGGGGTGAGAGCTTCGGCAGATGGCGCTGCAGGGGCTGGAGGCGCTGCGGCGACGGTAGTAGGAAATCCTCCTGCGGCAGATGCAAGCGGCAATCAAGAAATAAAAGTTCCGCCAGCATTTTTGAAGCAAGAGCAAGAGAAGCAGAAGGCGGCAAATTCTTCTAGCGCGAATGGTGCGCCACCAGCTTTACCGGTGATTCCGCTGCCGATGCAATAATTGAAGAGTTTTTGGTCTGAATTTTGGGATGCGCTATGTTAACTAAAAAACGCAATAAAATGAAATTCAAATTATTATTTTTACTAATCATATCTCAAATTTTACCATCATGCACCCATCAAAACGCTTCAAAACAAAATGAACCTGAACAATTACTTCAGTTAATTCCCAAAGCGCCACGCGGCTATGAATGGACTTATTTCAAAGGAATCGCAATTTTAAAACCTCATAATTGGACTGATTACAAAATAGAAAATACCTACATAACCTCCCTAGAGCCATTCAAAGAAAAAGGTATATTTGAAACTGGCCTGACGATTCAAGTATTAAGGAATGTGCAGGCGAAGTATAAAAATCCAGCATCTGTTGTGGCCCTATCTTTAATACAAGATATTGCAGATAGAAAGGAAAATAGACAACTTTCGTTAAGTGTGAATGATAAAAGTGTTGTAAAAAGCATTATTTACAGATTCCGCAATGCGTCAGTTGCAGCAGTACCTATAATAGTTCACAAGTTTTTTTTAATTAATGACAAAGAGAGCTATGTATACGTTATAACATTTGAAAGCCCAGAAAAAACTTGGAAAAAATATTGGAATAAGGAAGGAGAAACTATTTTAAAAAGAATTATGTCTATTCCATATCGAGATGAATATATTAAGGAGTTTTTTATTGAGGTTGATGCAGATAAAATGCCTCTCGGAACATATAACTATGAACTTAGAAATGAAACCAATTGGCAACGTCCATAACTCCGTGTCAAATCCCTCTTTAGGCTAAATCCAACCTCAGCCTGCCTGCAAAAATATATCCAGCTGCCCAACAATCAGGCTCCAATTTTGCACTGGCTGATTATTCCATTTCTTCGCGATATTTTTAATCGCCAAATAAATTAATTTCTCAAGCGCTGCTTGGCTGGTAAAAGCACCCTTAGTTTTGGTAACCTTGCGGATCTGTCTGTGCAGGCCCTCCACAGCATTTGTGATATAAATCATTTTCCTAATTTCCGCATAATATTTAAAATATCCTGATAAATTATGCCAGTTATTATTCCAAGATTTTAAAACTAGCGGATATTTTTTACCCCATTTTTCTTCAAGGTCGATCAGCCTGACTTCCGCTTAATACAGGTGGCAAGATTTTTAAAATCTTTTCATCAAAGAGATAGAATAATAAAATTAATACGAATAATTTAACAAAATTCAAATAATAAACTTCTTTTTAAATGTCAGTTAGCGACGCTAGAATATTATTACATTTCGACATACATGAGCCAATAGAATTGACAGAGCTTACCCTGTCTTTCGGCTCTCTTGCAAAACAATATAGAAAACATTTAACAGATGAGCTGCGATCTCAAGGTAAAAAGGTTAAAGATATAAATGATATCAAGCTATACATAACAAAAATAGAGAATAATTGCATTCTAGCTGAATTAGCTGGTGCGGTAGATGTCTTGGGAATGCTGGTTAGTGTGGCAAACTATACGGATATTTTTGTCAAATTTATTGAAAATGTAGATAAGGCTATTGGCTTCTTCAGAGCCTTATCTAAGAGGGATGTAAAAAGTATTAAAGCTGAAGAGATCGAATACTCTAAAAAACAATGTGAAGATGTAGCTCAGTTCTTGCAGGTAGCTTCAAAAAAAGGAAAATTAGGGCTCTCAGTCGCGGAATATTCAAATGAAACTGAAAATAAAAAAATTCATATAAAATTCGAATACAAAAGCGATGAGGTTTTTGAAGCTCAGAAAGGTGCATTATTGGCTCAAAGTATTTTAGAAGAAAAAAGCGATGCTGATTACAAAGATGTTTTGATGTATTTCTATCAAGCCAACATAGATAAATCAAAGGCTGATGGCAAAACTACAGAAAGAGCGATAATAAAAGCGATATCTGGAAAGGATTTACCAATATTTATAATTTCTGAAATTGATAGGGATAGGGTAATGAGCCTAAAAGGCGATCCAAAAATGAACCCTCTTAGGGCTTCTTACCGAGTAGATGTTAATGTAGAAACAGATAGAAATAACACCCCTAAATTTTATCGAGTTTTATCAATAAAAGAAATTATCCCAGGAGAAGATACCTAGGTTTTTTAAGTCTTTTTCCCAAAAGAAATTTTCTCTAGTTTTTTTTCAAATTGCACATTATCAAGACTCGGGTTCTCAGCCTTAATTGAGTCAATTATTTTCATATTTTCTTTTTCTGATTCACTAAAATCTGCAATCTTCTCGCGCTCCTTAGGAGCCTCGATTCCCAAGATATTATTTAAATAAGTTAAAGCCTTTTGTCTCTCTCGGCACAATATTTCCTGCCTTTTCAGGTAACCAAATTTTATGAATTTATGAAGGGAGAGAGTGTGTTAGATTTGAGGCACCTTGCCTTGTGATGATTTATTAATTTGTTTTTGAGATTCAGCTAGCCCCTTTCTTCTTTTTTGAAGTATGTATTGATCTGGCCATCCTTGGGAAATGTGCATTTCTACGCCTTCTTGCGTGAAGTAGAAATATATGTCTTTTCCGATATATCCATGCTTTCTATCAAAATCTAATTGCGATTCTTCGAAAATAAAATCTTTGGTAAATTTTTTACCAGCGGCGTTTTCCCATTGTAAATGGACTGGGCCAAAGATTTCTGATTTGGATTTTAGGTAGAAATTTTCGGAACTAGATTGTCCAGGGTTCAATTCGGTACTCCCCAGAATATTTATCTTATTCCAGTTTCCCTTAATATTGCGTATAAAGCCATAACTATAATTTTCAAACTTAATTCCCGGAGAAGAAATCGGAGCACAAGAAACCAAAGAAATAAAAACGAGTCCAAAAAATATTCTATTCAAAATTTTCATAATAATTCTCTTTAAATTTAATTTTTATTTTAAAAGCTGATCATTCGGATAAAACACTCCGCGCCCACTTCCGATGTTATAATTCCAAGGCGCACTCCAATCTTCACTGTGAATATATTTATCATTTAAAATTGATTTTGCGGCATCCAACGGAATGTGGGACGTTCTCTGAATATTTTATAATTTTCTATCATCACTTTTGAGATTTATTTTTGTGATGATTTATTAATTTGTTTTCCTTCTCTTTTTTGAATTGCACATCGATCTGGCCATCCTTGGGAGATATAAGTTTCTACGCCTTCTTGGGTGAAGTAGAAGCATATATTCTTTTCAATGTATCCATTTTTTCTATCAAAACTTAATTGCGATTCTTCGAAGATAAAATCTTTGGTAAATTTTTTACCAGCGGCGTTTTCCCATTGCAAATGGACTGGGCCAAAGATTTCTGATTTGGATTTTAGGTAGAAATTTTCGGAACTAGATTGTCCAGGGTTCAATTTAGTGCGCCCCAGAATATTTATCTTATTCCAATTTCCCTTAATATTGTGTATAAAGCCATAACTATCATTTTCCAAGCTAATTCTTGGAGAAGAAATCGGAGCACAAGAAACCAAAGAAATAAAAATGACTCCCAAAAACACTCTACTAAAAATTTTCATAATAATTCTCTTTAAATTTAATTTTTATTTTAAAAGCTGATCATTCGGATAAAACACCCCTCTACCACTTCCGATGTTATAATTCCAAGGCGCACTCCAATCTTCACTGTGAATATATTTATCATTCAAGATTGATTTTGCGGCATCCAAAGTGATTTTATTCTCTTCATTTGGATTTTGGTTATAAGTCGTAGAAGCTTGATTATAAAGGTTATACATCGCCTCAAAATATGGCGATGGTTGTTGATTTTGCGGCACTGGTTGAAAAATACGCTCGCCTTCATTTAGCGGAGGTATTGATTGATTAGCTTGATTCGCCATCCAGTTGAGTGTGTAAAACTGAATATCATTATTTTTACCTTGATAGCCCTGCGCATAACTTCCAAGAATATCAGAATGAGCGCCCGCAAAGCTTTGTTCAATCCAATTTGGATTTGCCAAAGTTCCATCAGAGAATTTTATTGATTGTAGGTCGAAGTGATTTCGCCCTTCATCAGCGGCGACAGCTTGAATTGCAATTGTGTTTTTTGGGATTGAGAAATCTTTGCCCCAGTCAATACCGTTTCCTGAGATGCCGAAGGAAGCAACGCTGTCGAATAATAATTCTGAACGGAGGATTATAAACTGAGGCGGGATTGCTTGATTGCCCTGTGAATCAAGCACGCCATTTGTTATAAGTTTGTTACCGAAGTCTCGCGCGATAGGCCCTCCGCGACTAGCTCCAACCTTATCAATTACTAGTAGTTTTGGATTTTCTGGATTGTAATATTCTAGGATTTGTTTCGAGGCATAATTTTGTTTTCCACTGGCTCCGCAACCAGTACCTTGACAGAGAGTATCCAGACCGCCAGAACTTCCAACGCCAGTTAAATAAATTCTCTTTCAATTATAAAGATCAAACAACCGAGCCACATTCGACTCGATATTCTTACTAGGATCTGTCAAATTAAATGCATCTCTATATCTATCATTATCCGTCCCCTCAAAGAAAATCCCAATCGAAGTAGGCTTCTTAGTTTTTTCATCCACCAATAAAATCTGCTCCTTATCCTCTGGCGTTAGATCCGCTAAAAACTCACTCTCAGAAACATTTCCCTCAAAAAGATTAGCAAGCTTCTCCTTCTGATTTTCTGTTAAATTTTTTCCTTGTGAGAATTGATTTACAAGCTCTTGCGCCTTACTTAAATTGCCTCCGATAAGAGCTTGATCAATCTGATTTTTCTCTTCTGGTGTGAACAAAACCCCAATCTCGCTATAAACATTCTGAGTTGTTTGCGCAATTTGGCTTGCGGCAAAAACAGAATTGCCGCCATCTGGCCCAACAATTGCTGCCGCTGTTATTGCTCCTACTAATTGTGCGATTGCTGTAGATTGTTGTTTGTTAATAATATCGGGATTTTGCGAAGAAAATCCTCCAATTATTGCGCCAACTAAACTTGATGCGGCTCCTGCGGCGCAGTTGTTTCCGCCTACTACTGCCATGGCGCAGCCTAGGGTTGTGGTTGCTGCTATGTGAGTTGCGTTGCTAATGTTTCCTGCTTTTGCGGAGGTGGCGATTTCATTTGCGCCAACTTGCCCGATTGCGTTGATTAACAGATTCACCCCTTGATTTTTTAGAGCTTGCGTAAAGCTATCGCCGTTAATTGCAGATTGTGCTGCAGCTTGCGAGATTCCGTTTATTCCTGATTGTGTTAGTGCGGTTGAGAATCTTTCGGTTAGGGTTGCGGTGGTGTTGATGGTGTTTGATGCAAATGCTGAAGCTGGCGGGTTAAACACTAGCGTAGTATTTCCTTGAGGGAGCTGCATTGCGGTGATGTCTACGCTGGCGGTCGCTCCTCCTGCGCTACCCGCTCCAGCCCCCGCTCCACCTGCTCCACCGCTGGCTCCCGCAGAACTCAACGGAGAAACTCCTTGAACAATCCCTAATGTTATCGCTGCAGTTACTCCTGCAATCGCGACATTCTTTAGCGATTCTTTACTCGTAGTATCTTTATAAGAAGTAACGCTAACAGTTTTTATTTGTTTAAACATATCGCCATCAGCGTTCATGCTGGCGTTAGTGGCAGATACTGCTGCGGTGCTTGCGGCACTAGAAAGCGTAGCGGTTATTATTACTCCCGCAGAGCCTGCGGTTGCAACTACTGCAACTACAGCACCGATTGCAACTACTGCGGTTCCTGCGTCGGTTAGGCCTCTTGTGGTGTGGTTCCAGCTTTGGGCGATTTCTGTTGTTGGGTTGTAGAGGGTTACGTTGCCGTTGGTGGCGGTTTGGTTTGCGAGTACTGTTAGATAGATTAGGTTTTGATTTTGAGTTTCGCTGTTATTTTTTATGATCATAAAAATCCAACGGTAGGTATCTAAATTTTTTGTCAATTTTTACTATTGATAAATTTTTTGGGTCTAGGTTGCGCTCTTTAAAAACTATATAAATTTTTTCTTTCATATTACCATTTTTATCTATCGAAGGGTGACTCCAAAAATCTCCATAATCAACAGCGGTATTGTAATATATTTTCGATTTTTCATTTTTATATCTTACTATAAAATATTGCAGCTCTCCTGTTCTAGCAGGATCAAAAATTTGAAGGTTAAAATCCCCGTAATAAGAGTATGAATTATTAATTTTTTCTTTATGAGTTATATTTAAATTGATTTGCAATAAACTGTCCTCGTATGCCAAATTAATTATCTCTATTTTTTTTCTGAACGAACAAGAATCAATCAATAACAAAATTAATACTAAATATACCTTAATTTTCATAACCAACATTTGTTTTATTATTAGGATAAAATTCTTTTAACTTCTCAAAATAAGCATTTGGCCTAGGGTTAAAATCAATCGGATAAGGAACGCTTCCAGCCTTTAAAATTTCTTGTACCATATCAAGACAATTTCTTGAACATAGTCTATAATCACCAGGATTTGACTTTGAATCGCTTGCTTTTGCAAACATTGCGGCATCTTGCTCTGAAGTTGTTTTTATATATACAATATTTGGATTTTCGATTAGATTATCGCTTATCGCGATAGAATTAGGGGCATTTAAATCAACTAAACTAACTTGCGCTGGATACGACATATTTAACGCTAAAGATAGCTGATTTATTGGAGTATTTTTAGCAACTCCTCCATCGTAAAAATACCAATTTCCATTTTGATCTTGCAAATAAAGTCCAGCATGCCCATTCCTAGCAGCACCCTCACGATCCACATAAACAGCCAAATCATTATTCGCCGCAGCATTACTCCCAATATTCCCGCCAGCAAAAACACTGTTGCCATCATCGGGGCCAGCAATTGCTGCAGATGTCAGAGCGCCAGTAATCCTTGCCGATTCAATAATTTGTTGATTAGTAAGATTGGTATTAGCATTCAATGTATTTGAGGTTAGCTCTCCCATTATCCCAGCAGCAGCCCCCGCTCCACAATTATTACCCCCCGCAATCGCCATCGCACAACCAAGCCCTGCATGAAGCGCGAGTTGCTCTGCGACGCTGATTTGCGTGATGTTGTTTCCGAAGTAAGTAACTCTTTCTCCCGCGCTGTTTAGAACATAATTCTCACTATCAGTTGCGCCATGAGCGAGGTTTCCAATCTCATTCGCGCCAACTTGCCCGATTGCGTTTATCAGCAAATTCACCCCTTGATTCTTAAGAGCTTGCGTAAAGCTATCACCGTTAATTGCAGATTGTGCTGCAGCTTGAGAGATTCCGTTTATTCCTGATTGCATTATCGCGGTTGAGAATCTTTCGGTTAGGGTTGCGGCGGTGTTTACGGTGTTTAGTGCGTTAACGGTGTTCGCACCAGAAGCAATTGACGATGGCGCAAATGTTGAAGCCGGCGCATTAAACACTAGAGAAGTATTATTCTGCGAAATTTGCATTGAAGTAACATCAACACTTGCTCCTACTCCACCTACTCCCCCCGCGCCACCTGCACCAGCTCCTCCCGCTCCTCCCGCAGAACTCAACGAAGAAACCCCTTGAGCAATTCCCACAGTTAACGCTGCGGTTACTCCTGCAATCGCGATGTTCTTCAGCGATTCCTCACTCGTAGTATCTTTATACGCCGTAACGTTAATGGTTTTTATTTGCTTGAAGAGATCGCCGTCAGCGTTCATGCTGGCGTTAGTGGCAGATACTGCTGCGGTGCTTGCTGCTGCAGATGCTGAAGCGGTTGCGGCTACTGCTAATAGTGAGGCTCCAGATCCTGCGGTTGCAACTACTGCTACTACAGCACCGATTGCAACTACTGCGGTTCCTGCGTCGGTTAGGCCTCTTGTGGTGTGGTTCCAGCTTTGGGCGATTTCTGTTGTTGGATTGTAGAGGGTTACGTTGCCGTTGGTGGCGGTTTGGTTTGCGAGTGCTGTTAGATAGATTAGGTTTTGATTTTGAGTTTCGCTGTTATTGGCGTTTAAAGTTTTGCTGGTTGAGTCAAATAAGTTTGCATCGTAAGAAACTATGGCGCTGTTGGCGATGGCGAGGTTTAGGTTATTACCCTTACTGTTAATCTCTGTATTAACAATGCTAGTATTGATCTCCCCGTTATTATTATTACGAAACATCAAAGTTCTAGTAAGCTTATGCTCCGCCGTAGTTAACGTAGATTCTTGATCTGCTAAAATATAAAGATTATTCGTTGTAATATTAACATGCCCGTCAATCGCGTTGTTAGATTTATCTGGCGTAATATCTGCGGTGCCAGTGTTTATAACGCTTGCTTGGATTATCGTGTTTTGATTGGTTGCAATATCAAGATTATTCCCGATGTTTAAATTTGAAGTTGCGATATTGGTTTTTGTAGTGGTTTCGAAGGTTTTATTTTTGATGTTGTAGAGGGAATTGTCCGTTAGCAAATCATCATATTTATGCTTTAAATCATGGGCGTCTATTTTATCTGTTATTAATCTGTCTAGTGAAGCTGGAAGAGCTTTGCCTGCGATCTTTTGTAGTGGGTCGTCTAGCTCTGTTAGAATTGGGCTAATTAGGTTATAGGAATAATTGCTAATGCCAGAAATAACTCCGATTGCAGTTGAAGTGATATTTGCGCCTACTTTTGCGATTCCGTGATAGCTGCGCGATGTTTGAGAATAGTGGCTCTCGTTGAGCACTGCGTCTTGAATTGTTAGGTTATTTACTACGTTGCGGCTTTGTGTGAGGTAGTTGCCGTTGGCGTCTGTTTGGTAGGAGCCGTTTTGGGTTTGGATTAGGGTGTTGGTGCCAATGGCTAGGTTGTTTGTTGTGTTTATGGTTGAGGCTTGGATTAAGATGTTTCCGTTGCTAGTGCCTCCACCACTGGTTTCACTGCCGCTTGAGAGGTTTATGTTATTTGCGGTTAGCGTAGATTTTTTAGCGGTTTCTACATAATCAATTTGAAGCGATTCTGTGTTTCTTACTGAGCCTTTTTTGTGTGAGGAGGATTCGTGGTATGAGGAATCTGTGGCGTTTAGAATATTTATGTTGCTGTTGGCGTTTAGGGTGATGGCGCTAGAGTTTGTAGCAGCGATATTACTTCCTATAATATTAATGTTAGAGCCCGCATTTAATAGCAATGGCGAGATTTGGCTGTTATATTTTTGAGTTGTGGCATCGATTTGATTTTGCAGATTGGTGATTTGAGAATCTAAATCTCTTTGGCCTTTAAGGCTTAGAATATTATTACTGCTTGATTTATGTTCAGTTTTAAAAGTTAAATCATGCTCGGTTTTAAAAGCTTGCCGCTCGGTTTTAAGCTGTTCTAACTGTGTTTGTAGCGGAGCTAATTCTGATTGCTGTTGATTATAGAGAGATAGAGCTTGAGTGCCTTCGATGTCTGTTCCAAGGCCCGTTGTTATAAGAGAAATATTTCCTCCTGATGTAATTTCACTACCAAGATTCTCCATAATATCAACAATACTCGTCCCACCCTTCTTCTTCGTTCCCCAAGAAGTCTCAGTTCTATTCCTCAACTCAAGCGTTGCAATGTTAATATCATCACCCGCAATGATCGCCGCACTTCCCGAGCTTGTAGTTGCATCAGCTAGCGTATTTCTTGCTGTTGTAATATTTGCCGCAAGATTCACAAAATCATTTCCCGCATTAATGTTGATGCTTCCGCCGCTCATGCTTGCACTATGCAGTAATGTCGAAGTAATATTCCCGCCTGCTCTCGCATAATCCCCCGCCCCAAGCTGATAAACATTAAAATCATCGCCAGCGTTATTATAGCTTGTGGTTGTAGTAGTTGTTGCTCTTCTCTTCCCAAAGGCGTTGATGCCTTCAGTTGTAACTGTAGTCGTTGTTAAGTTAGTCGCATTGCTTCCAACAAGCGCAGTGTTTTGATTGAGAAGATTCGCATCATTAGTCTGCACTATTGAGAGATTTAAAACATTATTCGCGGTAATGTTTAGGGCATCTGTTGCGGTGATGTTTCCGCGATTTACGATATTTCCGCTGGCGTTGTAGGTGGCGCTATCAATGGGAATATTATTCGCAATTGCATTCGCGTTCGCAACCGCAACCGCAGTTAAATTTACACTTCCGCCAGAGATAATATTACTATCGCTTCTGTTAATAATATTTTTATTCGCGCTGGTAATATTTATTGCCGAACTGCTAGCGAGAAGGATTGGCGCAGCGAGATTAGTAACAGCAATATCTTGGCTCCTAATATTAACGATGCTACGAGCGCCACTAATGCCGTTAATGCTAGTAGCGCTACTAGTGCTGATGGCCGTGCTCACGCTATTTGCTGCATCATTGCTCAACTTTCCCGCGATTAAGTTTCCTGCGTTAATTATGTTGTCTGTTGCGCTTAGGGTTAAATTCCCCGCGCCGTTATTTCCTGCGATGATTGTAGAGTTTCTATTGGCGTTGGAATTTTCTGTGATTCCTGTTGCGGTTCCCGTTGAAGATCCCGTTCCAGCCCCAGCCCCAACTACCGCAACAGCGTTCACATCTCTACCAACATTATTAATCTCCTTCACGCCAGTAACACTAACATTGTTATTCGCAAATATCGTTCCCGCATTACTTACAACCGAAGTTGCAACATTTGCCGCATTACCATTAACCCCTAAATCCCCCGTAATAACAATATTCTCCGCGCTAAGAATCTCGCCCGTTCTCATGTTAAAATTATTCAGCTTATTGCGATCATCGCTTGAGAGATAAACCCTTGGGGCAATCACCACCGTTCCGTCGCTTAGAGTCATCTCCTCAAACCATACAATATTTTTTGTAAGACGCGAGACCTGCAGCGAAGTTAGCGCCACTCCCACCGTTAGACCTAGAGAATCTTGCAGCGAGATCGCGTTATCAATTAAAGTTTTTGCAATTACCGCCGTTTTAGTTTTGTAAGTTGCAAGATCACCGCCCGAGACTGCGATTTTTATTATCTCGCTGGTAGAGTTTATTTCTGCTAGCTCCCTTTCTATGAGTTTTTGTTGGATATAGTCATCGCCGAGAAGGCGCTTATTGTTTGTGTCTAGGTGGTATCCGATGGCGTTGAAGAAATAGGTTGAGCCGTAGAATTTTGTGATGTCGATAAATTCTAAGCGGGTTTCGAAGAGCGGGGCGTTGGGGTTGGTAGATTTTTCTATTGGGCCTAGAGAGGGTAAATTGATAGATGAGAGCGAGGATTTAACGATAGTAGCAAGATCCACTGTGCCTGTCGATTTTAAGGTGGCTAGGCTTGGGGCGATGTAGGCGGTATCTCGGGCATAGTCTGTGCCAAAGGTTGCACCCGATAAAGTAGTATCGTGGTCTCGCTTAATGCCATTGCCAAAGGCGGTGATGTTGATAATATTAATATCGCCTTTAGCAGAGATCGAAGAATTGAAGAAACTTCCCGCTTGCTCAAAGGTGAAGATTCCGCCATTGCCTAGCGTTTTAGCCGATCCATCTTCTGCTCTAACAATCTTGCCATAACTGCTATCCCATTTTGATTTTGGGGCAGAGATGTCGTAGATGTAGCATGTTCCGCCATAAGCATGGCATTGGTGGTTTATGCTATAGTTTATTTCGGTTGTGCTATTGGCAAATGAAGCGGTGTTGATGTTAATGTCTCCAAGTGAAGTGATGGAAGAATTTTCGTTGGTGAAGTTATCTGAGTTTATGGCGATATTGCCTGCGGAGGTTTTTATGAGAGAATCGAGATTAGAATCTGCGGCAGATCTTTTTACAGAAATCCATTTTTCGATAGAGCTATCTATGGCCCAACCATCTGAGATTAAATAAGAATATTGCGATTTATAGTTCGGAACTTCCGCTGCTTTGCTAACGCCGTCAAATACTAATAAATCTAGGCCAAACCCTTGAATTGCGCCGTAACCACTATTTTGGCTAGCACTAGATTCATAAAACCTAAAACGCTCATCATTAGAAGAATTTGTGGCCGTTGCAATTATCTGTAAATCTAAATCGCTACGTTTATTCACAAAAGTTTTCGCATCAATTTCTAAATTTCCCGTAAAAGATTCTAGCGTTGCAGAAATATTGCTAAAGCTATTCATTTTAAACAAACCATCGCCACCAGCAATTCGCGATTTAACATTAACATCGCCCCAAGCCGCGATATAACTAGCTCGGTTATTAGCAAATGCGTCATCAATTTTTAAATTCAGCGCAGCATTAGAATATATCGAAGCCTTAGTTTTATTGGGATCGAGGTTTGCAGAAGGATTATATTCGCTCACACCATTAGTTAAATTTATCGCGTTAATTGTAAGATTATTTTTGCTGGCGATATTGCTATAATTCTCAATGTTAATTGCGTTCAATTCTAGATAATTCGCTGAGGTTATTTTTGCAATAAAACCTGAGTTATTTAGCGCGTTATTGTAATTTATAATCGATCCATTTACAGCATTTAAAGTTGTTTTAGCACCAACGCCGCCCTCGCCGCCAGTGATTTGGCCATAGTTGCTGATGGAAGAATTGTTTGAAGTAATCGTTAAATTTGTTGCGCTAGAAATTGTGGCGTAATTGTTGATGGCGTTATCTGCGAGTAAA